>PXEP01000189.1 GCA_003566155.1 Candidatus Acetothermia bacterium | reverse complement strand
GCCGAGCGGGCCGACTTCGCCATCCTCGGCGGCCGCGGGCAAGGCACAATCTACGTTCGCGGTCAAGTGTCCCAGCCAAAGGTTCCTGAGTCACACCTCGCCGACCGGTTGGTGGAAGAAGTGCGGCGCGAGGTGGGGTTAGCTCAACACACAGACGCAGATCAACAGCACACCAACTGCCAAGCGAATACTCATTCAGCTACCCAAGGAGGTGCTCATGCCTGAGCAGAACAATCTCACCGATCGCAGTCAGCAGGCAACGTCACAAGGGATTGACAGTTCACGCCTCACGCCTCACGCCTCACTCCTCACTGGCCTGCAGCGGACGCTGGATCGAGGGGGGGAGTGGCTGTTGGATCAACAGTACCGCGAGGGCTATTGGTGGGCAGAGCTGGAAAGCAATGTCTCAATCACCGCTGAACACCTGTTTCTCACACATATTCTGGGCGTGGGCGATCGTGAACTCTGGCACGCGATCGCCAAGTACCTTCTGAGAGAGCAGCGGCGCGATGGTACATGGGCCAACTGGAAGGGAGGCCCTGGGGAGCTTTCTACCACGGTGGAGGCGTACGTGGCGCTTAAGATGGCCGGAGTCGATCCGGCATCGGAGGAGATGACGCGTGCCCGGGCCTGGATTCTGGAGAAGGGCGGCGTACCCAATGCACGGGTATTCACCAAGATCTGGCTTGCTCTCTTGGGGGAGTGGCCGTGGGACGCCACCCCTATGCTCCCACCCGAGCTCGTACTGCTGCCGCGCTGGTTCCCGGTAAACCTGTACTCGTTCGCCTCGTGGGCCCGGGGAACCATCCTCCCCCTGGCGGTGCTGCGGGTGAAGAAACCTACGTTCCCTCTGCCCCGAGAGGAGACGCTGGACGAGCTGTTTCCTGGAGGAAAGGAAGTAGCCGACCTTTCGCTGCCCCGCAAGCCCGGCCTATGGGCAGCCGCATTTCGCGTTGCAGACAAGCTGCTCAGGCTGTACGAGCGTTTCCCCTGGAAACCTCTGCGGAACAGAGCGCTGCGGGCAAGCGAACAATGGATCATCGACCGACAGGAAGTCGACGGCTGTTGGGGGGGAATCCAACCACCGTGGGTATACTCTCTGATCGCGTTGGCAACGCTTGGGCATGACCTGGCCAACCCCGTGCTGCGCAGGGGGCTCGCCGGGTTCGATCGGTACGGCATCCGCGAGGGAGGGACGTTCCGGTTACAGTCGTGCATCTCCACCGTGTGGGACACAGGACTGGCGCTGCTGGGGCTACTGGATGCGGGGGTTGATCCAGCTCATCCCGCGCTCCTCAAGGCGGGGGATTGGCTTCTGGGCGAGCAGGTCCTTACCGGAGGTGACTGGCAGGCGCGTTGCTCGGCCCGCCCCGGGGGATGGGCGTTCGAGTTGGACAACGATATTTACCCGGACACCGACGACACGGCGGTTGTGCTCATGGCCCTTGATCGCCTGGCCCTCCCGGAGAAGGCAAAACGGTTCGCCCTGGACCGCGGCAGAGAGTGGCTGCTAGGCATGCAATCGCGCGGAGGGGGCTGGGGAGCGTTCGATCGTAACAACACGAGAACACTCCTCCGGGAAATCCCGTTCGCCGATTTCGGGGAGCTACTCGATCCCCCTTCGGCGGATGTCAGCGCGCATGTTGTGGAGTGCCTTGCTCAGCTGGGGGACAGGCCAGGCTTCGCAGCGCTGGATCGCGGGCTGGGCTATCTGCTGCGGGAGCAGGAAGAAGACGGCTCGTGGTACGGCCGCTGGGGCGTGAACCATATCTATGGGACGGGGGCTGCGGTCCCCGCTCTCATCGCCTGCGGGATGTCCCAAGACTCTCCCGCAGTGCAGCGAGCCCACGCTTGGCTGCTAGCACGGCAAAACGACGACGGCGGATGGGGGGAAGACGTGTTGTCCTACCACGAGCAGTCGCTGCGGGGACGGGGCACTTCCACTGCTTCGCAGACCGCGTGGGCATTGCTGGCGTTGATCGCCGCAGGCGAAACGGGCGAGCCGGTGGAGCGAGGTGTGGAATACTTGGTACGAACCCAAACCGACGAGGGCACGTGGGAAGAGGAAGAATTCACCGGCACTGGATTCCCCACGGACTTCATGATCCGCTACCACATGTACAGGCATTACTTCCCGCTCATGGCCCTCGGGCGAGCGAGGAGCGTGTTGGAATGACCATCGAACTGGCGCAAGTGTACGGCTTCTGTCCCGGGGTACGCCGAGCCGTAGAGATGGTGAACCAGCATCTGCAAACGGAGGGTCCGTTGGCCACCCTGGGGGCGATCGTGCACAACGCACAGGTGGTCGACGCGCTGTCCGCCCGGGGGGCCCGTGTAGCGGACGAGTTGCGGGAGGTACGCGAACCGGCCGTGGCCATCACTGCCCACGGGGCAAGCAAGGCACTGTACCAAGAGATCGAACGCCGCGATCTGGAGCTTGTGGATACCACCTGTCCCATTGTGAAACGGGCGCAGGAAGCGGCCAAACGCCTGGCCGAAGACGATTATACAGTACTCATCTATGGCGAAGCTGCGCATCCGGAAGTTAAGGGCCTACTAAGCTGGACCAACGGACGAGGACATGCCACGCTGGATCCGAACTCACTGCCAGAAATCAAAGATCAGAGGCTCGCGCTGATCTCCCAGACAACGAAAGGGCAAGAGACCTTCTGGGGCTTCGTAGCACAGCTGGTGAGGCGTCTGGGGCCGCAGGTGCAGGAGGTGCACGTGGTGGACACCACGTGCCCCGAAACCGGGCGACGCTACGACAGCGCGCGTGAGCTGGCCCGGCGCGTGGATGCGATCTTGGTCGTGGGTTCCCGCAACTCCGCCAATACCCGGAAATTGGCGGAGACATGCAAGGAAACCGGTGTGCAAACGTACTTCATAGAGTCCGCTGATGAGATAAGCGGACCATGGTTCAACGGGGTGCGCAGGGTGGGGGTCACGGCGGGGGCATCCACGCCGGACGAGGCTATCGAGGAGGTCATCAACAGATTGCGAGGACTGGAGGGAGGTGTTTGACATGGAAAGAAGCAGCCTGAGCAGCATGGCAGGGCCGCAGGTCAAGACCCTGTCGCTAAGGGTAACTCCGGAACGGGCACCGCAGATGATCGACATCACCGACGAGGTTCACCGGCTGGTGAGCAAAGAAGCCGTGACGACAGGATTCATAGTGGTCTTCTGCCGTCACACCACTGCTGCCATCCGGATCAATGAAAACGAGCCGCTACTCATTTCCGATATGGAGGAGTTCTTGGATAAGGTGGCGCCTCGCGATTGCTACTACCGGCACAACGATTTCGACATCCGCACGCACAACATGACCGACGACGAGTGCCCCAACGGACATGCGCATTGCCAGCACCTGCTTATGGGGGCGTCGGAGGTGGTTCCCTTGTGCGACGGCAAGCTGGCGCTGGGCCGCTGGCAGCGGTTGTTCTTGGTGGAACTCGACCGCCCGGGGCGCGAGCGAGAGGTGCTGGTGCAGGTGTTCGGAGGAGGATGATGTCCAAGGAAGACCCTCTGCGCGGTATCCCGGCCGAGGAGAGAGTGCTCCTTCTACCCCATTGCTTGCGGCCAAGCTCCACCTGTCCGGGGCGGCCCAGCAAGGAGGGCTTCCAGTGCCCGGAGGACTGCCAGGAAGCGTGCGCCATCAGGCGCCTCAAGACAGAGGCTCAAAGATTAGGGTACAAAGGCATTTGCATCGCCCCCGGCGGAGCACTGGCGCTCAAGTTCATCCGCCAGCACGCCCCCCACGCCGTGGTGGCCATCGCCTGCCATAAGGAGCTACAGGAAGGGGTGGAGGCTATCGGCGACCTCGACGGCCCCGCCCCCCAGGTAGCCACGCTGCCTTTGCAGGAGGACGGGTGCGTGGACACAGAGGTCGATCTGGAAGCGGCGCTGGCCCTCGTGCGCCAGGGGCTCTAACTACCTTCCAAATCCAGTTTGAGGTTCAGAAATTCCAGGAGATCCTTTAGGGAGACGACGCCTAGCAAGCGGCTGTCCTCTACCACCATCAACCGGCTGTTTCCAGTGCGCCGCATAAGGGAGAGCGCGTCCATCACATCAGTTCCCGGCGAGACAGTATTCTCGGAACTGCAGCCGTGGGCCAATTCTCCTACCGTGTAGCGCTCCCACTCTTGGGACGGGAGGTCCTTAATCGCCTTGGTCGTCACGCAACCGGCAAGCTGTTCCCCATCAACCACCGGGTAGAACTTGTGATGATATCGGTACACGTAGTTTTCCACGAACTCGCGCACCGCTATGGCGCGGGGCACTGTTACCGGCTCGCTGACCATGAATCGGCTCACCGTCTCCCCTTTAAGGAGATCCCGAGCCACGACCTGGCGGTACGAAGCCTGCGAGGCAGACCGAACAAACAGCCCGATCACCGCCAGCCACAGTCCCCCCACGAACTGTCCTCGAATGAAGTTCAGCAATCCCAGTGCGATAAGCAGTATTCCAAACCCCGAGCCTCCCAGGGAGGCGATCCGCGTGGCCCACCGTAGGTTCCCCTTCCACTGCCAAAGCAGCGACCGCAAGACCCGTCCGCCATCCAAAGGGAACGCAGGGATCAAGTTAAACGCGGCCAGCACGAGATTGATCAACCCTACATAGAAAAGGACTCCGATCAGCCAGATAGGCCAGCCTACGCTGTCGCCGAGGAGATGCAGGCCATACAGAGAGCCGCCGGCGATGATGCTGGCCGCCG
>PXEP01000119.1 GCA_003566155.1 Candidatus Acetothermia bacterium | reverse complement strand
TCATGTAAGTGTAAGGCGGGAGACGGTTCATGAGTGTTGGTAATACGAACAAGGGGCAAAACGGGGACAGGCCCCTTGTTCATGTAAGTGTAAGGCGGGAGACGGTTCATGAGTGTTGGTAATACGAACAAGGGGCCTGTCCCCTTAATCGGCTTGGAGATACACGCACAACTTTCCACCCAAAGCAAGCTGTTCTGCCCCTGCAGCGCCGATTACTTCTCCGCCGCACCAAACAGCCTGACCTGCCCTGTGTGCCTGGGCTACCCCGGCACCCTGCCCAGCCTGAATCGCCGGGCCGTCGAGCTGGCCCTGCGGGTCGCGCTGGCGTTGGGGGCCGATGTGAAGCCTACGTTTGCCTTTGACCGCAAGCACTACTTCTATCCCGACCTTCCCAAGGGCTATCAGATCACCCAGGCCCGCCGTCCGTTGGCCCTGGGCGGGCGCCTGACTTTCCACGGAGAGCACGGCCAGCGCACCGTGAACGTCCGGGAACTCCACCTGGAGGAGGACGCAGGGAAGCTGATCCATCGCCCGGGCTGTACCCTGGTGGATCTAAATCGAGCCGGAGTCGCCCTGCTGGAGATCGTGACCGAACCGGAGCTTCGTTCCCCCGGGGAGGCCAAGGAATGTCTCCGCGCGCTGCGAACCCTCCTTCGACACCTCCGGGTCTCCTCGGGGGATATGGAGAAGGGTGCCTTGCGTTGTGATGCCAATGTTTCGCTGTCAGCAGGCGGCGCGACGCTTGGCACCAAAACGGAGATCAAAAACATGAACAGCACGCGGGCTGTGGAGCGGGCTTTGTCGGCCGAGGCGGCGCGCCAACGGGAGCTTCTGTCACGGGGCGAGCGCGTGGAGGAGGAGACCTACGGCTGGGACGAAGACCGAGGCACAGTGGTGCTGCAGAGGACAAAGCAACAGGCCGCGCAGTACCGCTATTTCCCCGAGCCGGATCTGCCTCCTGTACGGCTGAGCCCGGAGTTCCTGCAAAAGGTGAAGCGCGAAATGCCCGAGCTTCCGTGGGTCCGTCGGGAACGCTGGCGCCGGGAGTGGGGCCTCGGCGACCGAGAAGCAGACAGCCTGCTCTCCGATCCCGAGCGCGCCGAATACTTCGAGCGTGTGGTGGCAGGCGGCGTCAGCCCGCCCCGGGCGGCCAACTGGATCCTGACGGAATTGCTCCGACTGTGGACCGATGGCGGCGCCCCCGTGCCCGCGGGCGCAATGGCTGACTTGATCAATGCTGTAGAGACCGGGGAAATCTCCCGCACCAAGGGAAAACAGCTCCTGGAGAGGGCGGCCACCACCGACGCCGACCTGACGCAGCTGCTCAGCGGCGACGAGGTGCAAAAGATCGTTGATCGCGAAACGCTGGCCAAGCTGGCGCAAGAGGCAATTGAGGCCAAGCTGCAGGCGGCAGAGGACTACCGGTCCGGGAGAACTCAAGCCCTAGGTGTTCTTGTGGGCCAGGCGATGAAACGCTCCCACGGGCGTGCCGATGCCGCCCAGCTTGCGGAACTCCTCCGCGAACTCCTGGACAGTCCCTCTTCTCCTGAAGCGTAGCGCAGCTTCCTTGCAACGCTGTCGGCGGCGGGGATGCAGCGTATAGGCGAAGTGCGCCCCTCTCCCGGACTGCCCGGCGTGCCGACCGAACTATGACGTGAACTGGAAAGCAACGCAGGCGTTCTCCTGGATGGCCTGTCGACCGATGATCCCTGCCCCGCTTCCCTTGCCCGTGGTCGGCCGTAGCTGCCTATGCGGGGTGGTTGTCGGTCAATCCCGCCCGCGCCCGGGCGAGAGCTTGCTCGAAGAGCTCCAATGGGTCGTGTGTGTCAACAAGGTGCTGAAACTGGGCCAGCCATTCCCGCACAAGATCCATTTCCAGCTCCAGCTTTTGGCGTATAAGCACGCCTTCGACATCCTCGACGTCCCGTGGCCGGCCGGCCACGCACTTGTGGATGATCAGATCTTCTGGACCTACCAGTCTAAGGGACCCCGCTTGGGGAAAGTCCACCCATCTGGCTCTGCTTAGGGCGGCGTCTTCGTATCCTGGTATCCCCAGGGAGATGTCCACAGGCACGCTGTCGTCGACCTTGACCAGGAGAACCCTGTGCTTCAGAGCGAACGCACGTGCATTGGGTATCCGTGGGAGGAACAAAGCCGTCGCCTTGTCCACAAACCGGGGCAGCTCCTCCTGGGTAACGAGTACGGTCACATCCACGTCGTGGGTCATCCTCGGCTCCCCCCATTGCTGTACAGCCATTCCCCCCATTATGAAGTAGGGAATGCCTTCGCCTTGCAAGAAGGTGGCCACCTTTGCTGCAGCCTCCAGGAGGGTCATATGTCAGTTTTGACGTTGTCTCTGCGGGCAAGCGCGCGCCGCATCGCCATGACCATCGGCGAGGGCCGATCGTTTTCCGTCCGCGGAGACGTTTCCCTCAGGCTCAGGTAGATTTCTAAGGCCTGATCCTGCGAAAGACTGGCCAGAAACCGCACCCTTTCGCTACGCATCCTTGCCTGGGAGGCCCGCTGACCGGCTATCCAGCTTCGCACAGCTTCCCTGTCTAGAGAACGCTTCATCGACCACAGCTTAGCACAGCGCAGGTATTCCGTGCAGCCCCACCGCTTATGCTCGACGTTGGTGGGGGCTGCCCCTTGTGTACAATGGACGTGGCAACGGAAAGGGGGCGCCGGTGATGCACGATCAACTGAAGGCTAAGGCCAATGAACTGCGGGCCACGGTACTGAACATGGTGTACAACGCCCAATCGGGGCACGCCGGGGGAGGCATGGGCATGGCCGATGTGCTGACCTACCTCTACTATGGGGATGTCCTGCGCCACGATCCCACCCGCCCCGATTGGCCCAACCGGGACCGCTTTCTCCTATCCAACGGACACACCTGCCCCATCCTCTATGCCATCCTCGCCGATCAGGGCTACTTCGAAAGCGACCTTCTGTGGACGCTGCGCCAGCTCGGCTCGCCGCTGCAAGGCCATCCATCCACTGCCTGGAAGCTGCCCGGAGTGGAACTGTCCTCTGGCTCGTTGGGGCACGGGATGTCGGTAGCCCTGGGCCAGGCGCTGGCTGCTCGCGTAACCGGGATCGGCTACCGGGTGTTCGTGAGCATCTCCGACGGCGAGAGCCAAGAAGGCCAGCCATGGGAAGCGGCCGCGGCCGCAGTCCATCACCAAGCGGACAACCTATGCGCGATGCTGGACTGCAACCGCTGCCAGATCGATGGCCCCACCGGCGAGGTCATGGACACCGGCGATCTGGCAGGCAAATTCCGCGCCTTCGGATGGAACGTCGAGGAGATCGACGGCCACAACTACGAGGAGATTGAAGCAGCCTTCCGCAGCTTCGCCGACGCCCAAGGCAACGGCGTGCCCACGCTGATCGCTTGCCACAATGTGATGGGCAAAGGCGTCTCGTTCATGGAAGGCGACTACAAGTGGCACCACGGAGCACCCACCGAGGAGCAGCTCCAACAAGCCCTAGCCGAGCTACGGGGACAGTCCCCCTAACACATTGGCTGGGGACAGGCCTCCCTAGACAGACAGCGGGGCGGACACACCGCGCCAAGTGGTCCACCCCGCCACTGTTTGCGTGTCCCTGCTTTTTGGCTTCTCAGCAGGGGGGGCAGTCGTTAAGAGGCTCGTCGTCGCAGCACGGCGGCTCCCCGGTGCAGTCGTCGGGTGCACAGCACGGGTTGTAGATCATCTGGATGGCAGGGCCCACGCCTTGTGGACCGCCTCCGTAGAGCGTGACCACCAGATCGGGCATGCCGTCGCGGCTGAAGTCGCCCACGGCCAGGCTGTTGGGCTGCTTGCCGACCGGGATTCTGTGCGATACGTCGAAGATACCAGCACCATTGTTCATCACTATTGCGATTCTGTCCTCGGCGTACTCGGCCACCGCAAGGTCGATGTTGCCATCGCGGTCGCAGTCAAGGGCGGCTACGAACATCGGCTCCTTCATCTTGATGCGTTGGGCGATGGAGAAGTCCCAGCAGCCCTCGTTGTGGATGATGGACAAGCTCCCGAAGGCCGGGTCCACCGCAGCGATGTCGGGTTTGGCGTTGCCGGTGAGATCGGCCACCACCAGGGAGCGGACCGAAAGCCCGATTGACAGTTGCTGGTTGTAGTAGAACCCCCCCTGTCGGTCGTTCTCGAAAAACAGCAGGCTGGTTCCGCTGGCTACCACGAGATCGAGATAGCCGTCACGATCGAAGTCGCCCGCCGCCAGGAAGGCCGGCTCCCCGGGGCTGGTCCATGCGGTGAGATTGATATAGGGGATGGCGCTGTTGGGGAAGTGCACCTTCCGGCCAAGCGGATCGAGGATGGCAACGTCCAATGAGCCGTCCGCGGTGAAGTCCTCAGCGATCACGTGGGCGGTGGTAACAAGCGGAAGCGAGGTGAGGCTCGACCTGTTGTCCGTCACGTCGAACTGTGTCCACGCCGGTTCGTACTGCGTCACGGCCACGAGTTTCTTGTGGTAGGGACCTACGCCGGAGCCGAACAGACCCCAGGTCAAGGCCATGGGTGAATCGGCCAGCGCCACAGTCTGCGGATCCTGCCAATCCACGGGACATCCCTGCTCGCGGGGATTAACGCCGATGGTTACTGTATTGCAGGAATGACAGGCTACGGCGAAGTCGTCCCAACCGTTCCCGGCCAGATCCCCCGCGATCACATAACGTGGCTGCACACAATCCCAATCTATGTCCTGGACCAGTGGCCCCTGCGCGAACGCGGTGAGGGAAACCGCCAGTAGTGCTACTGCCCATAC
>PXEP01000008.1 GCA_003566155.1 Candidatus Acetothermia bacterium | reverse complement strand
GGCATGAGCGGGGCATCAGCGGGCAGTTGGAGTGTGGCCGAGAACCTGGCCTTGCAGCGTCGGATTCTTGCCGACCGGCAAGCGCGCGTGAGGGACCTTGTGAGTCGCTCGCGCGACCTCTGTGCGCGTGCCCGCACCGCGAGCGAGCGCTATGGCGCGGGTTTCCCGGACCTCGTTGGCCGGGATCCCGTCTGGGATCCGACGCCGGAAAGCATCGGCGAGGCGGATGACATAATCCAGCAGATTCAGTCGTTCGACGAAGGTCTGTCAAAGCACCCTGCAGACCAACTCGCTGCCGAGTGAGTGCCGCTTCCTAAGAAACCCCCTCCGCCGCGGGTGCGGGTTCTCGTATTTCCAGCCCCAGCGCCTGCGCGCGTCGCCGCAGGTTATGGACCACACGCTCGCGATAGTGCTGTTCGTAGTAGTCGGCGCCTGGGTCGACATAGTCCATGCCGTGGCGAAGCGCGTTGTAGAACAACGTTGCGATCTTGCGCGCGGTCGCGGTCACCGCCTTGGCTTTGCCCACACGGGCCGCCAGACGGCGATAAAACGCCCCGAGTGCGGTATCGGTGCGGGACAACGTGGTGGCCGCCAGTCGCAAAATGGCTGCCGCGCGGCTGGAAGAGCGCCGGGTCCGTGAGCTCAATACCCGTCCACCGGAGATCTTGGTACCTGGAGAAAGACACAACCACGATGTGAAATGCTTGGCGGTCGGCCAGCGTGTCATGTCCGTGCCGCACTCCGCGATCAGCTTCAACGATACGTAGGGGCCGAGCCCGTGGATCTGGGTGAGATCGAGTCCCAAGGCCCGGTAGAGCGCGGTCCGAACATCGAATGCGGGGGCATTGGGAGACTTGGTCTTGTGGCGTGCTTTGGGCAAGGGCGCCTGCGGCACCTGTTCCGGAACCTCGAGCGCCGTCAAAGCGGCCTCGATGCGTTGATCGCATTGCTGCACTTGGCGCTGATAGAAGTCGTACAACTCCACGGCCTGGGTCAGACTTAACAGGTGCTCCGGCCGATAATGGCCCGTGAGCGCCTGTGTGATCCTCTCCACCGAGGCCTTGCAGCGTGGATCGCGATGGCTCGCAAGAACGAGCGGATCGTGCTCGCCGGCGATGATCGCACGAATGATGCGCATGCCGGTGACCCCCGTGATGTCTGTCACCACGTGATGCAATTGCACGTTCATCTGCATCAGCGCCTTCTGCATGTGCTGGATGTGGGCACTGCAGTAGTCCAGCAATCGCTCCCGCTGGCGGAGGTACGTACGCAGGACCGCGATCTCCGCACTCGGCTGGAAGCTCGCCCGCAGGAGTCCGAACTGGTGCAGCTTCTGTAGCCACTGGGCGTCATTCACGTCGCTCTTGCGTCCGGGCACATTGCGCGCGTCGCGGGCATTCGTGAGGATCACGTCGAACCCGCGTACCTCGAGGATCTCGAAGACCGGAATCCAATAGACCCCGGTCGATTCCAGCGCCACGGTCCGAATGCGATGTTCGCGCAGCCACTCGGCCAGCGCCAGCAGATCCTGTGTGAAGCTCGAAAACGAGCGCACCGTCTCGGGCCCGCGATCGGGAGGGATGGCCACGACATGGAACTCGGCCCCGATATCGATGCCTGCCGCATCCGGATGCACCACCGAGAGCTGTTGGGATCGTTTTTTCTTGGACCTGCTCATGCACACCTCCGCTTCGGGTCAAGTACGAGTTGGCCGAAAGCGGGGAGTGCGGAGAAAAAGCATCTTCCTAAACGTGATCACGAAGTCGTGTCACCAATGCCGGGTCCGCAACAATCCCTGGACCATGTTTTTTTACGGGGTCAAGCCACCTGTCAATGGCCAATTAAACTGACCCAGTAACGGCCATTTATTTTGACCCACCCTCCAGGGTGGCGATAGTGCCACCGACACCCGTACCGTCCCGGCCTCGACGAGAGGCGGTGGGGACGGATCAAGTGAAGGAGTGGGTTGTGATACACAAGATCAAGGCGTTGTACGACGAGGGTCAGGGGCTCTCGATTCGGGCCATCAGTGAGGAGCTGGGTCTCTCGCGCAATACCGTGCGCAAGTACCTGCGGACGGACGAAACGGTGGTGGTTGCGGCACAGAATGACCGGCGGCGGCACCAGCGACTGGATCGGCAGCGCGTCTACATCGTTCACCTGCTGGGGCGGTTCCCGAAGCTGAGCAGCGTGAAGCTTGCGCGCAAGCTGCAGATCTGATTGGGCCGGGTTGGGGGCTAGGCCTGCCCGTGTCCCACAAATATTGCTGGACAAGTTCGATGCGCCGCGCTACGGTGTGTCGCCGTGGAGACGCAGAGCCAGATCAAGCGGAGTTTGAGCGCGCCGGAGGCGATCGAGCAAGTGCGTGCGCTGCTGGCCGGGGAGGCGGTGGTGCAGCGTACGCAGCTGGCCGAGGCGGTGTGTGAGCGCTTTGGCTTTTACGATGCCCGCGGTCGGGCGCAGGTGGCGGGGTGTCTGAAGGCGCTGCGGGAGCTGGAGGGTGTAGGCCGGCTGGAGCTGCCGGCGGCGCGCTCGTGCCCGTCGGGGTTCTCGCCGCGGCGTCTGGACGAGGCGGTGCCCTGGCCGGTGGGGTTGCCGGAGCGGGTCCAAGAGGTCCGGGGGTTGGAGCTGGTTCTGGTCGCGTCGGAGAGCGAGCGGCGGATCTGGAACGAGCTGATGCTCCGGGAACACCCGCGTGGCGCGGGGCCGTTGGTGGGCGCGCAGCTGCGGTATTTGATCGCCTCGGAGCATGGTTATCTGGGTGGTTTCGCGTTCTCGGCGGCGGCGCTGGCGCTGGCCGAGCGGGATGCCTGGGTGGGCTGGGATGGAGAGACCCGGCGGGCGCAGCTGCACCGGGTGGTGAATATGAGCCGCTTCTTGCTGCGCGAGCGCGGCTGTCGCCATTTGGCCTCGCAGGTGATGGGGAAGGTGCTGCGCCGGGTGGGTGATGATTTTGCGCTGCGCTTCGGCTACCGTCCGTACTTGGTGGAGAGTTTTGTCGACATGGCGGCGTTCGAGGGGACCTGTTATCGGGCCGCGAACTGGGTCGAGGTGGGTTGCACGCGCGGCCGCGGTCGGCAGGATCGGGCGCATGCCGGCGAGGCGGGGGTCAAGGCGATTTATGTGTATCCGTTGGTGGACGATTTCCGTGACCGGCTGGGGGTGGTGCTGCCGGCACCGCCGCGACCCCTGGGCGCGGGCGAGGGTCTGGACTCGGCGCATTGGGCCGAGCAGGAGTTTGGCGGCGCCCCGCTGGGCGATGCCCGTCTGGGTCGGCGTCTGGTGAGGAGTGCCGAGCGTCAGGCCGAGCAGCCGGGGCGGGCCTTTCCTGGGGCGGCGCAGGGGGACCGGGCCGCGACCAAGGGCTACTACCGGCTGATCGATCATCCGGATGTCGAGGCGGTGACGATGGCGGCGATTCTGGAGCCGCATCGTCAGAACACCCTGCGGCGTATGCAGGGCGAGGCGCAGGTGTTGTGCGTGGCCGACGGCACGGATCTGGATTACACCCACCTGGCGCACTGCGAGGGTCTGGGGGCGAGCACCTGCAATCAGACCGGCGCCCAGGCGCGCAGCCTGCATCTGCATTCGACGCTGGCGATCAACGCCCAGGGCATTCCGCTGGGCATCGTCGATGTGCGCTGTCGCACGCCGGAGGAGCCGGCGCCCAAGAAGCCCGCCAAGTCGACCCCGATCGAGGAGAAGAAGACCTTCGACTGGATCGCGTCCTTGCAGGCCTGTGCGGCCGCGGCCCGGCAGATGCCTGAGACCCGTATCACCTGCGTGATGGACCGGGAAGCGGACTTCTACGAACTGTTCGATGCGCAGCGCAAAGACCCGTGCGTGGACTTGCTGGTGCGTGCCCAGTTCAGCCGCAAGACCACTGTGGGCCAGCGGCTGTTCGACCAGCTGCGCAGCGCGGCGGCGGGCGGGGCGCTCACCTTGATGGTCCAACGCCAAAGCGTACGGCCCAAGCGCAGCAAGCAGAAAGCCCGGGCGGGCCGTCAAGCCCGTCGTGCCGCGTTGACGCTGCATTACGCCCCGGTCGAGTTCGCGCCCCCGGAGCCTCTGAAAGGGCTCGACCCGGTCCAGCTGTGGGCCGTGCACGCGGTCGAGAACGACCCGCCCGAAGGGACCAAGGCCATCGAATGGTTCCTGCTCACCAGCCGCCCGGTCAACGACGCGGACGCAGCCCAGCAGTGCCTGCGCGACTACGCCCTGCGCTGGCGCATCGAAGACTGGCACCGGGTGCTCAAATCGGGTTGCCAGATCGAAGCGCTGACCCATGACACGCTGGAGCGGCTCAAGCGTGCGGTCGCCATCAAGCTGGTCATCGGCTGGCGCATCATGGTGATGACCCTGTTGGGCCGGGAAGTGCCCGAGCTACCGGTGGAAATCCTGTTCACCGACCTCAAGATCGAAGTCATGACCGCATGGGCCAAGGCCCATCGGGCCAAGGTGCCCGTCACGCTGGGCGACGCCGTGCCGTTGGTCGCCCGCTTCGGGGGCTATCTCGCCCACACCCGCGATCCCCCGGGGCCACCAGCTTATGTGGTACGGCTACCAGTATCTGTACAACCTCTGTGTCGGTTATGAACTCAGAGCCCCGTAAATCACAAGGTCGCCCGGCAACTGGCCCGGCAGAATATCTGGGGCACGGGCAGGGCTAGGCCAAAAGAGAACCTGATTAGCACGAATCGTCCGCAGGATCACTCTGTGAGCCACCACTGGGCGTAGGCTGGGACCGACACCCAGAGTGGAGAGGAGCACCATGGCCCAGAATCGGATCCAGTTTCAGCCGG
>PXEP01000229.1 GCA_003566155.1 Candidatus Acetothermia bacterium | reverse complement strand
TGTAGCGGTCGAGCTGATCTATGGCGACGCCGAGGTCGGCCTGAGTATCGGTTGGATCTTTTAGCTCGATCACCGCAACCGGCAGGCCGTTCAGGAACACCGTCAGGTCCGGGCGGATGATCTTGCCCGATGCCCCGGCGACGCTGAGCTGGCTGACCGCGACGAGATCATTCGCCGGCGGCTTGTCGAAATCGATCAGGCGCGCACGTCCACCACGGGGCTCGCCGGACTTCGGGTCACGGTATTCGACCTCGACACCATCGGTAAGCAGCGTATGGAACCACCGATTGTTCAGGATCAGCGCGGGATGTGGCGGGCGCGACAGAACGCGCACCACCTCCTCGACGGTCTCGTACGGCAGCTCGGGATTAAGGCGGCGCAGACATTCTCGAACCCGACTGGCCAAGATTACGCCCTGTGGGGAGTGTCTCTCAGCGCCGGGCGCGTCTGGACCCAGTTCGGGACCGTGCCGTAAATCGTAGCCAAGCGCTCGAAAAGCGCCCAGCGCGGCAAGTTCTACATCGCGTTCATGCACCGCTTGCCGCCAGATCGAGGACCCGCTCGTCGGCAAGGGGAAGAAATTCCTCCTCCGAACAGGGCTCGAAGTTTTTGGGCCAAGGCGTTGTCAGACTGCACAGCAGCCGCATTTGCAACGGTGCGCCGGTATTGACGCGGGCCACGCGGACATCAATTCCACCGAGGCCTCGCGCTGCGATCAGCCCCTGCACATCGCGTGCCAGATATCTGGGCACATAGCCCAATTTCAGACGTGTATGCCCATCGGTCAACACGGCAACCGCACGCGGATCGAATCGGTTGTCATCCTCGACCTCAATTTCCAGCCGGTCCTCCGGCCGCATGGCAGCGACTCTGGCCTGGGCCGCGGCCGGAGCGTGGCGCAAGCCATGCAGGAAAAACCGGGAACAGTACCGCCCCTGGTCGTCCGGTACGGGGCATGGAAAGACTTCAAGCGCGTCGGTCTGACGGATGCCCTCGGTGACGCCCAAGATGGTCAGCGGATCAGGTGGATTGGCCGGGTCAAAATCGCTCCAACGCAACCAGGCCTGATACTCCGGGCGCGAGCGCGACAGCAGGCGGTTGGCCAGCAGCGGGAAAAGGGTTTCGGAGCAGTAGACTTCTTCCAGGTCCGGCATTCCGGGAAACGGCCGAAATCCTGGCAACAGTCGGGCGCCTCGGGTGTAAACAAAGCGGTATTCGCCAGCCACATGCTCCAGGCGGGCGACAGGAGACCAGTGCCCGCTGTCTTCCCCACCACCACGCCATGCAATGAACACAACCTTGTTCACGGTTTCCTCCTGTCCAGCAGACGACGCTGGTTTTCCATCAGCAAATCTAGCGTGAATCGGCGGCAAATCGAAGACATCCGATCAGGTGGAACTTGATCCAGGACCCACTGAACGTCGGCTGTTTCGATTGCTTCAAGCCTTTTCAGCCAGCGACGGGATTCGTTCGGCACCAGCCCCGCGAATGATCGCCAGGCGTCGAAGGTGGACAATGGCTGGGATGACGTCCGGTCCGCATAAAATGCCGAGCGCGCCCGGCCAGCAAAGTGGGAAATGTGGCGGCCCCGATCCCGAGTTTCGAGCCGCTCGTAGCGTTCCTCGTCGGAAAGATTGCGAGCCAGCGACGCGCCGTGATCGAAGGTCGGGGCGAGATGCAGCGTATCGCCATTCCAAACTGCCGCCCAGTTTTCGTGATGCCGGTCCTGGTTGGCGATCCAGGCATCAAGCATCACGTAGCCAGAAAAGATGCCAGCCGCCGAATCCACCCCGCTGGGCAGGTCGGGGCACCAGCCCGGCGTTGGCGGTTGGAGTCTTGTCATGACTTCGAAAACCGCTGGAACGGTGTGCTCGCTGGTCCGGTAGCGGTGCCGACTTTCAGCCGGGTAATTCGGGTCGAGCTTCAGCAGAAGCTGATTACCATGTACCAGCGCCAGTGGCGGCGGCGTGATCGACCCACAGACCACCCCGGGTCGCATTTCATTGATGTCCACCGCCATTTCGTACCAGACATGCGGAAGACCCAGCAGCGCGCAAAGCTCGCAGGCGACCTTCTCTGCCCAATCCTCGCCGGTTCCCCTTTCCTCCGCCTTGAACAGCATCTGGCGCTCGCCGTCGCGATACCAGAACTTGCTCTTGGTGCCGAGGTACTCCACCGCCTCGGCCATGGACGAAAGGACCTCGACGACTCGAAACACGGTCAGGATGTCACACTAGCAAGGCCCTTTGCATCCCGGACACGAACGCGACCATCCAGAAGGCGCGGGAGGAGATAGTCTCGCATTTCGGCGAGCTGCTCGTTTTCCGTGACACAAGCAGTAAGCAGTTCGAACAGCGGGGAAGTTACCTCCTCGTAGAGAGCGATCATGTCGGAAGGGGGCACGATGACAGGCAACGGGCGGAAGTTTTTCTTGCTGATCTCGGCAAACGTTGTTCCGCTTGCATGGGCCTTGATGGTCTGCATGGATGTGTACGCCCAGTTGAAGACGTAGGCCGACGTCAGCGGGCCGTCACACAGCATCGCGATGAAACCCTGGTTGATCGCAGTCGGAACGCCAGCAATTGCGAGGTAGCCGACCGGCGCGCGCGATGACAAAAGAACCGTACCGACTGGGAGGATGCCGGAGCTGATCGAGTTGACTCCTGCATCGGTGATGCGGCGTTCCGTGTCTAGCAGCACCGGATGCGACAGGCGCGACATGTCCTTCGGCGTCGCCCAGCAATACTCGCCACCCTCCCAGTAATCCGGGTTCTTGGTGCTCGGGGTTCCGCCACCTTTAGCCGTGACGACATCGCCAATCGCCTTCACCTCCCACCCTTCCGGCACGGGGCCGATGTCGGAGTCGACAAAGCGGGTGGGGAGGGCGTCGAAGACGGGCTGGGGCATGGAGGGGAAGGCAGTTGCGCCGGCGGCCTTGGCCTTGACTGGCTCGAAGTCCACGAACCACGCCCGGAAGATCGCCCGCGCCAGCCGCTCCAGCGCCCGCGCCGTCCGTCGGTTTTGCTCGATCTTGTCGTCCAGCGCACCTAGGATAGCGGCGATGGCTTCCTGCTCGTCAGGCGGGGGAAGAAGCACATCCATAGCTTGTAGCACTTCGGTGCGAAGCCGCCCCGTGCCGTGTGACGCCTGATCAACCGCCGCGAGGAGTCGCCATTTGTTACCGACAAGCCAGTAAGCAACGTAGCGTGTATTCACACCCTCCTTGCCCCGAAGGCACTTCACATCTTGGTTGAATGTCATCGGACGCATAGCGATGCCGACCGGAACGTCGTTGTGGAGTGTCATGCCGCGAACGAGCAGCAGGATGTCACTCACATCCACTAAACGTGCTCCATCCGCGATGGCAGCCTCGGATACGTGGTCCTTGGAGTCGCACAGGTAAAAAGTTTTCAGCGACTTCGCTGAAATCCATGGGATGTCGCCGTCCCAGAACTCGGAATTGCTCTTGGACGGAGTTCCTCCAGACGTCCAAGATGTGACTTCACCGAGCGGCTGCACGGACCAGCCCTTTGGCACTCCACGCTCGGATGAGGCCACGGCATCCGGCATCATTCAGCTCCCACTTGTGAAAGCATGGCGAGACGCAGTCGAATTGACCCGGTGAGCCGCTCACCCTCCGCAAAGCACTCTTCCAACTCCGCCAGTAACCGGGGGTACTTCTCCGCAAAAGGCTCGCCGTCGTCCTCCTGCGCTTCGGCGCCGACATAGCGGCCAGGGGTAAGCACGAATCCATGCTTGCCGATGCCTTCGATCGTCTCGCCCTTGCAAAAACCGGGGATGTCGCGGTATTCCCACTTGCCGTGCTCTGCCTCGTGCCACCACTCGGGCGCGGGCTCGCCGCGCCACTGGCGAAAGGCATACACGATGCGACCAATGTCGGACTCGGGATTCGGATCCCCCAGGCCATCGGCGAGCAGTGTTTCACCGTCGTCACCGCCGGTGAGCACGCGCAGGGTTCGGGTCTGCATAGTGCCGAGCTTGTGGGCGTCGATGAATAGGGTTTCGCCTTGGCGATTCCGCCCGCCGTTGGGCAGGTTCCCGCCGCTCTTGTCGCGGGTGAGAAACCAGAGGCAAACGGGGATTCCCGTGGTGTAGAACAGTTGGGCAGGGAGCGCGACGATGCAGTCCACCAAATCGGCTTCGACGATGCGCTGGCGAATCTCGCCCTCGCCGCCCGAACCGGAGGACAGTGAGCCGTTGGCCATGACGAAGCCCGCCACCCCACCACCCTTGCCGTTCGGCGGGGCAAGGTGGTGGATGAAATGCTGGATCCAGGCGTAGTTCGCGTTGCCGACAGGCGGCGCACCGAAGCGCCAGCGAACATCGTCACGCAATAGCTGCCCGGACCAGTCGCTGATGTTGAACGGCGGATTGGCGAGGATGTAGTCGGCTTTCAGATCCGGGTGCAGGTTGCGCAGGAAGGTGTCCGCGGGTTGAGAGCCGAGATTGGCCTCGATGCCGTGGATGGCCAGATTCATGTGGGCCAGGCGCCAGGTGGTGGGGTTGGACTCCTGGCCGTAAACGGAGATCTCGTCTTTGTTGCCGTGCTGCTCCACGAAGCGCTCGGATTGCACGAACATCCCGCCGGAACCGCAGCAGGGGTCGTAGACACGCCCGTTGTACGGCTCAAGCATCTCCACCAGCAGGCGCACCACACAGCGCGGCGTGTAAAACTCGCCGCCGAGCTTGCCTTCGGCGGCGGCGAACTTGCCGAGGAAGTATTCGTACACGCGCCCTAGCGTGTCGCGTGCCTTCGCACGGTCGCCCTTGAAGCCGATATCGGCGATCAGGTCGATCAGCC
>PXEP01000076.1 GCA_003566155.1 Candidatus Acetothermia bacterium | reverse complement strand
TTGAACCCGACAGTGCATGACATGGCGCCACCCTCATACCGAGGGCGCAGTGGTTTGTCAAGGCACCTGAGGCTAGAATGTCGATGGCAATGGACTTGTTGAAGGAGATCGTGTTCTGGGTTGTGGTGACCCTCATCGCGGGATTCGTCGGCTATGTCGGCCGTTACGGGGCGGAGTGTCTTCTCAAAAGGCGAAGGCAAGGTCAAAGCGGATCTCCGGGAGGGCAGGATGATCGTGCCAAGGAACAGGCCGCGCTAGAGGCGGAGCGCATCCGAGAGGATGCGGCCAAAGAGCAGGCCAAAGTGGAGAAGAAGAAAGCGAAGGCAGCTGCCAAGTCAGAGAAGAAGAGGAACAAGGATTAGAAGTGACCCAAGTAGCGCAGCGCTTCGAACAGCTCGTCGATTGCCGTTTCCCCGCGGCCTTCCTGAATGGCCCTCCGAACGCAGTGCCTCGTGTGCGAGTGGGCAAGAGCGCGGGCCGCGCTGCCCAGGATCCCCTGAACGGCGGCGATCTGCTTCAGAATATCCACGCAGTAGCGGTCATCTTCCACCATTTTGTGGATTCCGGACAGGTGACCTTCGGCCGTACGTAGCTGCCGCAGGAGCTGTTGCCGGAGCTTGGGTTCCTCTCTCAGACTACCTAGCGGTTCCACCTTTCCCCCCTTCCCCCTGGTGTGCCGGGGGACACCAGTGTACCTAAGGCGGGCCGACCGTTGCAGGAACGCGCCCCTGGCTGCATGTTGTTCGAAGGAGTTCGGGCTATAACATCAGACTATGGCTGACGCGCTTCAAGGGTTGAACGACCAGCAGCGCTGGGCGGTGGCGCATGGGGAGGGGCCGGCGCTTGTGTTGGCGGGGGTTGGAACGGGTAAGACCACCGTGATCGCCCGCCGGATCGCCTTCCTGATCTCCGAGGGGCTGGTGCAGCGCCCCAGTCAGCTACTTGTGTTCACTTTCTCCCGGTGGGCGGCCGAGGAGATGCTGGATCGGGCTTTTGAGTGGGTAGGGTACGGGGCGCTGGACGCGTGGGTGGCTACGTTTCATTCGGTGTGCGAGCGGATACTGCGCGAAAACGCTCCGCTGGTAGGGCTTCCACCTGATTTTGCTGTTCTAGACGAGTGGGAACAACGGCTGTTCGTCCTCGACCACCTATGGGAGCTCCCCTGGGGTAGGTTAAGGCCGCGCGTGGCCCGACAACCCCTGCGCATGATCGGCCCGGTGCTTTCGCTCTTGTCCAGGGTCAAGGACGAGGCAGTATCCCCGGAGGCGTTCTCTGCTTGGGCCGACGACGCTGATGAGCAGGGCGACGAACCCTTGCCTGCTCGGGAGCTGGCTGCGGTGTACGGGGAGTACCAAAGGCTCCTGGCCCAGGAAGGTGCGGTCGATTTTGGCGACCTGATTTTGCATGCGGTGCGACTGCTGGAGGAGAACCCAGGGGTTTTGGCGGGATATCAACGACGGTTCCCGTACATACTGGCCGACGAGTTTCAGGATACGAGCCGAGCGCAGTTTCGCCTGGTACAGATGCTCGGAGGTCATAGGAACATCACCGCTGTCGGAGATGACGATCAGGCGATCTACGGGTTTCGGGGTGTCCCGTGGGACAACCTGCGCGCGTTCCTCTCTCACTTCGCCGAAGCCCGCGTGGTGGTGCTGACGAGAAACTATCGGTCTACCCAGGAGATACTGGATGCGGCAGGCAGGCTGGTACGACACAATCAGTATCGGCTGGAAGCGCTGTCCGAGCGGGGAGAGGTAGAAGTGCCGATCACCAAAGAACTTCGCTCATGTGCGGAGCCCTCCACCGGACCGAAGCCGATACACCGGCACTTTCCCAGCGTGTTGGAGGAGGCGGAGTACCTGGCCTGTGAGGCCGCGCGCTTGGCGGCTGAAGGTATCCCCTACCGGCAGATGGCCGCCTTGTACCGCAACCGGTATCGCCCTGATCCATACTTGCGTGCGCTGTCCGAACAAGGAGTGCCGTGGGTGTTGGGGGGGCGCTCGGGAGAGGGCCTGTTCGATCAAGAGGATGTCAAGCTGATCGTTTCCTTTTTCCGTCAGGTTTCCGATCCGGAAGACAGCCAAGCTTTGCATCATCTGGCCGGCTCCGAGCTATATGATGTGCCGGCTGAGGATTTGGCTCGGCTGACGGCGCTGGCAAGTCGGGAAAACAGAGCACTTTCCGAGTTGGTAAGCGCCGCGACCCGTGGGGCGATGGAGTGTTCGGCCGAGGGCAGAGGAAGGCTGGAGAGGCTGTTGGATGATCTTGCCCACAGCAGGGAACTCAGTCGGCGACGACCGGCTGGCCAAGTGCTGTATGAGTTCTTGTCTACTCGGACGGGACATCTGGAGAGACTTGCCGGGGCCACCGACCAGATGGCGGTGCGGCGCCTGGAGCAGGTAGCACAGTTCTTCGAGCAGGTCATCCGGCGCTTTGAGCAGGTAGCTCGTCATGATCGTGTCCCATGGTTTGTTTCCTACCTGGAGAATCTGATGGCCTTGGGCTACAACCCGCTGGTGGGAGAGGCGGAGCCGGGTAGCGAGGCGCTTCAGGTATTGACGTTCCATCAGGCAAAAGGTCTGGAGTACGAGGCAGTCTTTCTGACCGGGTTGGTCGAGGACTACATGCCTGGCCGTGCCCGACGGCCGGCGTTCCCGTTGCCGGAGGAGTTGGTGGGGGATGATATCCCTGCCGATGTGGCTCACTTGGAGGAGCAGCGGCGCCTGTTCTACGTGGGCGTGACGCGGGCCAAGCGCTGGGCTTATCTCCTTTCGGCGGGAGATTACCGGGCGCCCGGAGAACCGCCTCGCAAGCGACCGGCGAAGGTATCCCGGTTCGTTACGGAAGCCCTTGGGGCGGAGAACCTGGACCAGCAAGCGACAGCGTTCTCTCCTGCATTGCGCATCGCGCGGATGGCGAGAGACCCAGCGCGCGTGGAACCCTCCCCGGCCGCCGACGGCCGCGTAGCGCTGAGTCACCAGCGTGTGGATGATTACCTCACGTGCCCCTTGAAGTATCGCTATGTGCATGTGCTGCGTGTCCCAATTACGCTCCATCATTCTGTAGTGTTCGGGCACGCAGTGCACCGGGGCATCCAGGCCTATCACATGGCTCGTGCTCAGGGTCGAACCTTGCCCTTGGAGGAAGTGTTGACCGTGTGCCATAATGCGTGGCGTTCGGAGGGTTTCCTATCGGCGGAGCATGAGCAGGAACTCTATGACCAGGCAGAGGAAGCGCTACGCTCATTCTATTCCTTCGAGGAAGCCGAAGGCAACACTCCGTCCGAAGTAGAGCGGTATTTCTCGTTTGTGGAGGGTGGCGCGCGGGTTGTAGGCTACTGGGACAGAGTGGACAGGGATGCCGATCGTACTGCGATAATCGACTATAAGACGAGCTTGGCCCGCCCGCGGGACGCCGACCGCAGGGCGCGGGAATCGTTGCAGCTAGCGATCTACGCTTTGGCCCACGAGCGGCTGTACGGTGACCTTCCGGAAGAACTGCAGCTCCGCTTCCTGACCCCGGAAGTTGTTGTCGGGACGGCTGTTCCCAAGCCAAAGATGTTGGAGAAGGCCAGGCAAGCTATTGCCAAGGCGGAGGCGGGGGTGCGGGCGGGGGATTTCTCTGCGCAACCGTCTTTGTTTGCTTGTCGCCCGTGTGCGTATCGTTCGATCTGTCCCGAGGCCCATTCCCTGTAAGCTGCGTACGTTCACCTTACAATCGACAGCGAAAGGAGCGTTGCATGAGGAGCGACCGTTGTGGAGAGCTGCGAGGGCAGGACGTGGGACGGCGGGTGCAACTGGCCGGATGGGTGCACCGGTTGCGGGACCTAGGGGGCATCACTTTTGTGGACATGCGCGATGCGTCGGGCATCGTGCAGGTAACCTGCCGTGACCTTGACCAGGCGCACCGCGTATCGCGGGAAGATGTGTTGCAGGTGGAGGGGACGGTCGCTCGTCGGGAGGCCGCCAACCCGGATCTTCCCACCGGGGAGGTGGAGGTGGAAGCGGATTCCATTCGGGTCATCTCGCACGCCTCACCGCTTCCGTTTGCCGTCGATGAGGAGGCCACCGGGACAACCGAGGAAACACGGCTTAGGTTCCGTAGCGTGGACCTGCGGCGCCCGCGTATGCAGAAGAATCTCGGCCTGCGCCACCGTGTGTGCATGGGGATTCGCCGGTATCTCGATGAACAGGGATTCATCGAGGTAGAGACCCCGGTGCTGACCCGGTCCACACCTGAGGGGGCACGAGACTTCTTGGTTCCTTCGCGTATGTCGCGGGGGCGATTCTATGCACTCCCCCAGTCGCCTCAGCTGTTTAAACAGATTCTGGTCTCCGCGGGGGTGGAACGCTATTTTCAGATCGTGCGCTGCTTCAGGGATGAAGATCTGCGTGCGGACCGGCAGCCGGAGTTCACCCAATTGGACCTGGAGATGGGTTTTCTGGATCGGCCTGACCCGCTGTTGGAACTGTTGGAGGGGCTGATGGCCCAGGTATTTCGTGAGGCGATTGGAGTGGAGCTGACTACGCCTTTCCCGCGGCTCACCTATGCGCAGGCGATGGGTTCCTACGGTTCGGACAAGCCTGACCTAAGGTTCGGGATGGAGCTTATAGATCTTTCGGACTTGTTTGCCGACGCGGGCTTTCGCGTATTCGCCCAGGCCGTGGCCGATGGGGGGGAAGTGCGCGGGTTACGGGTCCCCGGCGGGGCTGAACTATCCCGTGGGGACCTAGACAGAATCGAACAACAAGCGGTTTCCCTTGGCGCCCCAGGGCTTAGTTGGCTCAAGCGTTCGGAGCGTTTGAACTCTCCGCTGGCCAAGTTCGTGGGTGAGGATGTGCTCCGAGGGGTTGCCGCCA
>PXEP01000002.1 GCA_003566155.1 Candidatus Acetothermia bacterium | reverse complement strand
CAAGAGGGCTGTATCGTGTTTGATCGTCGGCTTCCCCTCTAGTTCCACTACTGACAGAAGCGGCGCACGGATCACTCGGAGCCCGAAGGCCTTGTTGCCCTGCAAGTCATCGTTGACCGGTATGCTCCCTTCCTGGGCGTAACGGTCCAGCAGCTCGTCCGGCGGATCCTGGGTGTTCACCACCACTCCGTGGAACTGGGTGATGTCGATGTACTCATGTAGAACGCGTAGATGGTCATGGGCCGTGAAACCGTCGGTCTCCCCGGGCTGCGTCATCAGGTTCATGATTACATAGCGCTCCGCCGGCGAACCGATTATGGCTTCCGCCATCCCCTCCACGAGCAGGCTGGGGATTACGCTGGTGAACAGGCTTCCTGGCCCCAGAGTGATCAAATCCGCTCGTGTGAGGGCGTCCAGTACGGGTCGGTGGGGGCCTACGGGTGCATTGAGCCCTACGCGTTCGATGCGGCGCGGGTCTTCGGCGATCTCCTCCTCGCCCTCCACGTGCATGCCGTCTTCCATGCGAGCGGTGAGATTGGTTTTGTCAAGCGTTGCCGGGAGAACCTGTCCACGGATGCTGAGCAGGTAGCTTGCCTCCTCCACCGCACGGTCGAAACCGCCGGATAGCTGATCCAATCCGGCCAAAAGAAGGTTGCCCAGTGAATGGCCCGCCAGGGCCTCTCCTGTGTGGAACCTAAACTGGAATAGCCGTGTCATGCGTTCTTCGTCCTGGGCAAGTGCCAGCAGGCAGTTGCGCACATCGCCCGGGGGCAAAACGTCCAGCTCCAGACGAAGGCGTCCCGAGCTCCCCCCGCTGTCCATTACGGTGACCACGGCGGTCAAGTTTGCGGTGTATTGCTTAAGCCCGCGTAGAACAGTAGGGAGTCCTGTGCCACCACCTACCGCTACCACGCTGGGGGCCGCGGGCAACACCCGTGCTTGGTACAGCGCCTCGGCCAGCGAGCCAGCGCTTCGTGAGGAGAAGGCCGCTGTGATGGAGCGGACGGCCATGGCCATTCCCAGGGTGGCTCCGCCTACGCCCAGGGCCAGAACGATGCCCCCGATCACCGGGCGCCAAAGGAATGGGAAATGTCCTAGCAAAACGGAGTACAGGCCACGCATTCCTTGTTCTCCAACCAGGCACAGCGCCCCGAAGACGATGAGTGCTGTAGAGAAAAGGGAAACAGCCATCCAGCGCTTGACGCGTATCCCTGGGAGCAGGAGCCGCAGCGCCGGAGGCAGCTTCATTGCCAGTCTAACCGAACTCCGGGGCCCAGCGTGGCCAGTTGCTCCGCGAGGTCGTTGCACTGCCGTACACCGTACCGTGGGCCGGCGAGCACCGTTACCGCGCGGCCGTTCTCGCAGAGTCTAATTCGAGCCGGAAGGGGGCCGGGGTGTTCAGCGAGGACCTCGGCGAGGCGTTGCAGCGTCTGTCTTTCTGCTGTTTCAGCGGGGATGATGATCGTACACTCTGTTACGCAGTCCTCCGGCCCTTCAGCCAGTGGTTCTACGTTCACCGCAGTGAAACGACGGTTTCCCTTGCGGGTAGTGACTCTGAGCTTGATCTTCACGAGCGAGTCGTCGACGAACCGGGTGGGTGCCCGCTCGAATATCTTGCGCGGAATCACGATTTCCAATTCCCCTGTGCGATCCTCGAGCGTGACGAAGGCCATCCTCCCCCCGTCCGCGGTGGAGATTACCTTGGCGCTCTTCACCCGTCCAGCTGTGGTGAAGGTTCCCTCGTGGTGGACGGCATCCTGTAGGGCTATCGCTCCCTCCGCGCGTAGCTGTGGCTCGTATTCATCCACTGGGTGGCCCGAGAGATACAGGCCGAGTAGCTCCCGTTCGAAACGCAGGAGTTCTGCCTTGGGGAACTCCTCGCTTTCCATGCGCAGGGCCGGGGTGAGTTCATCGGCCCCGAAGAAGGATTGCTGCCCGCTCAAGCGATCGCGCCTGGAGATATGTGCCAACCTGAGCGCTTCTTCCACCTGGGAGAGCAATGCCTTACGGGAACAGCCCAGTCCATCCAGTGCTCCGGCCTTGATCATGCTCTCTAAAGCGTCACGGTTCACGCGTTCCGGATCGATCCGCCGGGAGAGGTCAAAGAAGCTGGTGAACCCGTCTCCACGGGCTTCCAGGACCGCCTCCACGGCCGAGCGGCCCACGTGCTTTATCGCCCCCAGGCCGAACCGTATCTTGCCCTCCTCCACGGGGGTGAAATCGACGTCGGATTCGTTTATATCCGGCGGCAGCACCTCGATCTCCATTTCCCGGCAGTCACCGATGTAGGAGGCGAGCTTGTCCGTGTTGCCCAACATGCTGGAAAGCAGAGCAGCCATGAATTCCGTGGGATAGTGAGCCTTGAAGTACGCTGTCCAGTAAGTGACGAACGCATAAGCGGTGGCATGTGCCTTGACGAAGCCATAGCCGGCGAATTTCTCGATGTGGCCAAACAGCTGTTTGGCTTCCTCCTGGTCAATTCCATTATCTACGCAGCCTTGTACGAAACGGGCTTCCATCTGGGCCATGACCTGGGGTTTCTTCTTCCCCATGGCCTTGCGCAGCTTGTCAGCCTCCGCCAGGCTGAATCCGGCTACCTTTTGGGCCATGAGCATAACCTGGTCCTGATAGATGGGGAGCCCGTGCGTTTCCTCCAGGATGTCCCCCACCAATGGGTGGGGAGGGGACGGAGGCTGCCGACCGTGTTTGCGCTCGATGTAGTCCTCGACCATCCCTGACTCCAGCGGCCCGGGGCGATACAGGGCAAGAATCGCGATCAGATCGCGGAATTCGTTAGGCTCCAACCGCCTCACCAAGGCCCTGATCCCGGCGGACTCCAGTTGGAAGACACCTGTGGTGTCAGCTTCCCGGACCAGGCGGAACGTTTTCTCGTCGTCCAACGGGATGTTCTCCAACTCCGGCGCCGAGCCTTCGCGTTCCTCCACCAGCCTGCGCACGTCGGCCAGCAAGGTGAGGTTTCTCAGGCCCAAGAAATCCATCTTCAGAAGGCCCAATGCCTCCAGGTCATGCATATAAAGCTGGGTCACGTATTCCCCGTCGGTGAGCCTGAGCAAAGGTACGAATTTCTCCAGGGGTTCTGGTGTGATGACGACCCCCGCAGCGTGGGTGGAAGCGTTACGCAGCAGCCCCTCCAGCTTACGAGCGATGGCAAACAGCCGTCGGGTGGTCTCATCCTCGTTGCTGGCGGCCTTGAGTTCAGGCACCTGTTCCAGCGCGCGCTCCAGAGGCATTCCGAACGGCACCATCTTGGCTATGCGGTCCGCCCGCTCGTAGGGAATCCCCAGTACCCGCGATACGTCCCGCAGTACGGACCGGGAAGCCAATCGATCGAACGTTCCTATCTGGGCAACATGGTCGTGCCCGTACTTCTCGGCGGCATAGTGGATGACCTGATCGCGGTTTCTTATGCAAAAGTCGATGTCGATATCCGGCAGGCTTACCCGATCGGGGTTGAGGAATCGTTCGAACAGGATCCCGTATTCGAGAGGATCGACCTTGGTTATGCCCAGGACGTAGGCGACCAGGGATCCGGCGGCCGAACCGCGGCCTGGCCCCACTGGGATATCGCTGCGGCGCGCGTAGTCCACAAAGTCGGCCACGATCAAGAAATACGCGCCCAGCTCTTTACGTCCAATCACCGAAAGCTCGTACTCCAAGCGCTCTTGTGCCTCAGGAGGTACCGGAGTACCGTACTTCTCCTTGGCCCCCTCCCAGGAGCGCTTCTCCAGGTAGCTCTGTGCGTCTTGATATCCTTCAGGGACAGGAAAGCTCGGCAGCCACCTTGTTCCCAGCTGCAAGTCGAACTCGATCCGGTCGGCTATCTCCAACGTTCGGTCCACCGCATCCGGGATGTCTCGGAAACGCTCCCGAATCTCTTCCTCCGTGAGGAAGTGGTAGCCGTCTCCGTCCAACGAACGGGCGCCGTCTTCGTCGATACGCCTTCCGCCTTGGATATTGATCAGCACTTGGTGTGCCTCGGCATCTTCGGGGTTCAGATAGTGGACGTCGGCCGTGGCCACATAGGGGAGGTTCAGTCGCTTGGCCAGCTCCAGTCCCCTGGCGATCAGGTTACGGTTGCGTTCCAGCCCATGGTCCTGGAGCTCCAGGTAGAAGCGATCGGGGAAGATCTCGGCCAGCTTCCCCGCCGCCTGCGCTGCCTTGTCCACGCTGGTGCGAAGTCGGCGCTGCACTTGCCCGGACTCACAAGCCGACAGCGCGATCAGTCCTTCAGAGTGCTTCTCCAGAAGCTCCAAATCCGCCCGCGGCTTGTAGTAGAACCCCTCCGTATGCCCTCGGTTGATCAGTGTGGTCAGGTTTCGCCATCCCGTGTTGTTGGCTGCCAGCACCACGAGATGGGGATATGGTTCGTCTCCTGCACCCCCGCTGCGTTCGTGGCGTTTGCCCTTCGCCACATACAGCTCGCAACCCAAGATGGGCTTTATCCCGTGCTCTCGACAGGCGGAGGCGAACTTGACCAGCCCCGAGGCCACTCCGTGGTCGGTGAGGGCCACAGCAGGCATTCCTAGGTCCGCGGCTCGTCGAGCCAAATCCGGCACCCGGCTGGTCGCATCGAGTAGCGAGTATTCTGAGTGGACATGCAGATGCACGAACCCCATGCTCAGTCCTCCAGGATAATTACCAGCTCCTCGTCTTCGTACCCCCAACCGAGGATGCGTCGGGCCATCTCCTCTACTACCTCAGGCTCATCGGCCGACTCCAGCTTGTCGCGCAGCTCGGCGCGCTCGTCCATGAGCGTGGACTCCCTTTCTCGCAGCTTAGCGACATCCCCGCGCAGGCTAAGCAGCTCTGTCAGCGTGCTTCCGTATAGCCAGCCCAACCCTCCGACGACCAAAACGCCCGCCATCACAGCTATCTTGCGGGCGGGAGGGTTAGCCCCTTTCGTCCTTCGGCCATCTCGCCATAGGGGGTTCATAGATCTCTTCAATCCTTAGAAGCTCGTTATATTTGGCCACGCGCTCTGAGCGTGACAGCGAACCGGTCTTGATCTGCCCGCAAGCTGTCCCCACTGCCAGGTGGGCAATGGACACATCCTCTGTCTCCCCAGAACGATGGGAGACCACACAGGTCCACCCGGCGCGGCTGGCAAGATCCATCGCCTCAAGCGTTTCGCTCACTGTGCCGATCTGGTTGAGCTTGATTAGTATTGAGTTGGCGCAGTTTCGCGCAATGCCTTGTTTCAACAGCTCCACATTGGTGACGAGCAGATCATCGCCCACGATCTGAAGCCGGTTCCCGAGCTGTCCGGCCATAACCTCCCATCCTGCCCAGTCCTCTTCGGCCAAACCGTCTTCGATGGACAGGATCGGGTACCGGTTGAGCCACCCATCATATAGCGCAACCAGACTGCTTGCGTCATACGCGTGGCCCCCCAGACTATATGTGCCTTTAGCCTCGTTGTAGAAGCCGCTCGCCGCACAGTCTAGAGCAAGACTCACGTCCTCTCCGGGGGTGTAACCGGCCTTCTCAATAGCGTTAACCAAGAACTCGATCGCTTCTTGATCCGAGCCAAGGCGTGGGGCGAATCCGCCCTCGTCTCCCACCGCCGTAGAATGCCCGGCCGACTTCAGCAGCTTCTTCAATGTGTGGAACACTTCCGCCCCTTGGCGCAGGGCCTCCGCGAACCGATCTGCGCTGTGGGGGACGAGCATGAACTCTTGGATGGCCAGCTCGTTGTCCGCATGGGCCCCGCCGTTTAGCACGTTCATCATGGGGATGGGCATGCGTCCTGTCCCTATTCCGGCCAGGTACTTGAACAGAGGGAGCTGCAGGTGTTGGGCTGCAGCTTTAGCGACCCCCAAAGAGACAGCCAGGATCGCGTTGGCTCCCAGCTTTGACTTGTTCGGTGAACCATCAAGCTCGCAGAGGAGGCTGTCTACCTCCTCCTGCCACAATGCATCTTGCCCGATGATCTCGGGGGCAATGGTTTCGTTTATATTGCGTACAGCCTGCAATACGCCTTTTCCCGCATAGCGCTGTCCCCCGTCGCGTAGCTCCACCGCTTCATGGATCCCGGTGGAGGCCCCCGAGGGTACCGCGGCACGCGACAGCGTTCCGTCCTCCAAGGTTACCTCAGCCTCAACTGTAGGAGTCCCCCGTGAATCCAATATCTCCCGTGCCCAAACATCGTGGATGGCGTTCATCCCATCACCTCACCCGTGAGAGGAGTGTACTCATACGGACCCACAACGGCCAAGGAAACCTGTCCGTTGCTTGTGTAGTGCCCTTGAGCTTGGCTACGTGCCTGCGCCTTGCCGCGTTCATCTGTACAATCCGTGCATGGACGGCCATACGTTGCGCCAGACATATCTGGAATACTTCAGGCGTGAAGGCCACGAGGTTTTGGCATCTTCCGGGCTGGTTCCCGATGATCCTACGTTGCTGTTCACCTCTGCGGGGATGGTCCAGTTTAAGGACATCTTCTGGGGGAGGGTTTCTCCACGTTGCTCCCGTGCCACCACCTGTCAGAAGTGCATGCGGACCACGGACATCGAGCGCGTAGGCACAACCGCTTATCACCATACGTTCTTTGAGATGCTGGGGAACTTCTCTTTCGGGGACTACTTCAAACATGGGGCGATTACCCTGGCCTGGAAGTTCCTGGTAGACGAGCTGGGGCTCGATCCCCGGCGGCTGTGGGTATCCGTGTACGAACAGGATGATGAGGCCCGATCGATCTGGGTTGATGAGATCGGTGTGCCAGCTGAACGCGTGGTGCGTCTGGGAAAAGAGGAGAACTGGTGGGGGCCGGTGGGAGAAAGCGGCCCCTGCGGCCCCGACAGTGAGATCTTCTGGGACTGGGGAGAGGCGTTCTCCTGCGGACCGCGGTGTGCTGGTCCGGCCTGTGAATGCTCCAGGTTCAGTGAGTTGTGGAACTTGGTGTTTATGCAGTTTGCCGCTCATCCAGACGGTACCTTCTCTGAACTTGACCGTAAAGGCGTCGATACTGGCATGGGGTTGGAGCGCACGGCGGCTGTTTTGCAGGGCGTGATGAGCGACTTTGACACCGATCTATTTGCCCCTGTGATCCAGGCCGTGGAAGCGCTTGCCGGCGATACTTCGAAACGTGAGGGACAGGAGCTCAGGTCACGCAACGTTATTGCCGATCACATCAGGGCACTTGTGTTCTTGGTGGCCGACGGTGTGCTTCCCGCAAACGAGGCGCAAGGGTACGTGTTGCGGCGGGTTCTGCGCAGAACAGTGCGCGCGGCCGACCGCCTCTCCCTGCCCGAGGGTGCGTTGGCCAAGCTTGTCCCGGTAGTGGTGGACGCTCTAGGTGAGGTCTACCCGGAGATTGTCGAGCGTCGAGCACTCGCTGAGCAAGTGATATCCCGTGAGGAGCAGTCGTTTCGGCGTACACTGCGCAGCGGCGAAGCACAGCTGCGATCGGAGCTTGGGAAGCTAGGCGCAAACGAGGAGCTCCCCGGTAGCACGGTGTTTGAGCTCTACGACACATATGGGTTTCCCCTGGAGTTGACCGAAGAGATCGCCGCCGAAGAGGGCGTTTCGGTGGATCGCGCTGGCTTCGAGCGTGAGATGGAGAGGCAGCGGGCGCGGTCGAGAAAGGCCGTCCAGACGGAGACAGCCGGAGCCGCTGAGGCCGCTGATGAAGAGGTAATCGAGACAGAGTTCGTCGGCTACGACCGCTTGGCGTGCGAGGGCGAGCTGGTGCGGGTCGTTATCGCTGGAAGCGAAGGGACCCGGGGTGGTGTACAGGGGGAAGAACAGCGGTTGTTCTTCCGTGTCACGCCCTTCTATGCCGAAGGTGGGGGACAAACGGCGGACACCGGGTGGGTGGAAAATCTCTCCCGCTCGGGACGGGCCGAGGTCACGGACGTACAGCACAGCCCGCAGGGCATCGCACACACGGCGCGGGTTGTGCAGGGAGCGTTTCGCTCCGGCGACAACTGTCGCCTTCAGGTGGACGAGAAGCGCCGACGGGCTGTGGAACGAGCGCATACGGCCACGCACCTTCTGCACGCGGCGCTAAGGGAGGTCGTGGGAGCGCATGCCATTCAGGCCGGCTCTTGGGTCGGGCCGGAAGAAATGCGTTTTGACTACACACATTTTGCTGCTCTTTCGGATGAACAGCAGGCCCAGGTGGAGAAACGGGCGTTTGCTTCTGTGCTATCGGACGTGGATGTGTCCATCCGCTGGATGTCGTTGGAGGACGCGCTGGCCTCTGGGGCGATGGCGCACTTCGAAGAGGAATACCGCGGGAAAGACGAAGTGCGGGTTATCGAAGTCCCTGGCATATCGTGCGAGCTCTGTGGAGGGACGCACGTGCGGCGGACCGGCGAGATCGGCCCCCTGGCTATCCTGGCCGAGGAAGCAGTCGGGTCCGGGGCCAGGAGAATTCGCGCTCTGGTAGGGGAGAAAGCCCGGGCGTATCTCGCTTCCCTGAGGGAAGAAAGGGCGCGGTTAGCTGAGCGTATAGGCGTCCCGGAGGCCGAAGTGGAGGCCGGTGTACAGCGCCTGCTGGAGGACCTGAAAGCCGCCCAGGGGCAGGTAGCCTCGTTGGAAGAGAAGCTCACCGCTGTGGAAGCCGAGCGGATGACCCAGAGCGCGGAAGATATCTGCGGAGTGCGCGTCATCGGTTCAGTGGTCGAGGGCGGCGCCGAGAGGGCGAAGCTGCTTGCCGATGCGTTGGTGGTTCGACTAGGGCGGAGCGCCGTCATCTTGGGAACGAAATCAGGAGACCGTGCCGTCCTGGTGGCCAAAGTGTCCGACGTTCCCCAGGTCTCGGCCGGCGACATGGTGCGGGTAGCGGCTCAGCGCGTGGGGGGCAAGGGGGGAGGCCGCCCCACGTTCGCCCAGGGCGGGGGGCCGGAGGCTGCGTCTCTGCCCGAGGCCGTCCGGGACGGCGTGGAACACGTACGGGCGGCGCTCAAATCAGCCTGACAGGCATACACACGTAGATGAACCCCTCATCCCCTGGGGCGATGTCTTCGGAAGGTTCCAGCAGACCGGCGCGATCAGAGGCCGAAAGCCATAGCGCAACTTGATCAGAGCTCATACGGCGAAGGGCGTCAATCAAGTACTCTGCTCGGAATGCGATTTCCAGGTTCTTCTCCGCGGGCTTTGCCACACGGACTCGTTCTTTTCCGGTCCCTTTCTCTTTTGAGGCCGACGAGATCTCCACGGCCGATTCTTTCTCTGTAACCTTGAACGTTACCGCCCCTGATTCTTCGGCCGCCGTGATCTCCATCCGTCGTAGGGTTTCCAGCAGAGGTTCCCGGGGGAGAAACAGACCCAGATCGGAGTCGCTCGGGATCACCCGCTGGAAATCGGGAAACTGCTCCTGCACCAAACGACTTGTGAACAGGACCGGCCCAGCCTCGAAGTGTAGCTGGGCTTGGTCCTCGTACAGTACCACCTCTTCGGCACCCACATTAGCCAGGACCCGCTGCAGATCCCCCAGGCTTTGGGCGTCGATGAGGAAGGAGCCCTCAGGGTTTTCCGGCAAATCGGAGGCGCTCACCCTTTTCACAGCCAACCGATAGCCATTGGTGGCAGCGAACTTCATCCCCTCTTCGGTGAACAAAAGGTCCACTCCGGTTAGCGCCAGCCGTGTTGTCTCCGAAGCCTTAAGCGCGGCGAAGGAAGTCTGGGTGATAGCTTGCATCAGCTGGTCGCGTGGGATCCGGCACAGCGGGGAGTCGGGAGGTTGGGGAACCTGAGGAAACTCCTCTTCCGGAAAGGAGTGGAGTTCAAAGGCTGCCTCTCCGCACTGCAGCCGCACCTGGCCGTCCGACTCCGACAGCGTAACCTCTGCGTCCTCGGGTAAGCGGGTTGACAGCTGGGATAGCACCTGGCCGGGGCACACTGCGGTGCCCTCTGTGGATACACGCGCCGGCACCTGGCACCGGATCGCGCGCTCTAGGTCGGTGGCCGCGAGCTCCAATCCGCTCGAACGCGCCTGCAAGCGAATTCCTCCAAGGATAGGCATCGAACTCCGAGTGGCCAACGCATGTCCAACTGCTCTGACGCCGAATATTAGGTCTTCACGGGCGCAGACAACTTCCATGTCCCCTCCTAGCGCTTACCGAATTCCTCCTTGCGATGTTCCCCCCGGCCATCGCAAGCTTCCCCCAACATATGGACTCCAGAGGATCATATCAGGGCACGGGCAGCCGGGCCAGGATGGAGCGGCACACCTCTTCAGGAGGCAAGGTAGCGTCGATCACGTATGCTCCGGGCCGGGAGCCAAGCAACTCGAGATAAGCACTGCGCACTTTTGCGTAGAAATCCAGTCCTTCCCCCTCGAAACGGTCGCGCTGTCCCGTCCTTTCGTAGGCGAGTTCGGGCGGCAGGTCAAGAAGGAACGTGTAGTCTGCCGCCAGCCCCCCGGTGGCAGCGTCGTTCAGCTGCATAGCGATCTGTGCACCGAGACCGCGTGCGATCCCCTGGTAGGCAACGCTGGACAGGACGTAGCGGGAACAGATCACCCAGCGTCCAGCGTCCAAACTGGGGCGGATTACCTCCTCCACGTGTTCGTGTCGGTCGGCGACCATGAGCAGCAGCTCCGTCAGGGGCCTCATCTTGCGCGATGGGGAAAGCAGAAGCTCTCGCAGCTCGGCTCCCAGCTCTGTCCCCCCCGGCTCACGTGTGATTAACGGTGCTATTCTTTTTTGCCGCAATGCCTCATCCAGCAGCTTGAGCTGTGTGCTCTTGCCCGAGGCATCCGGCCCTTCCAGCACGACGAACAAAGGGTTCAGCGATTCCTCCTAACCAAACTCCACGCGATCAGAAGCGCCCCAACTACGAGCGCACTGTCCGCGATGTTGAACACCGGCCAGTGGGGTACCTGCAGGAAGTCCACCACGTGGCCCCAGCGGTAACGGTCGATTAGATTCCCTACAGTTCCCGCCCATAGCAAGGCTAACCCTGCCCGAGATGTCAACCACTGCCTTCTCCCGACAAGCACCCACCCGAGGGCTACAGCAACGGCTGTGGCGAGGGCCAAGAAGAGTGTTGTGTGCTTTGGGAGCAGCCCGAATGCCGCGCCGGGGTTGTGGACCAAGGTTATCCGCAGGAGATCTCCCGCCACGGACACGGATTCTCCAGGTGCCAAGAACGCTTCAGCAGCCCACTTGCTGAGTTGGTCAGCAGTCAGGACAGCTAGCGCAAGCGTTAGCGTTTCCCACAGGCGCATGTCAGCGTGCAGTCTACCTGGATCTCCATGGAGTACCAAGAGAAGCAAATCACGCCGGCGTGTGTGAATGCCCAGCCGCGCGGTACACGCGGGCGAGGGGTAGACTCACGCTTGCGGGTGCTCCCCAATGAGGGGGAAGGAGAAGTCTTATTGGTACTGGTGTGGTAACTGTTACAGACATTCTACCATGAAGCATCTTATAGTATACAAAGCTGCAATAACAAAAGGAGGCGATACGGACACACCGTACTGAGACTTGTTCACGCAATGTACGATGTAGGGGAGGGGCAAGGTAAGGGCGGCTACTGTACGCTGCACCTCTAGTTCCTACTGATTCTACTGACGAGAGAGGCCATGGGTTGGCAAGGAGGTTGTTCATGAAACGAGCGCTTACATTAATGGCCGCAGCACTATTCGGCGTGGGGCTTCTTGCCGCATCGGGCGACTTCACGTTGAGCCTTTCCAGCACCACGGGTGGCGCGGTGGTGCGGCCCGGGGAAGGCGATTTTTCGTATGAGCATTGTGAACACGTTTCGCTGACGGCCAAGGCCGAGAGCGGATACGTTTTTGTGGAGTGGACGGGGGATACCTGTAGCGTAGATGACCCTCAGGCGGCGGATACGTTCATCGAATCGATCGGGGATAACTACGAGATAAAGGCCGTCTTTGAACCAAAGAAACGGAAGCTGCATGTCACCAGCACGGACGGAGGGCGTGTCGCTGTACCTGGGGAAGGTGCGTACTATTACGAGCACTGTAAGAAGGTTGAGCTACAGGCTGTGGCGGACGAGGGTTACGAATTCGTTAGATGGACTGGAGATACGGTTAACATCGTAAACACAAGGTCCGCGCGCACCTACATAGACTCGATGATAGATGACTATATGATAAGGGCTGTTTTTGAGCCCAGGGATCACAAGCTCACGATCTCTAGCACCGATGGAGGCCGCGTAACCCAGCCGGGAGAAGGCAACTTCTACTATGAGCACTGTGCGGAAGTGAATCTACGCGCCGAGTCCGAAAGTGGGTACCGCTTTGTCAAATGGACAGGCGATACGGAAAAAATCGTTGACCCGTACGCATCGCGAACGTCCCTCGATTCAATGGTGGAAGACTACGAGATCACAGCCGTGTTTGAACGGAAGAAGTACAAGCTCACCGTCACCAGCACTGAGGGGGGCAGAGTGAGCACACCGGGAGAGGGAGTGTTCGACTATGAGCACTGTACGCAGGTTACGCTCCGCGCAGAGCCTAGCAGCGGCTACTGGTTTGTGGAATGGGCCGGTGACGTTGATAAGCTGGACGATCCTGCTTCTCCCTACACCACGATCTCCATGGAAGGCGACTACAGAATCAAAGCTGTGTTCGAGAGAAAGATGCATGTGCTAAGCGTTTCCAGCACAGAGCACGGCGAAGTGGAGAAGCCAGGCGAGGGTGTCTTCCCCTACGGTCATGGCGCGGAAGTGGAACTGCGCGCCGTGGCCGACAGCGGATATCGTTTTGCAGGCTGGGCTGGTGACAACAACGAGATTCCCGATCATACAGCGGCCGAGACCACCATCACCATGCTTGGAAGCTACGACATCCGGGCCGTATTTGAGCGAAAAACTCACGATGTCACGCTTTCTGCGACGGAGGGAGGAGAGGTCGTTGCCCCCGGTGCGGGAACGTTCACCTTTGAACACTGCACAACTGTTGAGATCAGTGCCGAGCCGTATTGTGGCTACCGGTTCGTCAAATGGACCGGTGACATCAACGAGGTAGTCGATCCCAGCTCTCCGGAGACGAGAATCGATTCTGTCCTCGAGGATTACGAAATAGCGGCGGTATTTGAGCGAAAGCAACAGCAGCTTGTCATTTCCAGCACCGACTGCGGTGAAGTGACAAGCCCTGGGGAGGGGGTGTTCACAAAGCCCTACTGCTCAGTGGTGGAGCTGCGGGTAGAGTCCGACTGCGACTACCGATTCGCCGGATGGACTGGCGACATCGATACGATTGCTGATCCCAACTCGCCAAACACGACCATTGACATCAAAGGTGACCACGAAATCAGGGCCGAGTTTGCGCGCATATGGAGACTTGATCTCCTCAGTTTCCTGTTGGGAGGCGTGGTCGGCGGGCTTGTGGTGCTTGCACTGAGCGGATGATGGTGGACTGGCAGCGCGTGTAACAGCGGCTGCACAGGCTAGCGTATTCGCAACGTTATGAGATGGGGGCTCAGCGCGTGAGCCCCCATCTCTTAGGCTTGGGGAGTCGTCTTCTGTCTCACGCCCAGGGCTGCAGGCCCTTGCCCCCCGCTTGGGCTGTCTGGTGGAGCCAACCGGACCGAATGGAGAACCTTTCGTACCCGCTTCCGGCGGCGTTAGGGGAATGCCTAGCGTCCAGTGATCTGTTTGATGGCCTTCTCCAGATCCTGACGGCTGACCACGCGCAGCACGGTGAGCACATCTTCCTCCAGTGTACACAGGACCCGGTATGAGCCGACCCGCAGTCGATAGATACGACGCCCGGAGACCCCCTCCAGCCGCTTGACTCCCTGCGCCTCGGAGAGTGGATGTTCCTCCATCTGCTTCAACGCTTGGAGGATCAGTAGTCGGCGCTTCTGCTGTAACGCCCGTAGGTCCTTCTGAGCTCTAGCTGTTAGTTGTACTCTCACCTTCAGCCTCGGTCATGGCGACTGCATCATCCAAAGGAATTACCCGTCCTGCTTCGAGGTCAGCGAAGGCATCGTCCAACGCCTCTCTGAACGTTGGGTCATGCAGCATGACCAGATCCTCGAGGTCCTCCTCGCTCAGACCACGGATCACAGCGACGGGTCTGCCGTTGCGGGTGACGAACACGACCTTCTCGGCCGCAGCTGCTCTGAGAATCTCCGAGGTACGATCATGCAGCTCTCTTACAGTTACGAAAGTCATTGACTGTCCTCCTGGCTACAATTGTAGCGCTTTGATTCTCCCTGGACAATGACTGTTACCGCTGAGGTGAGGAGTATCAGTTCTCCATTCGGTCAGGTTGGCTCGGTGAGGTCGACCGTCATAGCTTAGATACAAAGAGCACTTGGCAAGATGGTGGGCCCGCCTGGAGTCGAACCAGGGACCTCACGCTTATCAGGCGTGCGCTCTAACCGACTGAGCTACGGACCCTACGCGCCACTATAGCCACGGACGGAACCGCCTTCAAGGGCAGTGAACGCCCATTCAGAGGTTGGGTCGTGGTTGTTGGCAAGCGAGCTCCGGGATTTTGTGCCAGCGAACACGCCGTGCCCCGAGTGCTGACAAACGAGCCCGGTGCGTCTAAGCTGTGCAAGTGGGAGCTTCCTACGGGGACATGCTGCGCTATCCTCATATCGAAGCGGACCTGGCCTTTTGGGCGAGGGGGTGAATAGGTGGAGATGAAGCATCTGCCCGTGGCTGTCTTCGGCGCCCCTCTGCATGACGAAGGCCAGCGTGACCTTGTACAGCCGGTGATCGAGAATGCTAAGAACTATCTGGGGGTGGAACTGTGTCCTGTGGGGTTCGAGAATCTCGCATCGGAGCCGCTCCCTGCACTACTCTTGCTGACCGGGGGAACTGAAGCGGCAGTGCTTTCCGCTGTGGAGAACGTTGCCAGGCCGCTCCTGGTTCTGTCGCACAGCACCCATAACGCTCTCCCTGCAGCGCTGGAGACAGTGGCCGCGCTGCATGCTCGTGGCCACAAGGCACAGCTTGTCCATCTAGAGGACTCGAGTGCTCGTGTGCTGAGAGAATTGCTCTTGGTTCGTGATCTTGCTCGGGCGCTGATGCACCATCGCGTGGGTCTGATCGGTGGAGTCAGCCCGTGGTTGGTAGCTAGCAGTCCTGGACGGGACGTCCTGCAGAGGAAACTGGGGCTTCATGTGTTGGAACTACAGCTATCTGAACTCGTCGACCGACTGCCTCTGTCCGCTCCCATCCTTCCGGAAGGTGAAGGCGAGGATGTAGGAGATGAGGACAGAGCGGACGCCGCACGCGTGATGACGGCACTAGAGGAACTACTGTCATCCCATGGCTTGACTGCGGTATCACTAGCATGCTTTGGACTCCTTCAACACAAGCTGACCGCTTGCTGGGCCCTGTCGTCCTTGGCGGACCGGGGGATCCCGGCGGGGTGTGAGGGGGATCTTCCCGGGCTGATCGGGCTGATCGCAGCCCAAGAGTTGGCCGGAAGGCCAGGTTTCTTAGCTAACCCCGCGGACATTGACACAAGCCATGGCCGAATCACCTTGGCCCATTGCACTGTGCCCCTTTCCCTCGCCCACACTCATCGACTGCGCACGCACTTCGAATCGGGGCTCGGGTTGGCGGTGGAAGCGAAACTCCTACCAGGGCCATATACGCTAGCCCGCTTCGGCGGCCGTAGCCTTGAGCACAGTTTCTTTGTGGACGGTTCGGTACTCTCGTCGCAAGGCTCTAAAGAGGATCTTTGCCGGACTCAGGCGGTGTTCAAGGTGCCTCGAGGTGCAGCACAGCGGTTGCTGCATACACCATTGGGGAACCACCATGTCCTCATCCCCGGACACTGGAGAAGAGTCCTGGAGTCATTCCACGAGCTCTTCCTGGCAGAAGGGGTGGGGCCAGGACGATAGAGTCTTATAGCGCTTTTAACCCTGTTCCGGTCAGGACAACGACCACCCGAGATCCCACAGGCAGTGTCCCAGCACTCATCAGTTGGGGGACGGCAGCTGGAGCAAGGGCTGATGTAGGTTCGATCAGGATTCCTTCTCCTTGAGCGAGTCCCTTTTGTGCTTCGTGAATGCCTTCCTCAGAGACGGCCACAGCCGTTCCTCCCGAAACGCGGACCGCACTCAGCGCCTGCCGACCACGGTGTGGCCGGGGGATAGACGCGCCTTCGGCCGCTGTGGGGAGGGGGTCGACCTCAGCCGGGACAGGGGAGTGCTCGAGGATTGCGTTTGTCAGAGGCGCGCAGGCCTTGGGTTGTGCCATGTGCAGGCGCGGCATCCTCTCTCTGCGGGAGAATCCTCTCGCCATACCTACCAACAGGCCTCCGCCCCCCACGGGAAGCACGACATGCCATTCCTCTCCCATGGTCGGGATGTCCTCGCATAGCTCGTAGGCTACCGTGGCCAGCCCTTCGACGAAATACGGGGACAGGTTATGTGAGGCGTATATGAGCTGGTTATCCTCTTGGCAAGCTTCTTTCACGGCCTCCTCGCAACGGTACCTAGGACCGCGAACTCTATTTAGCTTAGCACCATAGGCCTCGATCTGGGCAAGTTTCCGCGGTGACGCATGGTCTGGGACGAACAGGGTTGCTTTGAGGCCTGCTCGAGCCGCGTAGGCGGCAAGCGCCGCGCCTGCGTTGCCGGAGGAATCATCGGCGACTGCCTTCGCCCCCATCGCTTGCAGAGTCGATACGAGTACCGAAGCCCCACGGTCCTTGAACGATCCCGTCGGGTTTCCTCCCTCATACTTGTACCATAAGTCCAGACCCAGTTGGGGTCCAAGCCACTGTGACCGGAGCAGAGGTGTATGCCCTTCACCAAGCAAGATAGGCGGCGCAGGCGGGAGGAGTGCTGCATAAGGGTGATCTCCTCCCGACCCGTGTGCGCATACCTGCTCGGGAGGCTCATACCAGAAGGGCTCACCACAAGTGGAGCATAGCTTTGGTTGCAGGACAGGCGGGTCTCGTCTCCCACAGGTCGGACACACAAGCGCCCCGGGCAGCGAGTCGCTACCCCCACTTCCCCCCATCAGCCCTCGATCTCGATCCGCAGTCGGTAACGCACCTCATCCTCCGCTTTGCTCCTAAGCAGCACACTCCACCTGCCCGAGGTATGGGCTGTGTAGAAGACAGAAAGGCTTCCTTCTCCTTCAACCGCCGCCACGGTATCCTCGGACGGGCAAACGAGCTCTAGGGTTCCACCGCCGGTGAAATCAACCGTAAGCCAAATCTTCTGTTCCTCAGACAGGGGCAGGCGGTAGGTGAGCGGTTCATCTGCAGCGAGTCCAAGCTGTCCCGAATGGATTCCGACAGCTTTTTGCTCGTCGGTTACAGAATGTTCCGGGTCACCGCCCATTCCTCCGACCATGACTGCGTGGCGAATAGGGTCGGTCTCTTCATCGGGCTGCATCGTTACGCTACTATTGCTCGTCGAAGGCAGAACCCGAACTGTACCTTCGTACACCCCCAGGGCCTGTCGCCAGCATGTCGGCTCCAGAAGGACATCCACATTTGTTCCAATGCCCAGCGTCCTTCGCGAGAGCACAAGCTGTCCCTGGTAGAGGAACTCCGAGCTATCCCTGCGTCGCAGGTGCAGTTGAACTTCACGGCTGCTCCAACTACCTCCAGTCGGTCTGACACTCAGGCGTACGGTCTGTACTGAGGATGGTTCAAGATCGGCAACGACAGTCGTGCACACGAGGATATCGAATAACAGCCATTGTTGGTCCGTGGACAGTCCTCTGAATTGATACTTCGCATAGTGACCGTTGCTATTGAGCCAGTGCCAGCTTTCGGATGTACCGGAAGCGTAGATGACCCCGTCCGCGTACTCCCATGCTGCGGACGTGCCTGCGGATAAGGACAACGCCATCCCTATGACCAGCGCCACAACCCAACCTGCTTTCATGTCACTCCCCCCTTTGGTTCCTGCGGTGCTACCACAGCACCAATGTGACGGGAAGTGTCATAAGAACCAATGGTGTGCGCCCTCTCCGTGAGGGAACAACGCTAGTTCAGTAAGAGTAGCCCGGCCGACTTCACAGTCACCAACATGAGCGGTCGCGGTGAGGTGGCGGACAGGTTGACGGGACAGCTGTCTTCGTCCCGGGGGGACGCTCAGTCTGTACCGGTAACCAATAGCAGGATCGCCAGGCCGATTCCTACCGCAATCAGCACCGGCCCGATAAATCCTCGCCTAGAGGATTCTTCCGGCACACGCTCGGGAACGTCCTCAGCCGCGACGGCCGACGCATCAGGCGCATCATCCCATACCGACACACCGAGGAGCTCTTCGATCAAGAACGGTAGTTCGTCTAAGGAAGGATTAACCTCTTGTATAACACCGTCTTGGTCGAGAAGTATCAAGTGTGGGGTGGCCTCGATCCGGTAAAGCTCAGCGATTTCCGTCTCCCAGCCTCCGCCGTCGAAGTATTGTGGCCACTCCACTTCCTGTTCGTCCAGTACCCGACGCAGGGTCTGCCCGCTGGTATCCAGACTTATCCCGATGATCTCGAAGTCCTCTTCGGCGAATGCTCTGTAGATCTGCCTTAACCGTGGGAGCTCGTCCATGCAAGGCACACACCATGTGGCCCAGAAATCCAGCAACACGACTTTTCCCCGCAGATCGGAGAGCGAGATTTCGGGGCCGTCAGGGAAGGGTTCGAACGTGAAGCCGGGGGCTTCGTAGCCTGGAACAAGCGGGGTCTTGGGAGGAGCGTACTCGGTGAGGACAAAGCTCATCCATGTTCCATCCTCTTCGACCTCTTCCACCAGGAAGCTGCGCTCAGCGATCGTCAGGGGTTCGTCCATGCCGAAGCGTTCATGCGCCCCCGGCTCGGCGTGGAGCACCCCATCGCGTGTCCAGTCAACAGCGTAGAAATCACGGTCGGTGCCATAGGTCCCAGTTATCTCGCCGTCCACCAATACCACTTCGTATTGCTCCCCATCGAGCTGCAGTGTTCCGCGCCGTGGCTGACCTCCTTCCAGGAATACATACCCGCGCCCCTCCGGCCAGACGATGTTCAGTTGGTAGGGGAAAGCCTCTCCATCTGCCGTAATGGAGTCCAGTTCCACCTCCCAGCGGACATATTGGGCCTCGGCGCTGTGGGCCCCGCTGAGTTTGTCCTCATCCGTCAACTGCCCCTCGTCACTCAGCCAAAGACCGACTTCCCCTTCCTCGGTGAACCCAAGAAGCATCGCATATGTCGCCTTTCCCAGTGAGAGCTGGCCCCATAGCTTGCCTTCCAGCGTCGGTCCCTCGTACTGCACACCTGACGGTTCCTCAGCCCGCAGCCGGAGCGGTTGTGCCACCCGAGCCCAGTCGCCCAGCTCCTCGTACGAAACTGGCTCCAGCTGCACCTCCAAGTCCGCCGCTGCTCCGAAAACACATGCCGCCGCGACCAGAAAGAGTTTGATCCACATGGTTCCCCCTTACGACTGCGCCCACTTGGCCGCGCTGCGCAGGCGGTGGGCTACGTTGGACGGGCCTGCCATGTACAGCACCTCGAACAAGCTGGGGCCGACCCTCGTTCCGGTGACCGATACCCTAATCGGTTGTGCCACCTGCTTGAGCGACAGTCCTAACCTCTCCAGTTCCCCTCGCACCAGTCTCTCCAACTCGGCCGGAGGAGGATCTCCGGCTCCTTCAACTACATCAGCGATGGTCCCCAGCGCTTGGCACACGGCCGGGGTAAACAGCTCACGAGCATCATCGGGGACAGGCAGTTCTCCGGGGAACATAAACCGTCCCATCTCGGCCATCTGTACCAGGGTTCT
>PXEP01000109.1 GCA_003566155.1 Candidatus Acetothermia bacterium | reverse complement strand
TGGCCGGAAGTGGAAAGATCGACCGGAGCGCCGGGAAGACGCGACGCCCGCCCCCGGGCGGAAGCGGACAGGTCGCTTGGCTCGCAGGCCCCTTCGGGATGGGGCTCGGCGCGTACCCAGTACGTATACCACGTGCGGGCCTCCAAGGCGTTGCCGCCACCGTGGACGTCGTCGTAGGTGGCGGTCTCGGACGTGCCGATCTCGTTACCCTCGTTCCCGCGGAAGATCGTATATTCGTGGGCGCCAGGAAGCGCCTCCCAGGTGAGTCTGATACGGTCGGGGTAGTCTAGATCGCTGGCAACAAGGCCCTCCACCTCTCCTTCGATCCGCGTTCCCCGCCAGCCTTCGGCGTGTGCCGTCAGCGGCGCGCACCCCCCAGGGGTACAGGCCTCCAGGCGATACCAGTAGCTGTGGCAGCGGACGAGCGTGTTGTCGGCACCGTGGACATCGTCGTAGCTGGTGCCAGTGACGGTAGTGATCGGTTCTTCGAACGGGCCCACCACGTCGTCCGCCCTGTACAGCCTGTAGCTTGTGGCCCCGGGGACCGTCTGCCAGGCGACGCGGATACGGTCGTCGTGGGTACCCTGACTCGCCATGAGCTCCTCCGTAGGCTCCGGAGTGTCCGGATCGCCCTCTTCGGCGTACCCCCGCACTCGGTTGGAAGCGCTGCTGCAGCTTAGTCCAGGCTCGGCGCAGGCCCGCACCCGATACCAGTAGAACTCGCCGGGGGTCGCGTCGGTGTCCTCATAGCTGGTGTCGGCGGTGGTGGCGAGGGTTTCGTAGGGGCCCTGCTGAACATCGGCCCGCTCCAATTGGTAGCTCTGGGCATCCGGCACGGGCTCCCAGGTTACGCGCACCCGGTCGGCGAACGTCCCCTCGCTTGCAGTGACCCCGGTAGGCGCGGCCGGGGGACCCGGCGGGTCGGCCAACCCACACCCCCACAGGAGGGCAACACCCAGGATGAGCACAAAGAGCAGGACTCCCCGAACCCGCCCGTCTCTGGTTCCGTTTTGCCCCACGCTCTTGCGCCCGTGGCCCCACAAACCGTCCCACCCCCCCGTAGTTCGCGTCCGCCTCGTGCTATGGGCCGCTCAGCGTCACCGACCTGGAGTTGGACGCGCTGCTGCGCGCCTCTTCTACGACGTGGTCAGGATCGTCGAAATCCGCCCGCGCCCGCAGGCGGTAGCTGAAACTGGTCTCTTCCTCGACGGTGATCTGTTCGGTCCAGGTGAAAGTGTACTCCACCTCCACAGGGTCGTCGTCCTCGTTGGCTGGTTCGTAGTCGAGGTCGGCCTTCAGGTATTTGTCGCCGTTTTCGTCCGTGGCGGCGGCCTCCGCGTCGGCAGTTGCGTGTTCGCTGAAGCCCGCTGCGCCCCGCCGACGGAAGATGACAAAATCATCCACTGGGTTCGGGGATTCAGCCGGTTTCCACGTCCAGGTCCAAGTCAGGGTTACGCTGTGGGTCTGTTCATCGTCGTTTCCGTTGGCCACCGTTTCGATATCGGTCAGGTCAGGGACAGCCGGCACGCCGGAGCGCACGCCGGTTTCGGCAAGCGACCAATCGGTGTGACCACATGCATCAACGCCCACCGCACGCACGCGGTACTCGTATTCCTTCTCCGCAGCGGGGACGCCGTTCCCATTAGCGTGTTCATACTCGTGGGCGTACGTGGTGCCGTCTACCGTGATGGTCTCCTCGTCACCGTTGGGCGTATACCGAAGCTCATACTCCACGGCGCCCGGCACTTCGTTCCAGCTCAACTCAATACGGTTTGCGTATGTGCGGTAGCTGGCGGTCAACCCGCCCGGCGGCGATACACCCTCCATCGGGGTTCCCCGAACGCCGTCGTCAGCGCGGGAAAGATCGCTGCAGCCCACCTCATTGCATGCCTTCACCCGATACCAGTAATCGTCGCAGGCGTTCACATCGAAATCATCGTACTCCGGCGCATCCGCCTCGCCGATGCGCTCATAGTCGCCGTCTCCACCGAGCAACGTCAATGGATTGTCGTCATCATCGGCCCTGTAGACCTCGTAGTAGGTGGCGCCGGCGGAAGCGCTCCAGGTGACGCGGATCCTGTCATCGTATTCCCCCTCGGTGGCCTCCACCCAGCGTGGGCGGGCGGGCGCTTCATCGGCGCCTGGGCCAAGCGAGGCAAAGCCCCACGCCCTCGCCGAGAGCCTGCTGCATCCCGCCTCGGAACAGGCGCGGATACGGTACCAGTACCCGCTCCCGGCAGCGACCGGGTCGTCATATGTCGTGTCGGAGGTGTCGGTAATCTTGACGTACGCGTCTTCCCCATCGTCCAAACGGTAGACCTCGTAGGTGGTGGCACCTTCCGCTGAGTCCCAGCTGACGACGACCTTGTCTGTGTGATCGCCGGCGGTTGCCCTGACTCCGGTCGGGGCTTCGGGTGCGTCCTCAGGTTCGCCCGGATAGCCCATCGTCGCATCGGACCACATCCCCCGCTCGCCGGCGACGATCGCCCGCACACGGTACCAATACCCTTGCCCCAGCTCTACATCAGTGTCCTCGTAAGAGGTCTCGGAGGTGGTCCCCACAGCGGTGTAGGTGCCTCCCTGTTCGGGGGCCCGCTGCACCTCATACCGAGAGGCCCCATCGACCTGCTCCCAGGTGACACGCACAGAATCGGAGTAGTCGCCTTGGCTGGCCCGGGCACCGGTCGGCGGGGGGATCTCCGGATCACGCCGCAGGAGATAACATCCTCCCAGCGCGACCATAACGGCCACCAAACCCAAAGCAAACGCGTTTCGCCACACGAGCGTGCTGATTCTCACAGAACCTCTACCAGCCATCTCGTCCTCCCCTGCACCCACCGTACCGGGCGCTCCTTCGCCATACTATCTTAGGGAGCTACCGAACCACGAACAAGGTCACCCAGGCACCCCGCGGAAGACAGGTGTCCCCACGTGTATAGCCCAAGCACCCAGGCTGCAACACCGTCGGGGACAAGCCTCGCCGCCATGCTTCAATGGGCGGGCCAACATCCGCAGGAGTCGGCAGTTGCGTTGGCTAACCGTGTTGATGATCTTCCCCTAGGGAAAGATGGTGAACCTGATGGGGTCGCCCCACTCGGGTTTGGGCTTGAACTCCAGCGTGTAGTACGGCTGATTGGCGGACGCCTCGAAACCTATCTCTCCGGAAGCCGACTGTCCCGTGTACATGCCCGCCCGAGAGGTGAGGCGCTTGGCGTCCAACGCCAACATCGCTGCCGCGCTCCGCATATGCGCCACGCCGTCGGCTTGGACCAGCCTGAAGCTCTCCACGACCACTCGCTCACCATCCTGAAGCGCCTCCGCCCTGACGTCGGTGATGATGAACACGTTTCCAGGTTCGGGTTCGAACTTCCCGACTTCCGTCGATCCCAGTTCCGAGGCGGTCCGGACGCCCTTAAGCGTAATCGCTATTCGGCCGTTGTCCCTGGTTAGACCCACCCCTGATACCGTCACACTCCGAGCGGCCGACCAGCCGCTCACTACCGAGGCGTCGTTGGCACATCGGGCCTGGGCCCTTACCGCATATGTTCCTTCGGTATCCCAGGAGTTGCTGGCGCTCTCAGATGAACTCCAAGCCGAATAGGTCCCGTCACCCCAGTCGAACCTGTATTCGAGGGGATGCCCCTCGCTACAGATCGCGCCTTCGGCGGTAAACGTGAGTTCCTCCGCTGCATCTCCGGAAACGGGCCCCGCGGGGGTGTCCGGAGTGGACACAGTGTGAGGAGTGAAAAGCCCGCACCCAACCAGCACCAAGGCCAAAGCGAGGATACCCAGTAAGAGAAAACCCCTTGCACGCCGCATGATGGTGCACCTCCTTCCCTGTGAACACCTTATCACGCCTATACCTCCCGAGGCCACCATAGCCATGCGGAAGGGAAAGCTGCCTGGCGACCGCTATGGGTAGAAGGTGAACGCGATGTGTTCACCTCGGCCCGGTCTATACTCCAACGTGTAATGCTCTTGGCTGGCACACACCTCAAACGCCAACTCTCCGGACGTGTAGTCCCCAGCGTACATGTTTGTCCTCGTGTCCAGGCGGTCGGGGCCCAACGCTACCGTTGCGCCGGACAACTTGTGCTCTTGCCCGTCAGCTTGGACCACTGTGAACCACTCGGCGACAAGGTGCACGACGTCTTGCAACGCCCTCCCCTTGATCTCCACGATGAGAAACACATACCCCCGCGCGGCTCGGGCCAAGCGAATCTCAGAGGCGGTGCGCACGCCCTGAACGGTGATTGCCAGATATCCGTTGTCCCTGGTTGCGCCAACGGCTGTAACCGTCACACTCCGGGCAGCAGACCAGCTGCTCACTACAGAAGCGTCAGCGGCACACCGGGCCTGGGCTTTCACCACATATGTGCCTTCGGTGTCCCAGGAGTGGCTCACGCTGGTGGCTGCACTCCAGGCGGAGTATGTGCCGTCGTCCCAGTCGAACCTGTATTCGATGGAGTGTCCATGGCTGCACATCGCGCCTTCGACGTCAAAGGCAAGGCGCTCTCCTGCAGGCCCGGACGTCGGGGCGTCGGGAATGTTCGGGGTGGATACGGTGTGGGGAGAAAGAAGTCCACAGCCAGCCAGCGCCAAAACCACAGCACAAAGCGCAGGGACAACAACCTTGTCTACACGCCGCATGCCGCACCTCCTTTGCCGAGCCCACCATACCCGCGTGCGCTCGGCCCATCAGCAAGAGCCCGCGCTTCCCGAAAACGAACCAGGATCGTGTGCCGAAAAGTCCGAACGGAGACAACCACTCGGTCAAGACCCCTGTGCTTGCTCAGTCTACGGCCGCGCCCGCGGGGTGTTCTCATCGACCCGCAGGGCGTGATGGATCACCGGCTCTGCATTACCCAGCCCATCCAATCGTCCTCGTCTTCCGGCCACCCTTCCTCCACCCTAGCGCCCGGAGGTGGACGGAATCGTGCATCCGGAATGTGGCCG
>PXEP01000161.1 GCA_003566155.1 Candidatus Acetothermia bacterium | reverse complement strand
CAAGCGGAATACGAACAGCTTATGATGCGTCTCCGGCGTGCTGGCAAGCACGGCCAGTCCCACATGATCGTGGCCCGGAAGGTCCAAGAACGTAGCCGCCTTCGCAGTGCTGGCTCCCAGCGGAAGCTCTTCCACACCTAGGGAACTGCGAACACCGTTCTCCACCACAATCATCATCCGCCCAGCGATGAGAAAAGAACGTCCCTCCTGCGCTCCATGGAAGGCAAACGGGAACAGAGAACCTGTTAACGGGGCGACCTCCATCGTGCTGGATTCACTGAACCTGAGTTCCTCATCGACAACCCCCCCACCCCAGTGAATACTGACCTTGCCTTCCCTTGGATACAAGACCATCAGGTCCGCATAGCCATCCTGGTCCACATCGCCCACCAATATCCTGCCCGCCCGCCGGTCGAGGGGGAGCTGGCCCAAAAGCTCATGCGTAGGGCCGTCTGCTCCAGCAGCCCATCCTGCGGACGCTACAAGGGCGTGCGGCTTCGTCCCCAATGTCCCGTCCAAGCAAAGAAAGATGAGCTCTTCCGAGCCATCGCCGGTAATGTCTCCCGCAGCCACGTCCAACAGCATGGCGCCCACCGGCGGCGCCGGAACTACAGGCTCCTTCGGCTCCAGCTGGATCAGAAACATGTCATTGCCTTGCTCGTCGGGCCTTTCGCTGAACCCGATCAAGTGCAACGTGCCTTCGTGTTCGATTGAGACGATGCCGTCCAGCCCAAAGGCCTCCGCCTCTTCTCCGCTCAAGGTGAGGAACGCCTTGTCCAGGTCGACCTGGACTTGCGCGAAGTGACCATCCCGCTGCCGATCGAACACCACCATGTACGGATCCGCATGACTGGTAGCCACGATGCGCGCACCGCCAGGTTCATCGTCACCCAGGGCAAGCAAGGCGGTCGGCCTCACCTTCAGCGTGTCGCTCCATACTTCCCGTGACAGGACGAACTCGCCTGCGGGCCGTTCGCCCTCGAACACCCTGACCCGATAAGGATCGATTGCCTCCTCTTGAGCCATGTTTTGCAGTTCAGGGCGTGCGTCAACCACTACAAGATTAGGAATATCGTTGCCTGTGACATCAGCGAGGGCAATGAGAGACGGGAGATGCAAGGGTGCCACACCCTCAGGAAGAGAGAGTTCAGCTGCAGACGTTAGCCCGTCCCTGCCCCTCAAGACCTCAACCCGGCCCTCCTCACGGTACAGCACAACAAGGTCATCAAGCCCGTCGCCGATGACGTCCTTCCTGTACATCATTGTCGGGTTCATACCTAGCTGAACTGTGTCCCTGACACGCGTTCGCCCAGTATCAGAGTCGTACTGCAGAATGGAGATGTTATGGGATCCGGCGTTTAAAACGGCCAGATATTGCCCCGCTCCCCCGGTCCCAACCGGGAGGACCTGGACTGGACGCCGTCCGACATCGACAAGCTGCCAACCACCATCGGCTGCGTCCGTCTGCGCACCATACTGGATAGCCACCACACCTACAGCAGACCTTTGATCAGAGAGCCCGCTCACCACAATGTCAAGTTCCCCATCGCCGGTGAATTCCGTCAGAGCCACATCGTAGGGAAGGGCGACACCCGGAACGGACAACGGCATTTCGAGATCAAACTCGAGGACTCCGTCTTCAACCGGTGGACCGTAAGAGATGATCCCCACGCTGCTATCCGCCGGCCGCATCTGGGCCAGCTTCGTTGGGTCTTCCGCACTCACGGTCAGCGCCCCCACCCCATCCCCAATCAAAGCAGAGGGCACAGCCTCGAAGGTTCCATCCCCCCTGTTGGCCAGGATCCCGATTTCCCCGGACTCCTCACTGACCACAGCGAGCGCCGGCCCACGGCTGATCTGCTCCACTTCCATCGGGAGTACCATCGAGGGCGCGAAGCCGTCCGTCCCGAGTATGCTACGAAGCGCGTCGGTGCTCATAACCTCAGGACCGGTGAAGTTGCCGTTGCCTTGCCCCCAGTAGAATCTGATCTCTCCTTCGGTGGCAAGCACTACATCCAGTCGGCCTTCTCGGTTGAAATCTCCCACAGCCGCACGGTGCAGCCCTGTTTCTCCAAGACCAAACTGAGAAACGGGACCCTTTTCGAACGTCCCGTCCCCACGCCCGAAGAACATCTGTGCTTGTGAATCGGAAGGGCCGATCAACAGAAGATCCGCACGCCCAGATCCGTCGAAATCACCTATGAGCAATGCACGAGGGTCATCTTGTGTCATCTGGACACCGCCGGGCACCTCCCGGAACGTCCCATCTCCTTGAGAAAGGAAAACATAAAGCCGTTCCACCAAAATCCCGGAGCAGGCAACCACCAAATCATCGAATCCATTGCCCGTAAGGTCACCGACTGCTACGAGCTCGGGAACAGCCCCTAGTTCCCCTACGGGAAGTGTCTGCCGCTTCTCATAAGTACCGTCCTGTTCGCGGTAGACCACAAGCGGATATCGCTTCCCAGGAAGATTCGGAAATGTCTCGGACTCCAGTCCGACCACAGCAAAAGTCTTGCCCACCTGCCCGTTGAAGTTGCCGACAACCACCGACTCGGATGCCTCGCCAAAACGCAAACCTGCAATCTGATAAGGTCTATCGTCATTCACAAAGCTATCCCAGTTAAGCGGCATCGGCGGCTTCCCAACGCCGTCCTTCACCGGGAGCAGAAAGCCATGAAGCGGTGGCATCTCCCCAACTTGGGCCCAGCCTCCCCCAAACACCAGCAACCCCTCCGGGGTAGGAGCAGCATACGTCGGGACCTGCAAACCGATCTGTGCAGAAAGTGCCTGGTAGGATCTTTCCACGTCGTACCTGCGCACCTCATGCTCTAAGTAAAGAGGCCACTCACATGCTGGCTCGCGGAAACGACCGTCTCCGGCGTTGGTGTACAGCAATGCCACACCCACAGCTTCGGGCGCGTTGGGGCGCGGCAGGTGGGACGGCAGCAGCGCATAATCGTCTTGATCGACACACCATCGGTCCGGCGTCCAGGTTGCCCGACCTAGCACGAACAGGTCTCCTCCGTGCTCACAACCAAAGTCGGCGATCCCTAACTGAACTATCTCCACGCCATCGGGCAGCGGAATCGTCGCTTGGGCCACTCCGCTCTCGCCAGACATGAAGGCGAGCAGCAAGCACGACACGGCAAGCGTTAGCGAGTGCTTCAGGTAGCCCCCGTTTCCGTCGGCTCCACTAGTACGGGTCATCTCGCCTTCACCTCCAGTTACTCAGCGAGCATCCTGCAGGGCTCCTCACTACTCACACTCCCGTTCAATGGGACCGAACTCGACCCAAAGCTCTTCATCGTAGGACACCCCGTGGATAGCCAGGCCGTATTCATCGAGCCGGCCGACGGGCACGACAATGTCTGCCTTACCATCGCCGCTGAAATCTCCTGCCCCAACCCACAGGGGAAGGCCTCCCAGTTCATCGGGCGTGCGGAAGAAACACTGCTCAAAGGCCAATTCCTCGATGTCAGTAGGGATCCCAAAATAAACCTCGAGGCCGGCGGAGCTCACCACAGCGATGTCCAGCAAACCATCATCGTCAAAATCGCCAACAGCAAGGCTATACGGTCGCCCCGATGTGTCTAGCTCGGCAACCTTGTCCAGGGACTGCTCGTCTCTCCTCAGCACAGCAACGCGGCTGGAACCATGATAGGCCACAGCAATGTGCTGCGTCCCCCCCTCCCCGAACTCCCCGGCGGCAACGTCAACTGGGCCATCCAGCCCCGGGAAGTGCAGCTCTGTCGTGTCCAGGACCCGCGCGCTCGCGTTCCCCAATGCGGTGTTGTTCCGCTTCAACACATGCAACCTGTTCGATGCGTAATCGGCGACGATGACCATATCGTCGCCACGGTCCCCTGCGGGCAACGCCACGCCCACCACCGGATCGTTGCCGATCCAACCATGCCCGACAACGCTTGTCACCAGCTGGTCGCGTTCGCCCGCATCGTGGTCTACATCCACACTAATAACCAGCGCTGTCCGAGAGCGCGCATTAAGGACAATGATCTCCTTGCCTGGGCTGCCTGGGTTCACATCGGCCAGCACTACAGCGGCAGGCAAAGGATGGGCCCACGGGAAAGACACCGGGTAATCGTACAGAACCTCTATGGGAACCCTTACCTGTGCTTCGAACCACTTCGCCACAACTAGGTCGCGGTTCAACGGGTCCACCACAACAGTCTCATCCAGTCCATCGCCAATGACGTCCCCCACCGTGATCGCCCCTGGATAGAAATCGTCCAGGAGGGCCCGTGGAACGAAACCCGGCTCGTCGTCCTCATCGTGCTGCTCTTGGATCCGGTCCAACCATTCCTCAGCTGTCATCAAACACTCTTCATCGTTCTCGTCGGTGCACACCAGTCCAGGCCACAGTTCGACTACAGTTTCCCGTTCAGATCTGGTTGCCAGACTTGCGCTCGAAGCATCAAGGTGGCAAGGCTCATCAGGCACCATTTCTGCTCCCCTGACTGTAACAGGGAGCTTCTCCACGCCGAACTCGTTGAAGTAGTTAATCACACGGTCCACAATCTCCATTCCCTGTGCCGTCCTCGTGAATACAGGTGCGTCCCGTGGGCCTTCATCAGTCTCCACAAAGAGGGTTCGGATCAAAGCCTCTCGCCCTAGGCAGTCGAACTGCCCAACTCCGAACTGCCTCCCTGGAAATTGGATACGATCTGCCACATCTGGACCTGCGCTGAAGGTGCCGTCCCCCCGGCCCATTCTCACGACCAACTCGTTGGTGCCTTGATTCACCGCCACCAGGTCGAGCACACCATTACCGTTGATGTCGGTCATCACGAGCTCGACGGGCCTTGCACCAGGCGCCATCTGGATCCTCTGTCTGAGGTCAAACGTACCGTCCCCCCGGCCTCCCCATATGTCCACAGTGCCGTCACCCATGTTGGCGATGGCGAGGTCAAGATTTCCGTCGAAGTTGAAATCCGCGGCTGCTATTCCGACCCGACCTGTATACT
>PXEP01000063.1 GCA_003566155.1 Candidatus Acetothermia bacterium | reverse complement strand
CGATGGCCGCTAAGACCTTTTCCTTGGTTTCAGGCGTCATGTGTTCCTCGTCCTTCCCGTTGAGCACCCGCGAAACGGTGCTCGGGGAGACGCCTGCCAGCGCTGCGACCTGCTTGATCGTTGGCTGTCCGCCCATAGGAAATCGTTATCCGAAATCGATACCCCACGGTAGCACGGCGGTGCGATCGAGTCAAGTGCCGAGTTGTCCTAACGACGATCAGGCAAGGTTTTTCTCGTTCACAAACCGGATTACCTCGACCATCGTGGCAGACAAGCTGCCACGCTACACAGGGATAGCGCCAATCACGCTACACAGGGATAGCGCCAATCGAGGACGGTCGGCGCACATGAGCTGCGCACCACAACCGGTCCGCGGAGCCACCGGACCGGCCGAAACCCTAGCGGGCCTTCTCCAGAAGCTCGACGAACTCCCTCGCTCCTAGATACCCCTCGGCACGGGCAATCTCCCCGCCCGAATCGTCGAGCAGGATGAACGTGGCGACCCCCCATACCTCGTACTCAGCCATGAGCGTCTGCACTTCGCCCTGAGCCCCTCGAGTGAGGTCCACACGCACAAGGGAGATCCTCTCCACACCAGCGATCACCCGTTCATCCTGAAACGTGGAGTAGCTCATCGCCCGACACGGGGCGCACCAGTCGGCGTAGAAGTAAAGCAGCACAGGATCCTCAGCTTCGGCGACCCGCTCGGGGGCATACGGGCTCCAGGGTAGCTCCGCCCCACCTGCGCCGGGGAAGAAGACCATCACCGCCACCGCAAGCCCGCCGCCGAACGCCGCCATCCGCAGGCCCGACAGTACCCACCCGGTGCGACCCCGCACAGCCAACCACCCTAGATACGTGCCCCCGCCCACGGCCAGCGTTGCCGCCGCACCCCGGGTCGCCGCCGGAGGGAGGAGCGGGGAGACAAAATAGAGTGCTACTCCCAGGAGCACCACACCCAGCAGTCGCTCCACCCACACCGTCCACATCCCGGTCCGCGGCAGTCGCCGCAAGTGGCCCGAAGCAAGGGCTAGACCCACGTAAGGCACCCCCAGGCCCAGCGATAAGGCACCGAACATACCCAAGCCGATCCACGGATCGCCGGTCGCCCCCACATACGCCAGAAGCGCCGCCGACACGGGCGCCACACATGGAGCAGCCACGATGCCCGCCACCAACCCCATGGCCAACGCCCCGAGGATCCCCGTTCGGGCCCGCCCGGTCACAGCACGCGTAAGCCGCACCGGCGGCCGGATCTGATACAGCCCCAGCAAACTCAGAGCGAGCGTCACCATGACCGCTGCCACCCCCGCCAGCACCCACGGACTCTGGAGCACGGCTCCCAACAGGCGCCCCGTGAGGGCGGCGGCCGTTCCCAGCGCCGAATAGGTAACCACAATCCCCAGCTGGTAGGAAAGCGCCATCAGAAGGGTGCGCCTCCCTCGCCCGGCCGTTTGCTGGGAGAAGTAGCCCACCGTGATCGGGACCATCGGGTACACGCAAGGCGTCAAGTTCAAGCCTAGCCCAAGCACGAAGACCACACCGAGCGCAATGGGAAGCCCCCGCTCCCCGACCAGGCGGGCGACCATGTTGTCCTCAGGCGGGGCCGCCACACCGGGCTCGGCCTCGTCGTCGTCCTCCGCCGGGGGGCCCAGCGCGAATGGCGCAGTCGTCTCCACCGTTTCCGGCGGAAGACATACCCTGTTGTCGCACGCCTGGAAGCTCAGGCTGAACACAAGCTCTCCGCTTCCCACCGCCTCCGGAGCCGCGGCGAGCTTCGCTTCCAGGACCAGTTCGTCCTCGTACACGGCGAGCTCTTGGCCGGCAAAGGCGAACTCTTTGTGGAACGGTTCCGGATACTCCACCGCCAGAAGCTCCACTCCCGGCGGGGCATCCTTTAGCGAAAGCTCCGTGGGGATCAGCGTGTCCATCGACGGCTCGTGCGCGTTCACATGCCAGGGGGGCGTGATGTCAACAAGCACGGTGATCGCGACCGTCCCCCCAGCCGGCAGCTCGATCACCTCGGGGTCCACAGAAAGGCTCATCACCTCGTAACCGGGGGGGCCGGTCTGAGCATCCGCAATGGTCACCAGCAAAACCAGCGCCACAAACACTACCGACGCAAGCTTCCCCGTCACCCTAGACACACCTCCGCTCGGTCACCACAATGCCCCCCCTAGCGTCACATCTACTCCGCAAGGTAGTTCGCCCCTAATGTAGCGCGGGGCCGCCCGGGGCGACAGGACAACCTTCCCCCGTTGCCCAGGCGACCCCTACGCAGCACTGGAGGGCTAGCTCAAGCGCCTTGTCCGCCGATCTTCAGCTCGTGCATTCCACCGCAACCGCCGTCCCTGAGCGGAGTTTCGCACATGCCCCGGTAGCAGGCGCCGTGGGTGGTAATCCCGTGGTCCCGTGGATCCACCCCGTGCGCTTCCAGTTCCGCCGCCACGTAGTAGTCCCCGTGCACAAACATAAGCCACTGGAGCACGGACTCGGTGATCTCCTCAGCGGTGAACTCGCCCTCCACCGCCATGTACGCAGCAAGACCGCGGGCCGTCCGCACAAGATTGCATAGAAGGTTGGCTCCCTCACAGCAGCACCCCGGAAGATCGTAGTCGTCACAACACGGGGCCACGAGCGGGTCCAGGGCCTCCAAGACCAGCTCCTTGTCCGGAGAGGAAAGATGGTCGTAGAGCTCGTAGTTCCACTCCAAGAACAGCTCAGCGTTCTCCCAGGCAAGCGGGATATCGTAGGCCGTCTCCTCCCCTTCGGCGGGGATGAGCTCATCGTACAGGGCCTCCACGTCGTCCGGTCGGTCGCCGGCTCCCCAAACCAGGAGGCCTACCACGGCAATCCCCGTAAGCACCGTCACTACGATCAACGCTGGTACGGACCACCTCTGCAACACCCTTGTTCGTTCTCGCACTTCCACTGTACCGCCTCCTCTTCCCCCGATGGGAGAGCTATAGCAAGTATGCTATCAGCGTGCCGCGGCGCCGTGTAGATCCTGTGGATAGCCCATGCAGATTCGTCAACTTCGTTACGCATCGTCGTTGACCCTCCCCTGTCCACAGGCATAGGATGTGTATGGCCTTGACCCCACCCGGGGTGGGATCGACGGGCCAGGCAAAGGAGACAAAAATGGCCGAGCACCAACTACGCATACGGGGAATGTCCTGCCAACACTGCGTACACGCGGTGAAGCGTGCCCTGGAGGCCGTGCCCGGGGTGCAAAGCGCCTCGGTAGACCTCGAGCAGGGGACCGCCGTGGTGCAGGCTTCCGAGGGCACGGCAAGAGGAGATCTCGCCCAGGCCGTGGCCGATGCCGGCTACCAAGTCGAGGACGAAGAAGAGCCGAGCGAACCACCCCCGGAAAGAAGCTCCGAGCAGCCCGAGCAAGCCGGCAGTCGTATCGAGCTTCCCATCCGGGGGATGACGTGCACGAGCTGCGCAGCCAACATCGAGCGGGCGCTCAATAAGCTTCCTTCCGTACAACAGGCCAACGTCAACTTCGCCAGCGAACGGGCCACCGTGGTCGCCCGCGAGCCCGTCTCCACCTCCACCCTGCTTCACACCGTCCGCAAACTGGGCTACGACCTGGGTAGCGAGCGCCTTAGGCTGCAGGTCTCGGGGCTGGACGACAAGAGCGTACAGCGCATTCCCCAGGCGCTGGGGGCACACCAAGGGGTGCTGGAGACGGAGGTCGACGCCCAGGAAGGCGCTGTAGCCATAGAATACCTCCCCACCCTGGTCGACCGGCAGTCCCTGCTCAACCAGCTCTCCCGCTTGGGGTACACCGCCGAGGAGATCACAGAGGAAGAGACGGAAACAGGCGACGGCGAACACGCGGCCGCCCGCAAGCGCCTCCTCTATTCGCTGGTTCCGGGCGTGCTCATCATGGCCTTGATGATGGTCCACTACATGGTTACCCCCATCCCGCTGTACGTTCCCATCACCTTGGCCTTGGGCTTTCCGGTCGTGTTCGTGTGGGGCTTTCCCACCCTGCAAAGCGGCGCCCGCGGCTTTCGCTATTTGCGGCCGAACATGGAATCGCTGATCCTGCTCGGGTCGGCCCCTCCTTACCTGATGGGCATCGCCGGGATTTGGTTTCCCTACGTAACGTTCGTTGAAATGGCCGTGTGGATCATGATCTTCCATCTTCTCGGGAGGTTCCTCGAGGCCCGGGCCAAGGGCCGCGCCTCGCAGGCCATCCGGCGCCTGTTGCACCTCGGCGCCAAGCGGGCCCGCGTCCTGCGCGACGGCCAAGAGGAGGAAATCCCTCTGTCGCAGGTGCAGGTGGGCCACCTGATGGTCGTGCGCCCCGGGGAGAAGATCCCCACAGACGGGGAAATCGAGGAAGGCGAGACCACCGTGGACGAGTCGATGGCCACCGGGGAAAGCATGCCGGTGGCCAAGGGACCCGGCAGCGAAGTCATCGGAGCCACCGTAAACGGCGGCGGCTTCCTCCGCGTGCGGGCCACCCGCGTGGGCCGGGACACGTTCCTTTCCCAGATGGTGCGCCTGATGGAAGAAGCGCAAGGGAGCAAGATCCCCATCCAAGCGTGGGCCGACCGGGTTACCGGCTATCTTGTTCCGTTTGTGATCGGGTTTTCGCTTCTGTCGATCGCCCTGTGGCTTACGCTCCCCGGGTTCTTCACCGGCGTTGTCGAGACGTTCTCCTTCCTGCCGTGGGTGAACCCCGACCTTCCGCTTGTCTCGCTTGCCATCCTGGCCGGGGTGGCGGTGCTTGTCATCTCCTGCCCGTGCGCGCTGGGCCTTGCTACGCCCATCGCCCTCATGGTGGGAGGCGGCGTGGGGGCCGAGCAAGGGATCCTGATCCGAAGAGGAGCAGCCATCCAGACGATGCGCAGCGTGCGCGCGGTAGTGCTCGACAAGACCGGCACCCTCACCGAAGGTCGTCCCCGGCTCACCGATATCGTCCCCCTGGACGAGCGGGGCGAAGACGAGGTATTGCGCCTGGCGGCAAGCCT
>PXEP01000173.1 GCA_003566155.1 Candidatus Acetothermia bacterium | reverse complement strand
GCCATCTTCTCCCGGCCAGAGCACTACAGGTAGTGTCCGCGGATATACGGTAGCCATGTCCCCATATTAGGGCGTCGTGCATGCTTCTATCAATGACCGACCCTGCTCCCTGTCACGGCATTGTGGGGGCCGCCATGAACGTCGTAGGCAAGCCGCTACAGTTCAGGGGTGGTGGGTGTGCGGGCAAGCTGCGCTGCTACCGATCGAGGCGCCACAGGCGCATCTCGCCTTCGGTCTCGGTGGTGGCAAAACGGTGGACTGGGACTGTCCCAAAGAGACTTCGGCGCGGGGCTAGGAACTCTAAGGAAGGAGCTCGAACCCCATCGTTCGGAAATGTGCGTCAAAGGCGAGCGCCTGCGCGATCCTGAGGTTTCTCATTACGACGAAGCTCACTGCGTCTGTGTAGCTGAACGACTGATCGGCGCACTCCCTAAGGATCGATAACGCTTCGTTCTCGACCTCGTCCGTGGAGAACACCCTCTGGATACGCGGGCTTACCTCCACGAGCTCCACGAAGGAAATCGCTGCGCGGTGGCCTACACGGCGTCTGAGCGTGATATGGGTCTCGGCAACCACCAAGTTCGTGGTGACAAGGAGATGACGCTTCAGGAGCTGTGCGTACAGCGCTGCCACTTCCTCGTGATGTACATCATCCTCAACAGCCAGGGCAATCCAACCGCTCGTGTCCACGAACACCTGAGTACGTGCTGGGCCCTTGGCGCAGCTAGTCCGCGGTTTCATCCTGAACGGCCTGGGTCACAACGTCGTCGTGGCGCTCGGAGAGATCATGGAGCCCGCCCTTTCCGGCAACGCCCAGGATCTTCAACGCAGGATCGTCTGCAACGCTGATTTCTTGGCGTAAGTAGCGTGCTATGCTCTCCCGGATGAGCTGCGACTTCGAGCAGCGGCGAGCGCGGGCCAGGTATGTCAGCTGTCTGTCCTGGTCGGCATTCAGATAGATTTGAGTTCGCCTCTTCATCGCAACCACCACCGCTTCAGCATACATCATTGATAGCAGCACCGTCATGGGTGATGTATCTGCGAAGTCCTACACGATGGCAACCGCCGTGGCAGACAAGCTGCCACGCTACAATCCAGGAGCAACCAGCGTTCCCAACCCCTCCAGGTGTAGCGTCGGAGTTTATATCCGACGTTTGGCCGAAGCTCATCTCCGACGTTCGGTTGAAGCACGCCGTCGCATACAAGATATGACACTACACCCCGGTTTGTAGCGTCGGAGCTCGACTCCGACGTTGGTCGGGGCTGGTCCCTTCCGTCATCGGCGCAGACAAGCTGCGCCGCTACACATCAGGGATGGCGCGCGCAGACAGGCTGCCACGCTACCGTTCCAACCTCCACAGGCGCATCTCGCCGTTTGTATCGGTCGTGACAAGGTATTCGCCATCGGCAAGGAACGCGGCTCCCCACACGTCGCCGGAATGCCCTTCCATCTCTTCCAGCACATTGCCCGTGCGGGTACCTCGCAGTTGCACTCTACCCCCATGCTCACCGGTAACCACCGTCGAACCATCGGGAGAGAAGGAGACCACATACGTGGCAGAACGCCGGGGCAGGGCATAGGTCCAACGCTCGCTCCATCCATCGGTCTCGTACACCAACGTCTCGCCAGGGTTGGTGACGGTAGCAAGCAGCATCCCGTCGGGGGAAAACTCCACCGAGTACGCATTGACGCCCGCCTCGATGGGCGAGTGCATTTCGCGCAAGGTATCCACATCCCACAGGCGTATCGTGCCGTCGCAGGAAGAAGAGGCCAGGACATTTCCTTGAGGAGAGAAGTCTACGCTCCTAATCCAGCTCCTGTGTCCCCTGAGGACGCCCACTTCCATGCCGGTCGCTACGTCCCACAGCCTGATCTCGTTGTCGTAGGCGCCGCTTGCCAAAAGCTCCCCTTCCGGACAGAAGGCAAGCGCCCACACGGTGAACTGATGGCCGACCAGGTATTCCATCGGCCCGTCGCTTCCCGGGGGGCTCCAGGAGAGCCTCTGACCGCTGCTCAGATCCCATATGCTGATACGGCCGCCTCCGCTTTCACCTACCGCCAGCCACCTCCCGTTGGGGCTAACCTCTAGCGCTGTGATCTCCGAGCGATGACCCTTCAGCGTGCGACGAGGGCCGCTTAGATCCTCCGTGCTCCAGATTTCGACATCCCTTCCCCGAGCCACAGCCCAGTTGCTATCCCAGGAGGCCAACGCATGATGGTGGTAACCCTCGTCCCGTACAAGCTCTAGCTCCGCGGTCACTGCTACAGTCCCCAGGGCCAAGACCCCCACCGTGATCATCGTCAGTACCATCCGCATGTAACCGCCTCCTCGTACGTTTCGCTGCGCCATCGGGCAGTCTCGGCCACAGAGGTAGCCGTCTTGCTCCCTCCCGTTAGGCTACAGTAGCAATCAGTCACCAGGAACCTCCCACAGCAAAACACGCCCGTTCGCGCACCCGGAAACCACGTAGGTGCCTTGGGGATGAACATCAACTGCTCGCACGGACTTATCGTGCTCGTCCCAGGTATGGATCAGCTCTCCATACTCCGGATCCCACACGCGCACCGTCGTGTCCAGTGAAACACTGGCAAGGAAGCGCCCGTCCGGGGAGAAGCTAACTCCCCAGATACACCCCCCATGACCGCGGACGCTATACAGCTCGTGCCGGACGGAAGTGTCCCACGCCCGCACCATCTTGCCCTCCCCCACCACCAGCAGCGCACCATCGGGCGAGAAATCCACAGTCCAGGCACTGCCGCTTCCAGGGAACTCGTGAATGACAGCGCCTTCGTTTACATCCCACAGGACGGCCCGGTCGCCCCCCGCGGAGGCGGCGATCTGCCCATCAGGGGACACAGCCACGTCGTAGACCGTGCTGCGATGGATGCAATGGGACCACAACACAGACCCGTCTTCCACTCTCCACAGGGAGACTTCTCCCCAGCCGGTGCCGACAAGAAGTCGCCCGTCGCGGGTGAACGAAAGTGCCCGCACCTGGCCCATATCGCCGGAAAGCTCGTAGACAAGCTCCAGTGAATCTGCATCCCAAACCCGTATCTGGTTCCAGGCCCCGGCAGCCAAGTACTGGCCGGTGTCGGAATAGGCCACACTGGAAACCGCTGCCCGGAAGTCAAGGCGGACCGGTTCCCTTCGCCCCCATGTATGAAGCAGGTATACACCGTTCGTAGCAGCCACAGCCACACGGGTCCCGCCATGAGAAAACGCTAGATCAGCCAGCCCCCGTACAGTCCCCAGTTCCTCGGGGGCCCCTGAAGCCACCAGCCACAACCCAAACACCAAGGCCAGCAACAGCAATGCCTTCGGCATGTCCCACCTCCGCACGAGTGCTCAACGCCTAGCCTGTTCCCGACGGCCAACAACCAGTATAGCCCTAAGATACACGCGGTCCTAAGGCCACAGTATGACGCAAGGTGTAGCGTAATGGTGGCAACGTCAGCTGCCTACACCGGGCGTGGCTTCTCTCCCCTCCACCCCACGGCCTGTTGTACACTGGCCGTAGGCCCAACGACATGGGCCTTCCATAAGGAGGTTACCTATATGTGCGCAAAGAACTGGTTTGTGTGCACGGTTCTATTGGCGACGCTCTTCAGCCTGGGTGCCCTCAGCGCCCCCGTGTTGTCGGCCGACCAAATCATGGACGGCCACAGGTCTTACGTGTACTCAGCCGCGTTCAGCCCCGACGGGCAGTATGTAGCCACCGGCGCCTGGGACGGCACTGTCAGGCTGTGGAACGCCCATACTGGGGAACTCGTACGCGTTGTGCAGGACGGTTGGAGTTGGGTTCACAGTGTGACCTTCAGCCCCGATGGAGAATACTTGGCTACAGGCTCCCGTAACGGAGCGATCCGCATCTGGCGTGTCTCGGACGGATCCGAGCGGCAGGCCATATACTCCGGACACACAAAGGCGGTGAACTGGGTCGCCTTCAGCCCCAATGGGGGACTACTGGCAAGCGCCTCAGACGATGGCACGGTCAAACTGTGGCGCACCGACAACTGGACTACCGTACAGACTATGGCGGCACACGAAGGGCCGGTGACTGCGCTGGCCTTCAGCCCTGATGGGGAACTTCTGGCAAGCGGAGGGGGGAAGGATCAGGAGCGTTCGGATACTACCATCCGCCTGTGGGAAGTGAGCACGGGCCAGCAGCTACGCCGGGTCGCCCGCCACGGCGCCACGGTCCGCGCGCTCGCTTTCAGTCCAGATGGAACGAAGCTGGCCTCGTCCGCCTTGGACGGCAGCACCCGCCTGTGGGCCGTTCCTTCTCTTGACTCCATACGCATATTGTCCCGTGATTTCCTGAGGATATACGCGGTCGACTACAGCCCCGATGGCCGCTGGGTAGCCGCCGGGAGGCAGGACTCTTCAATACACATCTGGGATGCCGAGAGCGGCGAGCTGCGCGCAGTGCTCGGCGGCTGCCACCAGCGCAGAGCGCCAGGAGTGGACGGTCACACCGGAGGCGTCCTGGCCGTCGCCTTCTCCCCCGACGGAACCCGCATGGTGACAAGCTCGGCCGACAGCCGCGTCATGTTGTGGGACCTAAGCGGGCTTTGAACTAACAGCACGTCCACGGGACAGGCCGCGCTCGTGGCCTGTCCCCTTGTGCAACCCACCGCCCACCCAGCGTGTATATTGGTATGGTTGTATGTGAAAGAGGAGGCGGTGCTATGCGCATGGTGTTGATGGTGCTGTTAGGGGCTATGCTGGGAACAGTAGGCTCCGCCGGGATCACGCCAAGCTACCTATGGAGCGAGGTCGAGCTCCCCGATGGAGCATTGGATGGCTTGGCCGCCCGGATGCAGACGGAGAGCGTACCTCTGGGCATGTGGGTGGACGGAGCGCTTGCGTTCAACGGAGTGGAGAACGCGCAGGAGCTGGAGGGGTCTTCGGCGTACGCCTACTTGGACGGCGACTTGCTGCTTGTTTCCGTGGAGGGAGTGTCAGCTCGGGCCATCCTGCGCGGGGAGTTTCCAAAGGCAGAGGTTATCGGCCTGGCGG
>PXEP01000184.1 GCA_003566155.1 Candidatus Acetothermia bacterium | reverse complement strand
TGGGTTGCTGGTCCCCGAACCGGCCGCGGGCCACCTCGCCGCTTGCATACACCACGCGGTGAACAGGAAGCCCTTCACCTGCCGCCCCGGCCAGCCACATACCCACAAACCGGGCCACCTCCGGGTCGCCTAGGGCATCGGCCAGCGCCTTAAACGTGGTCACCCGTCCCGGCGGGATCTGTCGCAGCAGGGACTGCAGCGTGCCTACGATGTCAGGGACCGAAAGACGGGTACCGTCAGCCACAGCTTGGGCATCCAGGCCTTACTTCGATCCTTCGGGTGACTGGGCTCGACAAGTTCCCTTCGTTATCTTTCACTCGGAGCTCGATCGCAAACTCCCGCGTTCGGAAGTCCTGTACCACGTAGCGATTGGAAGTAGTAGGCTGCTCTGTCTTGTCCGTATTTCCGTCACCGAAGTCCCACTGGTACTCGACGATCTCCCGATCATCAGGGTGATAGCTCTCACTGGCATCGAAATACACCGTCCGGGGGGAAACCACCGTTCGATACGAAGGATCCATGCTGAACACCGCAACGGGAAGCTTCGAGCGCACGAGGACTTCGGTTTCGGCTGTGAACGTCCGGCTGTGTTCGTCCACCACGGTCAGTTGAACTTGGTAGGTTCCCCTCTCCGCAAAGGTGTGGGTGACCACCTGACCGGTCGCGGTGGCGTCATCGTAGCCAAAGTCCCATCGATATTCCTTGGCGCCTTGAACGGCAAACCCTGATCCATCGAACTCGACTTGAAGCGGCCGCGGTCCTTCAGCAGGGCTGGGCTTGGTCGCAATGTCCCCCACCGGGGTCTCCTGGCGCCAACACCCGGCGAGCACCCCGGTCGCAACAATCAATATCGCAAGCAGTATGCGTTTCCTCATCTCGGGGGTGATTGTACGTCCGAGGGAGGGGGGCGTCCATCCGGGCAACACAAGAGGCGCCCCTCCCCCCTGAGGGGCGCCTCGTCCCCGGTTAGGTTAGCGGAGCGGGCTCTCGCGACCTGCGTCCGAAACGACCTTCTAGCGACGGCAACGGCCGCGCGGACAATCGTCCACCGTGACCGTTCGTCTCGTGCTCCCCTCCTCACCGCGTTCGTCCTCCACTGTGAGCGTGACGGTGAAGTTTCCGGGGGTGGTGTAGACGTGTTCCACTACCTCTCCAGTGGCGGTATTCCCGTCTCCAAAGTCCCAACTCCAGCGAACGATCGTGTCGCCGTCGGGGTCGTAGGAGTCGCCGCCGTAAAAAAGCACCGTCTCGTCCTCAAAAGGATCAGACGGATCGAAGGAAAACGACGCCACCGGGGGGTTGTTCTGAACTCGTACGGTGGTGCTCGTCCTGCCTACACCCGAATCCCCCACCACCATGAGCGTTACGCTATACCTGCCTGGCCGGGCGAACTCGTGCTCCACCTGTTTGCCTGCCACCCAACCCGTACCATCGTCGAACTCCCATCGATAGTCGGTGATCGTGCCGTCCCTATCGTAGGAAGCACTGGCGTCGAAGCTGACCACAAGGGGCGCCCTGCCCTGTTGCGGCTCAGCGGAGATCACGGCGTTGACCCGGCTTGAGGGATTGTCCGCTCCACAACCGGCGAGAAGGGCTATCGCCGCTCCACACCCAACCGCGACCCCCAACCTGACGAGACGCGTCATAGGGCTTTGCATGGCTCCCCACCTTGTATCTCAACGCTTTTGGTGAACTTGTCCGTCTGACCGGCCTCGTCGGTGATGGTCAAGCTCACATTGTAGGTCCGTCCGTTCCAGTATTGGTGTTTTGTCTTGGGGCCCTCATCGCTTGTGTGCCCGTCGCCGAAGGCCCAGCGATACTCGACGATCTCACCGTTGGGGGAATGGGAAGCACTTGCATCGAACCGCACCCACTCCCCTGTAGCCGGCCGTGGCGGGGCGTAGTCGAAATCTGCTGTGGGCTGCGGGAAATGGACAACGACTTCGTACTTTCGCTCGTCGGACCGTCCTTGCTCGTTGAATACCTGAAGCACAACTTGAAAGGTTCCCCCACGCTCGTAGGTGTGCGAGACCACCGGTCCTTCGTCCACGTTTCCATCTCCGAAATCCCATAGGTACTCGGTGACCTTTCCGTTTTCGGAGAACGACGGCGTAGCATCAAAGCTTACCGAAAGCGGCGCTTCCCCTTCTGCTGGCCGCAGGGCAAACAGGGCCTTCGGCGCTTGTGTGTCGTACCCGTTGGTGCAGCCGACGAGCGATCCGATCATCGCTAGCGACAGGGCCCCCAGCAACAGCATTCTTCCTTTTCGCATCATACCCTCCTCAGCTCACAGTCCGAATCTCATGGTTACAGAAAAACCAACCCACACACCGCTGAGGTCCAACTCTTCGGGATTCCCATCCTTAGACAGATCCAGCATTCGCCCATTGGAGTGGGGAACACCAAACGCTGCCAGGCGCAACCCCGCCTCAGTGCCCAACGCCAGCCCACTTCGCAGCGGGAGTGCTGCGCGGATTCCCAACTCCCCGACAAACCCCCCACTCTGATACCGTCTGTCGTCCGTGGCCGGGGCAAAGGGGATCGACCATCCACCCGGCGGATCCCGCAGGACTTCGAAATCGCTCTTGTGATCGACCCAAGCCATACCCCAACCGCCGGCGAAGCTGATCTCCAGGAGTCCGTCCACAAAGCCCAGAGAAACTTGGGCCAGTCCAGCGATCATTCCCACCTCGAGCGAGAGGTCCACCTCTAGGTTCTCGTCCTCTTCCTCCCACGCACCCTCGGTGGCCACGCCGGCTCTAAGCATGACCATCCGCGCGCCGATACCGAAAGCTTGACCTATGGACTGCGATATGGTCACGCCCGGCCCCCCTCGCAGCTCCTCCAACGTATCTACCTGCCCATCTACGCCACCCATCTCGTTAACAAACGAAATGGTGCTGTTCACCAGTTGGGTGTAGCCAACGAGGTCCGGGAAGGAAGAGAAGAACCACTGGGCACCGGATCCCACATTGAGTGTTCCGGCCCCTGCAGGCACGGCTATCGCCGCGACCACCACCAACGTCCTCAACGTCGTCCATCGCATGGTTCCTCGCCTCCCCTGTGACGCAGGCTACGGCCGCGCGGGGGTTGGAGCGAGGACAAGGCAGACCATGCTACGGCGGGATTGTCACACAGCCGGGGAGCGCAGTTCCTGCGACAGGAGGTCAACTGTCCGCATCATCTCGGCGCGGGAAACGTCGAGATGTGTCACCATGCGGATCCGTCGCCGATCGGTGCCCGCAGCGGCGGGTGAGGCCAGGACCCCTTGCTCGCCCAGGCGACGGCAAAGGTCGGGGGCTGTGTGGAGGCCGTCGAGTTCAATCACCACGATGTTGGTCTCCTGGGGCCACACAGAAACGGCCGGCAGTTCCGCAATCCCTGTTGCGAGCAGACGCGCGTTCTCATGATCCTCGGCCAGCCGGTCCACGTGGTGCTCCAGGGCATACAGCCCGGCGGCGGCCACAATGCCCGCCTGGCGCATGCCGCCGCCCAGCGTTTTGCGTACCCGGCGCGCATCCTCGATGAACGAGCTGCCCCCGCAAAGCAGCGAACCAATCGGGCACCCCAAGCCCTTGGACAAGCAGAACATCATTGAATCGAAGCCGGCGACCAGCTCCCGCGCCGGGGTTCCCGTGGCCACCTGAGCGTTGAAGATTCGTGCTCCGTCCAAATGCGTCGGGACCCCCTTTGCTCCGGCAAGCTCGATGATCTCCCGGACACGATCGCCAGGCCACACCCTTCCACCAGCTGCGTTGTGCGTCGATTCCAGACACACCAACCCCGTAGGAGCCAAGTAATAGACATCCGGCCGAAGCGCCGTTTCCACCTGCTCGGCGGTGAATGATCCCTCCTGCCCGGCGATCGCACGGGGCATGACGCCGGAGAAACGGGCCATGGCCGCCACCTCTACGTTCAGAATATGGGAACCGCTCTCGACGATAATCTCCTGCCCCGGCTGCGTATGGCAAGCTATGGCGATCTGATTGGCCATCGTCCCCGAGGGGACGAACAGCGCCGCATCCATCCCCATGAGTTCAGCCGCCCGATCCTCAAGCTCCCTCACCGTGGGATCTTCCCCGTAGACGTCGTCACCCACATCGGCACGGGCCATCGCTGCCCTCATGTCCTCAGTAGGTCGGGTCACCGTATCCGACCGAAGGTCGATCAATGCCATCCCTCCTTTCCCACCAGCGGGACAAACGCACACGGGCAGAGGTAGGTTCTGCGCCACTGGTCGTCGGCACGTTCCACCAACCACAAGTCCTGCGACCAGCGGTCGCCCGTGGGGATCACCATCCGCCCCCCCAAGTCGAGCTGCTCCTGCAGGGGCCGGGGGATCCCTGGAGCCCCGGCGGAAACCACAATCGCCTGGAAGGGCGCCTCCTCAAGCCAGCCCAGGGTGCCGTCACCCACTTGCATGCGCACCCCGGAGTAACCTAGTTCGGCTAGCCGCGAGCGGGCACTGTCGGCCAGCTCCTCATAGCGCTCAATCGTGAACACCTCAGCGCCCAGTTCGGCCAGAAGCGCCGCTTGATACCCCGATCCTGTACCTACCTCCAGCACCCGATCTCCGGAGGTCACTCGCAGGGCCTCCAGACTCAGAGCCACTATGTAGGGCTGGGAAACAGTTTGCCCCCTACCGATGGGGAGAGGGCGATCCAGGTAGGCCCAGCGGGCCATATGACGGGGGACGAACCGGTGGCGGGGGACGCGCCGCACGGCATCCAGGACACGGTGGTCCTTGATCCCCTGGGCTTTGAGTTCCTCCACAAGCCGCGCCTGCGCCTGGCGATAATCGGCCTCGTTCACCGCGCGTCTATTCCTCCTCCGTCTCCGGGGAGAGGTAGGCGGCCAGCGCCTCCTGCGCCCTGGGCAGTTCCTCGGTGGGGACCATAACCTGTACCTCGGCCAGCCCATCGGCCATGATCGGGTACACAGAATGAGGCACATGTGTGCGGAACTTCACTCTGATCCCTTCCCCGGCCAGAAAACCGGCGAGCAAGTTCGCCTGAACCTCTCCCATCACCGTGGTCAGCTTAGCCCATTGGTCCATCCGGCCTCCCTCTGATCGAGTTCTGAATGAACTAATGTAATGCACTGGTGGCCGTGCAGCCACTTGGGGCCCACCGACACGCGCTGCACCCCAT
>PXEP01000115.1 GCA_003566155.1 Candidatus Acetothermia bacterium | reverse complement strand
GCCGCCAACATGGTTATGGTGGGTGCGGCGGCCAAAGTGGCGGGGATCAGCGAGGAGTCGCTGAGCGCGGTGGTCCGGGAAGCGTTCGGTGAGAAAGCCGATCTGAACCTGAAGGCGCTCGCTCTGGGTGCCCAGCACGCAGGCGAACCACAGCTGGAAGTGCCCACACCGGCTTACGAAAGCGGCGAGCGGATGCTCCTCACGGGAGGCGTTGCGGTGGGAGCGGGTGCGATCGTGGCCGGGTGCCGTTATGTGTCGTCCTATCCGATGACGCCGGGCACCGCAGTGCTTACCTACTTGGCGCAGCGCTCCGACCGCTGGGGACTTGTGGTTGAGCAGGCAGAGGACGAGATCGCTGCCATCAACATGGCCTTGGGCGCGGCGTATGCCGGGGCGCGGGCGATGGTGACGACGGCCGGCGGCGGGTTCGCCCTGATGGTAGAGGGGCTTTCGCTGGCCGGAATGATCGAGACGCCCGTAGTCATCCATATCGGCCAACGGCCGGCGCCGGCCACGGGGCTGCCCACCCGTACGGGACAGGAGGAGCTTCTGTTTGCGATTCACGCCGGGCACGGGGAGTTTCCCCGCTACGTGGTCGCTCCGCGGACCGCGGAGGAAGCGTTCTACCTCACTGCGAAGGCGTTCGACATGTCGGAGAAACACCAGGTTCCGGCGCTGATCCTCACCGATCAGTACCTGGTGGACAGTTACAGCCTTAGTGAACCGCTCGATGCGAGTCGCGTCACGCCCCAGTCGTATCTCCTTTCGGCCGAGGAACTGGCGGCTATGGAAGGCTACGACCGTTTTGCCATTACCAACTCGGGCGTCTCGCCGCGCGCCGTGCCCGGGGTGTCGGAGAAGCTTGTGCTTGTGGATTCTGACGAACACGACTCGTACGGCCGCATCACCGAGGATTTGCAGATCCGCACCGAGATGACCGAGAAGCGCCTGCGCAAGGAGCACGGCTTGCGGCAAGATGTGGGGCCGCCCACGCAGTACCCTGAAGGATCGCTGAAAGGACGGACTGTCTTCCTTGGATGGGGTTCCACATATGGGGCCATCCGGGAAGCCGTCGACGAACTGAATGCAAAAGGGGGTCACTACGGGCTGCTGCATTTCTCCGAACTGTGGCCCCTGCGAACGGAGGAGTTGGAACAGCTGTTCCGCGAGGCAGGGCGGGTGATCGCCGTAGAGGGGAACGCCACGGGCCAGCTCGCCCAGCTTGTAGCCCAGCAGACGGGGCACCAAGTGGAGCGGCGCATCGGCCGGTACGATGGACGCCCGCTGACCGCCGGGCGCATCACCGGGGAGGTGGAATGATGGATGCCAAAGGGTATCTTGCTGACGTCGAACTGGCTTGGTGCCCCGGGTGCGGAAACTTCGGAATCCGCCAGGCACTGGCCAGGGCGTTTGCCCTCCTGGATCTGCCGCCGCACCGAGCGGTGGTGGTCACGGGTATTGGGCAGGCGGCGAAGATGGCCCACTACGTCCGCGTGAACGGGTTCAACGGCCTCCACGGGCGCACCGTTGCCGCGGCGGCGGGGATCAAGATGGCCCGACATGACCTCACCGTGATCGCCGACTCAGGCGATGGTGACCTGTACGGAGAGGGTGGTAACCATCTACTGCACAACATCAGGCGTAATGTAGATATCACGGTGTTGGCACATGACAACCGCGTGTACGGCCTGACCAAAGGCCAGGCCTCCCCTACGGCGGTGCACGGTTTCAAGACCAAGGCACAGCCGTTTGGCTCACTGAGCGCCCCGTTCAACCCCGCGGCGCTTGCAGTAGCGATGGATGCACCGTTTGTCGCTCAGGGCTTCCCGCTCGATCTGGACGGGACGGCCGAACTCATCGCACAGGCCGTGAGACACAATGGGTTCTCGTTGGTCAACCTGCTGCAGCCGTGCCCGGTATGGAATCGAGTCAACACTTTCGCATGGTACAAGGAACGGGTCTTCCGCTTGGACGACGAAGGGCACGATCCCACTGATCGGCAGGCCGCTTTCGCGATGGCTACCGCTGGGGGCGACGAGCGGCTGTTCACGGGGGTTCTGTACAGGCGTGAGGCACCTACGTTCGAAGGTCAACACCCGGTGTTGCAGGAAAGCGCGCTGGCTGACCGACCGCTGCCCACGGCCGACGACGTGGCACCCTTGCTCGCCGAGTTCGCTTAAGGGGACTGTCCCCATGGTCATGCTTAGGGGGACAGTCCCCCCAGCTGATGGCCGGGGGACTGTCCCCTTGGTTCCGCGCTGCGGGCTCTCGCAGGCGTTAGTTCCCGATCCGGATGCGGAAGCTGAACCGCCATTGCCCGTCCTCGGTCAGCCTCCAGCAGAGTTGGGCCTCGCGGGGGCACTCCCCGATGAACACGTACCAGCTACCGTCGTGGTAGTACCATCCCCACCCGAAGGGTGGAACACCCGGTGGGTGCCACTGCGGCGGACGTGGAGCGGGGGGCCAGCCCCAACTCGGGGGCTGCGGTTGCCGGACAACCTCGAACGTGGTCCAGGCGGTCACGTAATCGACCGGCTCGGGGACCAACCCTTGGATGTGTGCCTGCCCCCGCTGGGGGTCCGGAGCCATGAGGGGGAACGGTTCCCCTTGTGTGCCGGTTTGGGTGCGCAACGGTTGTGTACTGGCGATCACCTTCAGCGTATCAACACCCTCCGGTCCAGTTACGCGTAGGCGATATGTGGGCCGGTCGGGCAGGATGTGAGTCCCACGCGACAGATACGGGTCTTGCGAGTAGTAGTTTGGGAAGATTTGCGTCACCTGGCCCGATGAATCGATGTTGAATACGTAGACGTATGCCCTTTGGGACAGATGAATCTGGATGCGCGCGGTGTCGCCGATGGTGTACCGTGACTTGTCCGTCTGAATAGACACCTCAAACCCAGGCACAGGTTCAGGCTGCAGTCCTAGCGGCGACGGACCGCTGCTTGCTTGTGCGGATAGTGTCCCCCACGCAAGGGCTGCCGCGATCATCAGTAGTTTCTTTCCCACGGTGATCCACCTCCGTCCTTATATACGCTTGGGGAGAGGTTTGGGTTTCACTGGCCAGCTAGGTTCCCGCGTTGCCGACCCATGGACGTGTGTGGGTATCTCCACCGCTCAGGAACGGTCGGAGCTTCTCAGCGTACCTGCTCGGGCTCCAGAAGCGGGCTTAAGTGCTGTCCGGTATAGGAGTGAGGGTTTTCCGCCACGCGCTCGGGGGGACCTTCGGCCACCACGCGTCCTCCCTGGTCGCCGCCCTCGGGGCCCAGGTCCACCAACCAGTCCGCGGACTTGATCACGTCAAGATGATGCTCGATGACCACTACGGTGTTGCCGCTGTCGACCAATCGCTGTAGCACCCCCAGCAGATGGCGGACATCGTCGGCGTGGAGACCGGTGGTCGGCTCGTCGAGAAGGTACAACGTACGGTTCGAGTTGCGACGCCCGAGCTCCCGTGCCAGTTTTACCCTCTGGGCCTCCCCTCCGGACAGTTCGGTTGCCGGCTGCCCGAGTTTTATGTACCCGAGGCCCACGTCGTACAGAAGCTGAAGCCGATCACGCACCGGGGGAATGGCGGCGAAGAATCGGGTCGCTTCCTCGACGGTCATGTCCAGCACTTCAGCGATATTCTTGTTCTTGTACCGCACTTGCAAAGTCTCCCGGTTGTAGCGGGTGCCGCGACAGACCTCGCATGGGACGTACACATCGGGCAAGAAGTGCATCTCGATTTTCACCTTGCCCTGCCCTTGACAGGCCTCACAGCGCCCTCCGCGCACGTTGAACGAAAACCGGCCCGGCGCGTAGCCGCGCATGCGGGCTTCGGGGGTGGCGGCGAACACCTGCCTGATCGGGTCGAACACCTTGGTGTAGGTGGCGGGGTTGGACCGCGGGGTGCGGCCGATGGGGGCCTGGTCGATCACCACGGCCTTGTCAATGTGGTCGAGCCCTTCCATGTCCTTGTGCGCGCCGGGCTTCCCCACCGCGTAGCCCAGGCGCCAGGATGCACCCCGGTACAGGACGTCTTCCACGAGCGTCGACTTCCCCGAGCCGGACACCCCGGTGATGCACACAAACAGCCCCAGTGGGATACGCACGTCGATCCCCTGCAGGTTGTGTTGCTGGGCGCCGCGGACGGTGAGCCAGCGGGCCCCCGCCTGCCGCCGCTCCCGCGGGACGGGGATTCGCAGTTCCCCCGACAGATACTTGCCGGTGAGGGAGCGCCCTTCGGCGGCCACTTCTGTCGGCGTTCCCGCGGCCACGACCTTGCCTCCGTGCACCCCGGCCCCCGGTCCCAGGTCTACGAGATGATCGGCCTGGCGCATGGTCTGCTCATCGTGTTCCACGACCAGCACTGTGTTCCCCAAGTCGCGCAGGCGCCGCAGCGTAGCTAGCAGGCGTAGGTGGTCGCGGGCATGGAGTCCTACAGAAGGCTCGTCCAGCACATACAGTACCCCCGCTAGCTGAGAACCGATCTGGGTGGCCAACCTGATGCGCTGCGCCTCACCGCCGGCCAGTGTGTTCGCCGGGCGGTCCAACGTCAGGTAATCTAGGCCCACGTCAACCATAAACTGCAGTCGTGATCTGATCTCCTTGATGATCTGCTGGGCGATCATCAGTTCACGTGAGGAGAGCTCCAGGTGCTGGAAGAAATCCAGCGCGTCCCGCACAGGAAGGCGCGATAGCTCCGAGATGCTCTGTCCTTGGATGGTCACGGCCAGCGCCTCGGGCTTAAGCCGAGCCCCATGGCAGTCCGGACAGGGAAGGGCCGACATGTACTGCTCGATCTCCCGTCGGCCCTCCTCCGACGACGCGTCGCGGTAGCTCTCGGCCAGGCTGGATACGACCCCGTCGAATGCGCGGTGATACATCCGCGTGCGTCCCCGCGAGGTGGTGTAGCTGAAGGGTACGGTTTCCCCACCGGTTCCGTGCAGCAATATGTTCAGTTGCTCGTCGGTAAGCTCGCCCAGGGGGGTGTCGCGGGGGATATCGTAAGTCTTGGCCAACCCGTCCAGCAGGGCCCACAGCCAGCGGGACTTGGAGGTCGCCCACGGAAGCAGGCCTCCGTCGCGCAAGGACTTCCTGGCGTCGATCACCATGTCTGGGTCGACCACCATCCGCCGCCCCAGCCCGTCGCAAGTGGGACAGGCGCCGAACGGCGAGTTGAACGAAAACAGTCGCGGCTCCAGTTTCTCGATGCTGATCCCGCAGTCGGGACAGGCGAAGTGCTCCGAGTACAGATGTTCCCCCTGACCCAGGACCTCGACGATCACCTGCCCCTCACCGTGCCGGAGGGCGGTCTCCACCGAGTCGGCGATGCGCGTGCGCTTGCGGGGGGAGACCTTAATTCGGTCGACCACGATGTCCACCGTGTGGCGTTTGTTCTTGTCCAGCTGAAGCTCTTCGTACAGGGTCCTAAGCACGCCGTCCACCCGTACGCGAACGAAGCCCTCCCGCTTGAGCTCCTGGAAGACGTGCTTGTACTCTCCCTTTCGCCCCCGGATCACCGGGGCCATCACCTGGACGGCGGTGCCTTCCTCCAGCGCACACACCTGATCGATGATTTGCTGGGCTGTCTGGCGTTCGATGGGCTTGCCGCACCGGGGACAGTGGGGCTTTCCAATCCGGGCGTACAGAAGCCGTAGGTAATCGTGGATCTCGGTGACCGTGCCTACGGTGGAGCGGGGGTTGTGGGAGCGGGTCTTCTGATCGATGGAGATGGCCGGGGACAGTCCCTCGATGAAATCGACGTCGGGCTTTTCCATCAGCCCCAAGAACTGCCGGGCGTACGAGGATAGCGATTCGACGTACCTCCGCTGACCTTCGGCGTAGATGGTGTCGAACGCAAGCGATGATTTGCCCGAGCCGGAGATCCCGGTGATCACCACCAGATTCCCGCGGGGAATCTCCACGTCGATGTTCTTCAGGTTGTGTTCGCGCGCGCCGCGCACTATCAGTTTGTCCATACTGGCCACTAGCTTTCGCGGCTTCCCCCCCTTAACCAGGCATAGGTTCAGTAGCGTAATCTTAGCCCCGGAGGCTCCTGGACACCACGGCGGGGTTCTTGCGTTCTGACGACTATCGCAGGAGGCGGCGCAGATCGCGGATCTTGTCACGCAAGGCGGCGGCAAGCTCGAATTCCAGTTTCTCCGCTGCATCGCGCATCTTGGTTTCCAGATCCGTGATGAGTTCACGCAGCTCCTCGTGGGTAAGCTGCTCGGGATCCGAGGGCAGCTCCAGGGGCTCGTCCATCGGGCGGACCTCGGCGAAGTGGTCCCGGATGGCCTTTTCGATGCTCCTCGGGGTGATGCCCTGGCGGCGGTTGTGATCGAGCTGGATCTGGCGGCGCCGTTCGGTTTCCTGCACCGCCTCGCGGATCGCTCCCGTGTCGCGGTCGGCGTACAGGATCACCTTCCCCCGTACGTTACGGGCCGCCCGGCCGATCGTCTGGATCAGCGAGGTGCTCGAGCGCAGGAACCCTTCCTTGTCGGCATCGAGGATCCCCACCAGCGACACCTCCGGAAGGTCGAGGCCCTCTCGGAGCAGGTTCACACCGACCAATACGTCGAACTTGCCCAGTCGGAGCTCCCGAAGAATGTCGACCCGCTCCAAAGTGTCGATCTCGGAGTGTAGATAGCGGGCCCGTACGCCCAGTTCAACGAGGTAGTCGGTCAGCTCCTCGGCCATGCGCTTGGTCAGCGTGGTCACCAGGGCGCGCTCACCGCGGTGCACAACTTTCTGCACCTCGGCTAGCAGGTGATCGACCTGCCCCCGCACCGGCTGCACCTCGACCGCTGGATCGACCAGCCCGGTGGGGCGGATGATCTGCTCGACCACCGTACTCGACACGCGCTGTTCGTACGGCCCGGGCGTGGCCGAGGTGAATACCACCTGTCCTAGGCGTTCCTCACACTCGGCGAACGTAAGCGGCCGGTTGTCCAGGGCCGACGGCAGGCGAAAGCCGAACTCGACCAGTGTGTTCTTCCGTGAGCGGTCCCCATGGTACATCGCGTTCAGCTGAGGGATCGTCTGGTGGGACTCATCGATCACCGTCACAAAGTCTGGCGGGAAGTAGTCCAGGAGCGTCCACGGCGGTTCCTCGGAAGCGCGCCCGTCCAAGTGGCGCGAGTAATTCTCGATCCCTTGGCAGTAGCCCATTTCCCGGAGCATCTCCAAGTCGTACATTGTGCGCTGCTCTAGCCGCTGGGCCTCAAGGAGCCGCCCTGCAGCTTGCAGCTCCTCCAACCTTGTTTCCAGCTCCTGTTCGATCGACTGCATGGCCCGTTTCAGCCGTTCCTGAGGGGTGACAAAGTGCGTGGCCGGCGAGACGGTGATCGCCTTCCGTTGGTCGATGACGTCCCCCGTGAGGGGGTTGACCACGCTGATCCGCTCCACCTGATCGCCGAACCACTCCACGCGCCACCCGTGGTCCTCCGAGGCGGGGATGATCTCCAGCACATCGCCCCGTAGGCGGAACGTCCCCCGCTCAAAGGCCAGCTCGTTGCGTCGGTATTGGAGCTGAACCAGCTGGCGGAGCACCTCGTCGAGCTCGTATTCGGCGCCCTCCTCAAGGGTGAGCGAAAGCGATGCGTAATCCGACGGCGAGCCCAAGCCGTAGATACAGGACACCGAGGCGACGACGATCACGTCCCGCCGCGAAAGGAGCGACGCCGTGGCCGCGTGGCGCAGCCGGTCGATCTCCTCGTTGATCTGAGCGTCCTTTTCGATGTACGTGTCCGTTTGGGGGATGTACGCCTCCGGCTGGTAGTAGTCGTAGTAGGAGACGAAATAATGGACGGCGTTGTTGGGAAAAAGCTCGCGCAGTTCGCCGTACAGCTGGGCGGTGAGGGTCTTGTTGTGGGCGATCACCAGCGCCGGCCGCTGCACCTGATGGACGACGTGGGCTATGGTGAACGTCTTCCCCGTACCGGTTGCTCCCAGCAGCGTTTGAAAGCGCTTGCCCTCGTTCAGCCCGCGGACGAGCGCCTGGATCGCCTTGGGTTGATCCCCGTGAGGCTCGAGCTCTGTTCTGATCTGAAAGCGCCCCTCGGTCGCCGCCGTCTTAGCCATACCCAAAGTGTACTAATCGGGGACGCCCATTGCTGGTAGCGGGAGCACCGACGGGTTATCCTCGCCTACCATGAGACGGATCGGTGCGCTGGTGCTAGCGTTGTTGGTCGCGGGGGGCGTCGCCTACGGCTCGGTGGAGCTCGTCTATTTCGAGCTGCCCGGTTGCCCTGACTGCATTGTGATGAGCGCGTTTCTCGAGGAGCTGAAGGAGATCTATCCGGAGCTACAGATAGAACGCTTTCGCGCCTCTTACGGCTCAGACGACTGGCGTCTGATGCGGGCGATGGCCGACGCGCACGGTCTGGACAGGTACCACGTTCCCATGGTGTTCGTGGGCGAGCACGCTTCCTCCGGCGAGGCCGGCCCGGCTGTGGAGATGCGAATCGAAGAGGAAGTGCAGCGCTGTCTGGAAGAGGATTGCCCCTCCCCGCTGGACGTTGTCGAGGAGGTACCAGAAGGGCTCACGCTTTTGCAGATGGGTGTAATCGGGGCAGTCGTGCTGGTCACTGTCCTCGTGGTGCTCGACCTCATCCGCTAGCTCCGGAAGCTGCGCCATCGCAGCCGCCTGTCGGGACTCCCGACTTCGCACGGATCACCTCTTCCTGAGTGTAGCGGCGGAGCTTGACTCCGACGCCCGCCAAATCCTGGGCGGCAGCGTCGAAGTGTATCTCCGACGTCTGGACGGAGTCTGTCACCGACCTTCGGTCGAACCAGGGCGTCCCAGACAAGCTGGGACGCTACAACTCAGGCCTCTGGCGACCGGGCGTTGGGCCCAACTCATCACTCCCTGACGTGTAGCGGCGGAGCTTGTCTCCGACGCCCGTCAAATCCTGGGCGGCAGCGTCGAAGTTTATCTCCGACGTCTGGACGGAGTCTGTCACCGACCTTCGGTCGAACCAGGGCGTCCCAGACAAGCTGGGACGCTACAACTCAGGCCTCTGGCGACCGGGCGTTGGGCCCAACTCCTCACTCCCTGGCGTACAGCGGCGGAGCTTGACTCCGACGATGGTCGAACCTCGTCCCCGACGTCGACGCCGTGAGCTCGGTATCGGTCAACAGCGCAGCGGCCACCCGGCACACCCCCCGGAACAGGTGTCAGCTCTTGATCACGCCGAACAAGGTGTTCAGCGACTCGGCCAGCGTCGGGTGGGCGAACGCGGCATCCCGGATTGCCGTGTACGGGACGCCCCCCATCATCGCCATCTGCAATACGGTCATCACCTCGCCGCCTTCGATCCCCACGACGGCCGCGCCGATGATCTGCCCGCTCTCTGGATCCACGAGCGCCTTCATCAGCCCCCGGGTCTCGTCGGTCTCCAGGGCGCGGGCGACCCAGCGCATGGGGATCTTGGCCACGCGATACTCGCGGCCTTGGGCCCGGGCCTCCTTCTCGGTGAGGCCGACCCGGCCGAGCTGGGGGTCGGTGAACATGGTGTAGGGGACAATCCGGCCGGCCGTGCTCCTCTTCTCTCCCTGGAGGAGGTTGGCGCGCAGGATGCGGTAGTCGTCGTAGGAAATATGGGTGAACGCCGGACCTCCGTTCACGTCCCCCGCCGCGTAGATCCCCGATGCAGCCGTCTCCAACCGCTCGTTCACCGGGACGAATCCGCGCTCATCCGGTTCGATGCCGGCCTTGTGCAACCCGAGCTCGTCCGTGTTGGGTACGCGGCCGGCTGCAAGGAGAAGGTGGCACCCTCGCAGGGTCCGATCCCCTGCGGGCTGGCCTACCGTAAGGGCAATCCCTCCATCCTCCGCGCGCTGAACGGCGGTAGCCTCTGCCTCAAGCAGGACCTCGATCCCGTCCTCGACCAGGATCTCCCGCACTGCATCGGCCACGTCCTCGTCTTCGTGTGGCAGGAGCTGTCCGGCACGCTGCACGATGGTCACCCTGCTTCCGAAGCGGCGGAACATCTGCCCAAACTCCAGGCCCACATACCCCCCGCCGATCACCATGAGGTGCTCGGGTACCCTATCCAGCTCCATGATCGAGGTGGAATCGAGGTACGGCACATCGGAAAGCCCGGGGATTCCCGGCACCCGGGGCCGCGTCCCGGTGTTGATTACGATCGTCTCCGCGGAAAGCGTGCGCGTTCCCCCTTCGACGAGCGCCGCCTCAACGGTTTTGGCCCCGACGAAGCGTGCGGAGCCCATCAAGAGTTCGAGCCCCTCCGTTTCGTCGAGCTTTCTCCGGCTTCCGCTGCGGAAGCTCTCTACCATGTCCCGCTTGCGCTTGCGCACTACGGCCAGGTCCACGCTCACCTGTCCCGCCGTCACGCCGTAATCCCCCGCCCGCTGGGCCAGGTGGGCGACGCGGGCGCTGGCGACCATCGTCTTGGTCGGCGTGCAACCATCGTTGACGCACGTTCCTCCCACGTGCTTTCGCTCTACCAGCGCTGTCTTCCATCCCGCCTTGGCCAACGCGCCGGCCAGGGGTCCTCCCGCCTGGCCTGAGCCGATCACGATGGCGTCGTACTGTTCTTCCCGCCCGCGAGCTACATTGGCAGCCATCGGATGCTACGCCTCCACCTTGACACCGCGCCCAAAGGCCACGTGGTCCTTGATCCCCATTCTTGCCGCCTTCGGCTTCGGATCGGGGTAGTACCAGGCCGCATCGTGGTTCACCTTGCCTCCGACTTCGATGTGGTAGTAGCTTGCCTCTCCTTTCCAGGGACAGGTGGTGTGGGTGTCGCTCGGTGTGAAGTACTCCCAGTTCAGGGCGTCGGGGGGGAAGTAGCGGTTCCCTTCCACCGCGATTGTCCTGTCGCTCTCGGCCAGCACCACGCCGTTCCAGATGGCCTTCATGTTCGCCTCCTGTGTACGTGTCTTGGTTGGTCTCAGGAGAGAAGTGTAGCACGTGCTTCCGCTGTATCGCCTGGTGGAGTTCGTGAAAGAGAATTGTGAGCGTACAGCTTTAGCGCAGCACCTCTGCTCAGGGCGAGGGCCACCCACGCGGTGCTTCGCTTCCGGCCGGGCATCTAGGTGAACTCGGCTCCAGAGACCCTGCTACTCACGCGCCGCGCCTTCGGAACAACCGGACCGTCATCCGCACGATCCATCGGAAGTGCAAGACCACGTGGAGAAACGCCCCCACGATGAACGCAAAGCCGCTCCATTTGTGGATCTCGATCCAGAGAAGCCATGCCGGGTGGAATCCCTTGGGGATCACCACCCAGATCAGTAAGGAAGAGGCCGCCATCACCAGCCCTGAGAGCAAGAGCAGGACGTCGATCCCGTAGTTCAGCCATGCGCGCCGTATGACGGCCTCCCTACAAGCAAATCCAGAACCACAGCGCGTACTCGACGGACACGATCACGTTCGCGTCGGTGGGTATGTGCACATGGTTTCCCGTGAAGCCACGGAACGGCTGGTCGCCCACCTCGTATACGAACCCGCACCCGCCCTCGGCTGAGGCGATGAACCCCTGTCCCTCAATCAGCTCGACGAAGTAGTTGTCCACGGGGTCGGCCGCACTGCCGATGCTGTCGTACCATTGGAGTCCGACCCGCTTAAGGTGGCCCTGTTCGCCGAGGCTGAGGAGGATGTCCAACGCGGTGATGGTTCCCGGCTGCCAGAGGTCCGGGCGGACGTTGTGCGAGGTGACGCGGACATCGGAGAACGTTATCCTCCCGTGAGGCCCCTCGATCTGCACCTGGGGCACGATCACCTCGCCCTCGTTCTCCTCCAGCCGCTCGACCTGCTCGGAGAACGTCCCGTACAGCCCCTCAAGGCGGCGCCCACGCTCTCGAATCAGCCGCACCTCGAGCCCGTCTTTGACCGGGTACAAATCCATCCGCGTGGTGTTTCGCTCGAACCATCCGCCGGCGTAGCGTGCCTCGTACCACCAGCCGGATTCCCCGTTGATCGATTCGATCACACGTGTGCCCATCTCTTCGTCGTAGCGGCTGACAAGCTCGATCTCGCCGGTCTCACCCAGGTGAGCGATCAGGTCGTACACCGAGAGATGCCCCGGTTGAAACACGTCCGGACGGTGCTGTTCGACCTCGGTCGGATCGACGGTGAACCGTCCAACCCCCGCGATCTCCACCTGCATCGGGTGAGCGGGAAGGCGCCCGACATGCGTGTCGGGGGGCATCCACGAACCCTCCTCATCGGGCAGCATGTAGAACCCGCTGCCCTGGGCCAGCACAGCGGGCACCAGCGCTACGACCATGATCACCGCGACAGCGAGCCGTCCGAAGGCAACGCGCGTTCGTGTCAACATCCGAGTTTCCTCCTTTAGCGCATCATTATTGCATCTGGTAATGAGTATCATTCACCATAGATGTGAAGATCCCGTGGGGACAGGATGGGCAGGGCGAGGACGGTGCCAGCGGGATGCAACCCCTGGATGCGCCCAGGCACCGAGGGCAACATCTGTCGCCATGCCGACATCGAGACCTTCCCGCGAAGAGATGGCCGCGTTCTTCGACCGCCGTGCCGAAGGCTACGACGCCCACATGCGAAAGACCGTGGAGGATTTCGACGCCTTCTACGCTGCGGTCGCCTCGGCGATCGCCCCCACGAACGAGCCCGTCCGAATTCTGGATCTGGGTGCGGGAACCGGGGCCGAGTTGGAGGGCATTTTCTGCCGTGCCCCGCAGGCCCGAGTTACTGCCGTGGACGTTTCCCGGGAGATGCTGAAGCGCCTAAGAGGGAACCACATACAGCATGCAGGCCAGATCGAACTCCTACACGGCTCGTTCACCGAGGTTCCGTTCGCCAAGGGTACCTACGACTACGTCGTCAGCGTCATGGCCTTGCACCATCACCTCCCGGAGGCCAAGCTCGCGCTGTACAGGAAAATCCACGCCGCCCTCCACCCGGGGGGCGTACTCGTAAACGGTGACTACGTGTCCGATGAGCCAGATCCGGAGGGCACCGAAGCAACCCTGCGAACACTGGCCGAGCGCGGAGACAACCCGCCGGGCGGCTACCACATCGACCTCCCCCTGCCCGTCGGGACCGAGAAAGCGCTTCTCCTGAAAGCGGGGTTCGCAAGGCTCGAGGTGCCTTTCCTCCGCCCCCGCGCCGCTGTGTTGATTGCCCGCAGGGCATCGTAGCGTGGCAGCTCGTCTGCCACGTCTCCCACTCCCTACTGCGAACGCCCGTGACGCACGCCGAACCGAACGGCGAGGTACACAACGCCGCCCAAGGCGAGCAGGCCAAGGGCCCAGGCTGAAGGACCCCAGAACCAGTGACTGGTCCAGTATCCGCACATGTTTAATCCCTCCTGTGAACTACGCCCAGAGGCTACCTCCCGAATGTGGGATCCGGGTGGAGGAACTGTGTGGCGTTCGAGAAGCTCGTGGGCCGCCACGAATTCAAGGGGCCGGGCCGCTACAATGTAGGCACGCCCTTTGGCTTCCGGCGCGGGGACTGATGCTGGGGCCGGATCCCTGGTCGCACTGAGGGGGCATACGGTGAACGCGAGGTACGAGGCTTCCATACTGCTGACCGACATGGTCGGCTACACAACGCTGACGAGAAACGATGGGCCGCTCGCCCTCGACCTCCTGGAGCAAAGCCGGAAACTCATCCGCGCTCAGCTCGCCCGGCACCGGGGAAGGGAGATCAAGACCATCGGCGACGCGGTGTTGGCGGAGTTCTCCGACACCGCCGACGCCGTGCGTTGCGCCGTCTCCATTCAACAGGCGCTCGCCGCCCGCAACGCGCGCCTGCCCCCCGCCCAGTCCATCGTCCTGCGCATCGGGGTGCACCGGGGAGAGGTCGTCCATCAGGACGGCGATATCTACGGCGACGCCGTCAACGTCGTCTCCCGTGTGGAGCCGCTGGCCCGGCCGGGACAGGTGTGCCTGACCGACAAGGCATGGGAAGCGGTCGAGGGCAGCATCCCTTGGACCCCCGAACCGCTTGGGCTTCGTTCTCTGCGGGGGCTGCCCGAGCCCGTGGAGCTCTACGAGATCACCTGCTCCGAAGGGCAGCCGCCCCGCCGAGGGCTCGAGGAGGGGGCCGACAGCCATCCGGTGATCGCCGTCCTCCCCTTGCTGAACCTGTCGGCCGACCCCGAGAACGAGTTCTTCAGCGACGGGATGACCGAGGAGCTGATCGCTGCGCTGTCGCAGATGAAGGGGTTGCGCGTCATCTCGCGCACCTCGGCGTTCAGCCTGAAGGGCAAGCACATAGGCATCCGGGAGATCGGCGAGCTCCTGGGAGCCGACGCCGTCCTGGAGGGGAGCGTGCGCCGGTCGGAAAGCCGCGTTCGCATCACCGCCCAGCTCATCGATGCCCAGGACGACACCCACCTGTGGGCCCGAAGCTTCGACCGGGAGCTCATGGACGTCTTTGGGATCCAGGAGGAGATCGCTCGGGCCATCGCCCAGGCCCTCGAGGTGGAACTCTTGGACCGCCCCGCCCGCCAACGGGCGACAGGCGGGGAGAACCTCGAAGCTTATACGCTCTATCTCAAGGGCCGGTTCTGCTGGAACCAGCGGACGCAGATGGGGCTCAAGCGGGCGATCGTGTACTTCGAGCGGGCGATCCAAGCCGATCCGGACTATGCCCTCGCCTACTCAGGCCTGGCCGATGCGTTCACCGTGCTGCCCGACTATTCGACCTTCCCCGCCGACGAGGCCTACCGCCGCGCGCGGGCAGCGGCCACCAGGGCGTTGGAACTCGACGAGCACCTCGCCGAGGCGCACGCCTCGCTGGCCGACGTCAAGCTGCTCTACGAATGGGACTGGCGCGCCGCCGAAGAGGGCCTCCAGCAGGCCATCCGGCTGAGTCCCGGCTACGCGACGGCCTACCACTGGTACGGTCATTGCCTCCTGTACACGGGCCGGTTCGAAGAGGCCAGCGTCTGGCTGGAGCAGGCGCTGCAGATGGATCCCCTGTCCGTCGTGGCCCACAGCACGCTGGGCATCGCCTACTACGCTGCCGGCGACCACCAGCGCGCGCTGGCGGCGCTGCGGCGGGCGTTCGAGATCGATCCTAAGTTCGCGATCGCCGAAGTGTACCTTGGGCTCAGCCAGCTTGCGCTGGGCCACTTTGCGGAGGCGCTGGAGACGTTCGGCAGGGCACGCGCGCACATGGAGGACAACACCGCGCTCGCCGATGCCGGAATCGCCCTGGCCCATGCCCTCGCCGGCGAGGATGCGCAGGCGCGTGAGCTTCTGGAGAACCTGCGCGTGCGCGCGGAGAGTAGCGCCGTGTCCCCGTTTTGGATCGCTGTGGTCTACGCCGGGCTCGGGGAGGCCGACGAGGCCTTCCGCTGGCTCGACCACGCCTATCGGGAGCGGGACAGCATGCTGCGTTTCTTGCTGGTGGTCCGCGTGTTCGACCCGCTCCGAAGCGACGCTCGTTACCCCGAGCTCGTGGGCAAGCTGTGGGGGCAAATCCCGGACCTGGCGGTCTGAGCACCCCCGATGCCGATCTCTCGGCTCAACGCTTGGGGGCGGCCCCCGAGCGCAGGTCCGCGCCCAAACCAGGCTGTTCTCCTGGCGCATGGGCCGAGCGCAGGCCGACCGCGAGCAGCACCACCGCCGCTACGAGCAGCCCGGGCACGAACGCCTGGCGGGGGATCACCGGGAGGAACGCAAGCGTCACCACCGCTCCGGCGGCGATGCTCAGCGTGGCGGCCAGACGGGTGGCGCGCGGCCAGAAGATCCCCGCCGCAAGCGCCGGGGACAGCACGGCGACCGTGAAGAACGCGTTGAGCACAAGCTGGACCACGTCAGGCACCAAAATCGCAAGCACAAGCCCCACGCACCCCACGCCGAGGGTCACCAGCCTGCTCAGCGCAAGCGCCCGGCGGTCGGACCCCTGCGCCCTTCGCGGGAGCACATCGCGAAACAAGGTTGCCGAGGCGACGACGATCATGGTGTTGGCGGTGGAGATCAGGACCGCCAATACGGCAGCGATCCCCAGGCCCAGAAGGCCCACCGGCAGGAGCTCGGCCATCAGGCGGAACAACGCCTCGTCGGGATGCCCCAGCCCGGGCAGCCTCACGTGGGCGACGAGTCCGAGAAACAGCGCTGCGGCAAAGAACGGAAGCACCACGAACGCCGACCACACGAACGTACGCTTGGCCTGTCGCTCCCCGGCGGCAGCGTAGATCCGCATCCAAAGCTCCATGCTCACCGCCCCAATCACCGCCCCGAACAGGATCCCTCCGATCACAAACCAGTAGCCGCCGAACGTGGCCGGCGACCAGAACGCGGCCGGGATGCTCTCTCGCCATCCGGCCGTCGACTGGCCGACCGTCGCCGCCGGCACCAGCACCGCGAAGAACACGACCGCCATCATCCAAAAGTGCACCGCATCGGCGGCGATCGAGCCCCGCAGCCCCGCCACGCTGGAGTAAAGGACCACGGAGGCAAACGCCAGCACCAACGCAAGCTCGAAGCTCCAACCGCTCCACAGCGAAAGGAGCGCCGCCGCGGCCACGAACTGCGAGGCCAAAAACGACACGTACGTAAGGAGGATCACCGCCGCCGACGCCGTCTGCGTGGGCCTTCCGTACCGGACACCGAAAAACTCCGACAGCGTGAACGCGTTGTACCTGTCGCCGAACCGCCTGATGTAAGGAGAGAGCCAACCGATCAGCAGATATCCTGCCGAGGTGGACGCGGCTGCCACCAGGGGGAAGCCGATCCCCGTTTCGTACGCCGAGGACACGATCCCGATCGTCGCCCCCGCTCCGATCTTCGCCGACACCACCGTGAACACGAGCAACGCGGTCTGGGTACGCCGGCGGTTCACCCAGAACCCCTCCAGGGACTGCCGGAACCCCGCCCACACCCCCACCGACAGCACAAGCAGAAGGTAGAAAACGATCACAACTACGTCAGCGGTCGCCAGCATCGGTCGGTAGGTCCTCCCTTTTCCCTTTCTCGCTGCGAATCATACCTCCTGAGCCAGGCCAGGGCCCGAAGACCATCAGGGTGTGCCACCCCCGCGTGCCCTCTCCTTGCTCGCATGCTGGAGACAGCTATCGACCATGGAGAGGCAAGCAACCAAGGCACCCGCTGAAGTCCGCAAGCTCGTCAAGTGCTTCCAGGACAACCGCGACCAATACACGGCCTCCGGCTACAACGAGACCCAACTGCGCCGCGCGTTCGTCGAGCTCAGACGGCTCCACCGGCACGAGGCTCTGGATAGTAGGTTGCGCCATGGGTGGGCCCGCGGAGCCGCGGGAGAGAAGAAAGCCGCACTGAGCCGCAGCAGCAACCGTGGACTCCGGCCAATAGCTGATGCGAGCGTCCGCCCTAGAGCGTTCAATGTACCTATGCATCCCTCAGACCTAGCTCCCGAAGTCGATGCTCCTGGCCTTCCCGCAGAGCCTCCCGGAAGTACTCTTTTGTGAACTGTCTGGTAAGGGGTTTCGTCGCCCCAACGGCCTCCAGGGCTTCTTCCAAAGAGATCCCCTGCTCAGAAAGCCCGAGTAGAGCCAGAGCGTGGATCGCCGCACGGTCGCCCGTGCAAAACCGGTAGTCCGCCGCCTTCTGCACGAACAGAAGTGCCAGCGCCTCCGATTCTCCAGGATCCAGTCCCTCAAGCACGTCGTCCGCGAGTTTGGAGCGGACTATAGCGGCGTCCTCCGCAGTGGCCTCCAGCATCTCGATTGCACCTTTCGCCGCGAGGCTCGGGAGATGGATGCTTGGCGGGACCGAACAGTCATCGTGGGAGTAGAATAGTGCCTCGTGGTGGACTACCGTTGCAGGACAGGCGATGTGGGCCCGATTACACAGAGCGGCCCATATACCCAGGCGGTGGGCCTCGATGACGACGTCGGCGTCAAGCAACAGCCGCAGCGGCTTCGTGGTCTTCGGCTTCCTGTAGGCCATACCTAGCCAATGTCTTCTCCAGATCGATCAGACTGGTTCCGAGCAGGCCAGCGAGGCGTGTGCGAGATATCTTGCCCTTCTGGTACGCCAGGAAGGCCAGGCGTACGAAAGCCTCAGGCGGAATCAGCGGCTCGCGCCAGTGCTCAGGCATGGCCTGCCGATCCAGTTTCCGGAACGTTGGGTCGTTCAGCACCCGTTGGACTTCCTTTTCGTCAAACCGGCCCAGGCGAACGAGCCGCCACAGGAGTGCTTCGGTGGAAACATCGAAGTCCCTGGCGAGTTCGACAAGGTCCGCGTAGCGCACTTTTCCGTCGTGCACGCGGCTGTCGAACTCGGTGGCGACCGAGTCAGTGGGAAGGAGCAGGGTCGAGGCGAATGCCTGCGCGGCCTTCTCCACCTGAGACCATCGCTCCGGTTGAGAGTCTCTCAGCTCCGGTTGCGCGCTGTGCCAGGTGAGAAGGTGAAAAAGCTCGTGAGCCAGGCTGTAGTTCCTCCGCCATGGGGCGTGATCGGCGTTCAGAAGAACGGCGTACCCGAAGTCTCCCGCCGCCGAGGCCGCCGAGCCTGCCTCGCCAAGGGACTCGTACCAGATCTTGACTCGGTGATCTGCCTCCAGAATCTTGACCAGCGAGGTGGCAGGTCTGGAGCCTAGGCCGAGGGCTTCCCGCGTGCGTTGAGCGAGCCGATCGGCCTCCTGCAGACTGATGCGTGACGGATCCACCCGGAACTCGGGCAGAGGGGTTGCGGGTCGAGGTTCGACGAGGCGCTCCAGCAGGCCGTATTCCCGGCAGCGCTGCACGAATCTTGCTTCGAGGGCGTGTGCCTCTGCCCCGGGGTCGTCGCGCCACAAAACGGCCGGCGCAGGTGGGAGCTCAGGCGCAAGGAGTTCATTGACGCTTTGGCAGAGGTTCTCGGCGATGCGTGCTAGTTCCCATGCCTTGACCTCACGCTCTCCCTTCTCGATCTGTGAGACGATCTGGTGTGCGCCCAGCCCAACTCTGTCGGCAAGCTCCTGTTGAGTGAGTCGAAGCCGTTCCCTCGCCTCCCGGATACGCTTTCCGAGTACCTGTCGCAGCAGAGCCATCTCCCCTCCTTCGTCACTACTATAGCCGGGGCAGGGACCATAGTGCAAGATTTCCTTGAGCGACGATTGTCGCGCCTCGCGCCCGGCTTGTCCCCTCCCCGATAAGATGCTAGAAACAGCTATCGACCATGGATAGGCAAGCAACCAAGGCACCGGCTGAAGTCCGCAAGCTCGTCAGACGCTTCCAGGAGAGCCGCGACGCCTACACGGCCTCCGACTACAACGAGACCCAGCTCCGGCGCGAGTTCGTGGATCCCCTGTTCACCGCGCTCGACGGGGACGTCGCCAACAAGGCCGGCTACGCCGAGGCCTACAAGGACGTGGTGCACGAGGACGCGATCAAGATCGGCGGGGCCACCAAGGCGCCCGATTACTGTTTCCGCGTGGGCGGGACGCGCTGCGATCTGAAAGCTTCAGAAAGGGCTCAACATGATGCTCTACACCATCCAGTGTCCGCGCTTGTTGGGACCAGTCCGAGCATGAACCGCCAACCATCCAGCCTCAGTCGAGGTTGACAAAGCACTGAAGTGCGTGCTAATCTGTCAACTAAGGAGGTTGCACCTTATGGTGGGGGAGCGTATTAAACAGGCACGGCTGATGCGGCGAATATCCCTGCGTGCTCTCGCTGGCGAACTGGGCCTCAGCGCCACAGCCATCTCCAAGTACGAGCAGGGCGCCGTCACTCCTGGCTCGAAGACTTTGCTGCAGCTGGCACGTGCGCTGGATGTTGGCGTGGAGTTCTTCGTCCGGCCAACGCTGGTCGGGGAGGTTGTGCCGACCTTCCGCAAGAAGAGCTGCCTCGGTCGAAAAGAAGAGGCGGCCATGCTCGCTTCCATCCGTGACTGGCTGGAGCGTTACCTGGAGACTGAGTCCATCGTTTCCCTGCAGCCGCCGAGCTTCGCTTTCCCAAAGGGTTTTCCACGGAAGCTGGAGGCGATCGACGAAGTCGAACAGGCAGCGGTGGACCTGCGACTGGCATGGCAACTCGGCCTTGACCCCATAGAGAGTCTGGTCCAGCTTGGCGAAGACAAGGGGATCAAAGTGCTCCTCATCGAAGGCGAGCGCGCGTTTGATGCCTGCACGTTCAGGGCTGGGACGGACGGATCGCTCCCGGTAATCGCCTTGCGAAAGGATCTGCCCGGCGACCGCATGCGCTTCAGCCTGGCGCATGAACTCGGACACCTGCTGCTAGAGATCAACGAGGAGGAGAGCGCAGAGAAGGTTGCCAACCGCTTTGCAGGGGCATTGCTGGTCCCGGAGGAAGTCGCCCGGTTCGAGCTGGGAGAGCATCGCCGAAGGCTGGATTTCTACGAGTTGCACCTCCTCAAACACAAGTATGGTCTTTCCATGCAGGCATGGATCTACCGCGCCAAGGACCTTGGGATCATCTCGTACTCGCGGTTCCGCTCGCTCTGCAAGGAGTTCCGGGCTCGAGGGTGGCACGCCGAGGAGCCGGGTGATGCCTACCCGGCTGAGCACCCCGTGCGATTTGAGGTCTTGGTGATGCAGGCACTCGCAGAGGGGAGCATCTCGGAAAAACGTGCGGGGGAACTGCTCGGAAGGCCTTTCTCCGAGTACAAGCAGGAGGTGTCCAGGGAGCACGAAGGGTT
>PXEP01000028.1 GCA_003566155.1 Candidatus Acetothermia bacterium | reverse complement strand
GGGATCTCGATCATCGCCTTGTTGATGAGCACTGCCACAGGGTTGAGCTCGCTCGCGTAGGCCTCCAGCCCCAGACGCTGTGCCTCCAAGGGGAGCGAACCACCTCCGGCAAACGGATCGTGGAACGCCGGGAGCTTGTGACGATCGAAGAGTTCCTTGGCGCGAGGGTGGTCGGCGTTCTCAGCGCATGCCCTCCGCCAGCTCTGCCAGATCTCGTCGCGCGCACGCTGCAGGACCTCTTCGTTGGTCGTGTTCTCCCACTTGACCAGGTCCTCGATCAGCCGGAATAGGCGCTTGCGCTCCGTGTCTGCTGCGACCTCCTCAAGCGTTGGCTTCGGCTCGGCAGCCCCATCCCCTCCAAGGGACTGCTTCGTCTCCCACTCCGCCATGCGCCTGTTGAGCTCGTTCTGGGCCACCCGGCGCTTCGTAGGATCAGAGAGCAAGACGTCCGTGTACTCGGAAGGGTCGTCCACCATCTGGGCGAAGATCACCGCCCGCGCTGCCGCCAACGGACGCCGCGCCCACCAGAGGTGGAGTGTGCTCGGGTGCCCATGCCGGATCGACTTCTCCCGCGCGCTCGCCACGTTGATCGCATCCAGTGGTAGCGCGACTTCGATCAGTTTCTTCCGGTTCATGAAACGCCTCCTGAGGATGTGTTGCCACGACATCCTCCTCCAGCTGTAGTAATGGCAACAGCGACAAGTGCCATCTGAATCTCCCTGTGCTGGTCTCCCTCTTGGTGAAAGATGTAGACAGGGAATCCTGAGATGTCATCAGAACGTCGCTTGTAGCGTGGATGCTGTGTGATGGCTGTCTCTGTCTTGGCTAAGACCGACGTCACGTCTTGCTCACGGATCAGTAGGATGAGCGCGCTCTTTGTATCCCTCCAGACCAAGTAGCCAAGAAGCTGGTCTACTGCCTTACTGAGACCCTTGGAGCCTGACCAGAACTTGCATTCTGCGATAAAGACCGCACCTGTATCGTGCCAGATCAGTATGTCAGTCTTGCCCTTTCGGCTGAACACCTCGCCCCCTGCCGGTCCAAACTGGTTGTTCAAGACAACTAGAAGGACATCCCTGAAGAACTCCTCGGGCATGGGATGGAACGTGTGGGGGAGGCGCTCCACCAAGTCCCGCCAACTGCGAGCGACTGAGAGGATATCTGCGTAATCCGTGGAACTGATATGGTACTCAGTGGATGGTGTTTCCGCGAGCGTCTCCCCCTTTGGTGATACAGCTGTCACCTTCTTCCGAGGTTTGACAGGAACCTCCAATACCGGGCTCGGATCGGGACGACGTCTGAGAGGGATCTGCAAATCGGCTTCAAGATCTCGATCCTTCAACACTTTCGCCTTCCGCTGGCTCAGAGCTTGCTTGACCTTTGGTTCCAGCTCGTGTTGGTTGAAATGCTCGCAATCAGCAGATACCCACTCTAGGTATTTCGACACTCGCGCTATCTCTTCCTCAAGCATTCTGTGAAACTGCTTCGAGTCCACCGAATCCGCTGGAGCTTCCCACCAGATCAGTACCTCCTGGGCTTCCACTCTGCCACGTGGGAACCTACCCGAAAAACGTGAAGGCTGAAACCGGAATAGCTCCGCATCCCCTTCAAAAGGAATGCGAACCTCCACTCGTGTGCCCTTCAACTCGTGCTGCCCGTAGTACGCAGTCCGGAGTCGGTCTCCTCTGATGCTAATGCTCGTATCTTGGGCCCCTGTCGTATAGCGATGTTCCATCTGCAGCTTTGGTGGAACCGCCTTGTACTCTTCCAGCAGCTCTTCAACCAGCTCAGTCTCTCCGACGTTCAGCAGGCGCGCCGGCGGGACGGAGTCTGCACTCTGCAGAGCCTCGCTAAGGCGCGCTCTCAGCCAGTTCGCTAGCTGCCGTTCACTGAAGAGGGCATTATGTCCCATCAGCGAAATCGCTCCCTTCGCTGCCCGTGCCTGTGACGCTCCGCAAGCTCGGTGTTCCCTCCAGAATCGACGTCATTATGAGGGGCCGCCCTGCCTTTTCGCACCATTGTGTCATCCAGGCACCTCCGCTCGCGCCAGGAGCTCCGCAAAGCTGTAGTTCATGCTGGTGACACCGAAATCGGGCTCCCGCTGGAATGGTTGTCGCACGTAGTGAACACGATGTTGGTCGTTGGGAAGGAATTCCACAATCGCCAAGATGTACTGCTCGGGCTTGTTTAGTGAATAGAGCACCTCGTTCTTTGTCACCGTGATCGAGTCCGCTTCGCTCATTCGTCCCTTCACCTCGAGGAAACGAAGGCGACCCGTTTCGGGGTCTCGGCTCTCGATGTCGTATCCGAGCTTCTCCGTCTCGCGGTCCACCGGCTCGTAGCCCAGTTCCCGCTCGCGCTGCATCACAATCTGACGGGCGCGGGCGGCTGCAGCCTGTCGGTCCGGACGAGCTCTGGTATGTGGCACCGACTGTTCCAGCATCGCCGCAAGAAGGCCCTTCGGAACCACCACAAGCCCTCCCAACACTGCAGGAGGCAGTGTGGAAAGCTTCTCCTCGGCATCAAGCTCAGCCAGCCGTTTCTGCAGCCGTGCCTGCAGCTCATCGGCTCGCCGACGAGCCTCCCATGAGTTGAGCTGCGCGCCGGCCTTCCCCGCTTGTTCTTGTACCTTCAACTGCTCAGCGCGATGGTCCCAGTAGCTGATCTCCTTGGTCAACCTGTCCTTGACCGCAGCGCGTGTTTTTTCTATCCAGGCCAACCGCCGCTCCCGCACCTCGCTCACGTGCTCGGGTACTACATTAGCTACAGCATGAGCCGTTGCCTGTTGCTCGAGTTCACGGCTGATCCAGGCGCACTCGCGCCGATCGAGAATTTCCTCGACGCCAGGCTCGTTATCGGCAAGCGGCCGGTAGTCAAGGTAGGGAGCGTAGTGCAGATGCCGTGGCTCCCCTTCAGCGTCGATCTCCACGTAGAGCATTCGTTTGCTGACAGTGCGGCGCCCGCCTGTCTTCAGGACTCGGGCGTCTTGGATCGCATGCTCAAGGTAGAAGAGCACGCGAGGCTTTGTGCCAAGGTCCGCCTCATCCACGAGCACCGTCCCCCGTCGTAGCAGCTCGCGGTGGCGCTCCAGGGTTAGGTCGATCACGGCATCAAGCAGGGGATGACCTGGGCAGACGAACGCTGCCATTGGCTGGCCCTCAGGCATCAGCAGTTCCTTCTCGAAGGCAATGCGTTCGTACCGCGGAAGCACGGGCTGTCCTACGCCGATCGCTCGATCACGGCTGCGAACCACCGCGGGCACATGGGTGATCTCGTAACGGCGTGGCTCGCGTTGCCGGATCGTCCCTCCAATGCGCTTGAACGCCTCAAGGAAGAACGACTCGATATAATGCGGCTGCAGGCGGCGAGCCTCGGCTCGCTCCATCTCCTCTCGGACCCGAGCCACCTGTCCGGCGTCCATGACATCGTGCACGAGCGCTTGCTCTTCGATGAGGCCCTCGAGATGCGGCCGGTCAACGGCATCCTCCACTGCTTGCGTGATCCGTTCGCGGACATCCGCACGGTCGCCGTACCGGACGGCCTCGAGGAGAAGGTCACGCAGAGGTTTCCCCTCAAAGTGGAGCTTCCCCAGCACATCGAAGACCTTCCCCCCCAGCGCCTGACGGGCTTCCTCCAGTTTCTCAAGGAGCTTCCGGTACACATCACCTTCCCGTGTCTCCTCGGCCACAAGATTCCACAAGTGGCAGACCTCGGTCTGGCCAATGCGGTGTATACGGCCAAAGCGCTGCTCCAGCCGGTTTGGATTCCACGGGAGGTCGTAGTTCACCATAAGGTGAGCCCGTTGGAGGTTGATACCCTCGCCCGCCGCATCGGTCGCCAAGAGCACCTGGACTTCGGGGTTATGCAAGAAGGACTCTTGAGCCTTGCGCCGCTCCTCGCGCCCCATGCCTCCCTGGATAATCGCCACGGCATCAGTTCGGCCAAGGAGCGAGGAAATCCGCCGCTCTAGGTAATTCAGGGTGTCACGGTGCTCCGTGAAGAGCACCAGCTTCTGGTGCGGGGAGGATTCCGGGCTCTGTTCAGCACTGCCGTATGGGGACCCAGGTTCGGCCACTCGATCGGAAAGCGCTGCGGGGGTGAAGAGCTCCGCGAGGAGCCGCGACAGCTCCCGCCATTTGGTGTCCTGGTCGCTGCGGCGCACCTCGGCTGCCAGTTTCTCCAGGCGAGATAGGGTGTCGATCTCTAGCTGCAGCTCAGAAATGGTGCTGGCCGCAGTGGCCTGATCAAGCACCTCCTCCTCTACCGCCTGGACCTCGTTCTCCGGTGCGTCTTCCAGGTCCTCGACGTCTTCGGCATCGAGCAAAGGTCCTGAGTGGACAGTCGGTGCGGCCTCGGCAGCTCCTCGCTGCAGGAGCTGCATTTCCCGCAATCGCTTCTCCAGGCGTTCTCGCCGCCGGCGGAGGGACTGATAGATAGCTTCAGGCGAAGAGGCCAGCCTCCGTTGGAGGATCGTCAGGGCAAAGCCCACCGTACCCGCACGCTTGTCGTTCCTCAGAGCTTCAGCTCGATTGAACTCCTCACGAACGTACTCCGTGACTTCCTTATACAATCTCGCTTCGGCCGCCGACAGCCTATAAGGCACAGTGTGGGCAACGCGTTCGGGGAACAGCCTGCGGCCATCGAACTTGAGCAGGTTCTCCTTCACCATCCGCCGCATCAGATCGGATACGTCTACCTGATGCACGCCATCACGAAACCGCCCTTCGAAACGGTCGCCATCGAGGAGAGCCATGAAGAGCTGGAAGTCGGTCTCCTTACCGTTGTGTGGGGTCGCTGTCATGAGCAGGAAGTGCCGCGTGTTTCCAGAGAGCAGTTGCCCCAGCCGGTACCGCTTCGTGTACTTCACTTCCCCACCGAAGAAGGTCGCAGACATCTTGTGGGCCTCGTCACACACGATGAGGTCGTACCAGCAGTCAGGCGCGCTGAGCTTCTCCTGCACGTTCTCATCGCGCGAGAGCTTGTCCAGTCGGGCAATGGCCAGGTCATTTTCCATGAACCAGTTCCCGGTGCGAGCCGCCTGCAGCTTATCGTTCGTCAGGATCTCAAACGGCAGCTGAAACCGCTCATGGAGCTCGTCCTGCCACTGCTCAGCCAGACTGCCCGGACAGACAACAAGGCACCGCTTGAGATCACCCCGGACGATCAGCT
>PXEP01000190.1 GCA_003566155.1 Candidatus Acetothermia bacterium | reverse complement strand
TCTCGGCGGGCGCATCGGCAAGCGATCTGCGGGATAGGTGCGCGCAGCCAGTTACCAGAGTCGCAGAGCACGTCGCGTACCTGGCATTATTGACAACCAGATAGTTGTGTGCTACGGCTTTGATTCGGTCTCTGCGCGGAACCTGGAACCTCAGCAGTGACTGTTAACGAAGGTTCCTTCGATATCCTAGAACTCGGGTTACCAAGGCCGCCTCCACAATTCTCGTAGATTGCTATCGATCCGCTTGCGCAGGGCAACAGCGTCGGGCGACACAAACGTCTCTTGCAGTGGGGCTTTCACCTCTTCGTACACCTCGGGGCACAAGGGCACACGCTGGTAGGGGGTCTGCCCCCGGTCGTAGGACTCATGCAGCTTCCTACCTGCCCTTTCTTTTCTGACCACCTTACGGACAGGCTGGAAGCAGTTCTGGTAGAAGGGTAGATCCTTTTAGACCACCCCCAGAAGCACAAGAGCCTCCTCGGACTCGTAGCGGTCGCAGCCCACCACTTGGCGGGCTGCCGACCAATTCTACTGCTCTACATGTGCCTGATCGTACTACTTGGTGGAGATGAGCGGATTCGAACCGCCGACCTCCGCGTTGCGAACGCGGCGCTCTCCCAGCTGAGCTACATCCCCGTCTCAGGCAGCCCCTTGTTCCACAGCGCCCCGACCAGTCTCTGTGTCTTCTGGATTGCGGCCTGTTCACGCGGGCCCCGGGCTGCGCTGTGGCGGTGCAGGGAGTCGAACCCTGAACCTCGCGGTTATGGGCCGCGCGCTCTTGCCGATTGAGCTACACCGCCTCTTTCTGGTTGCGGGGGGTGGATTCGAACCACCAGCCTCCGGGTTATGAGCCCGGCGAGCTTCCTAATTGCTCCACCCCGCTCCTGCCGGGGGCGGGACTCGAACCCGCACGAGCGCAAGCTCCGAGGATTTTAAGTCCCCTGCGTCTGCCAATTCCGCCACCCCGGCGTGGATGGCCTGAGCGGGAAACGGGGGTTGAACCCGTGACCTCCACCTTGGCAAGGTGGCGCTCTTCCAGCTGAGCTATTCCCGCTTGCTAGCCGATTATAGGCGTGCACCCCCGTCCGCTTCAAGGCTGGTGCGAAGGGCGGGACTCGAACCCGCACGCCCAGAGGGCACTGGCTCCTAAGGCCAGCGCGTCTGCCAATTCCGCCACCTTCGCCCGCTGGTGCTCTGCTGACCGACTCCTGGAAACCCAGCGCGGGCTCACGTTGCCTGCTGAGCTGCTTTTGTCCGAGCACCTACACCAATAATACAACATCCTCCCAAGCTATTGGCCTGAGCGTTACCACCGGCCGCGCAAACGGGGGTCCAATGCATCGCGCAGCCCATCGCCAAACAGGTTGAACCCAAGCACCGACAGCAAGATCGCCACTCCAGGAAAAATGGTGGCGTGGGCGGCTACCCGGATGTACATACGGCTGTTCGCCAGCATTGCACCCCATTCAGGGGTCGGACGTTGCGCTCCCAAGCCGAGGAAGCCCAAGCCGGCAGCCCACAAGATGGCCACGGCGAACTGCAATGTCGACTGGACGACAATAGGACCCATCGAGTTCGGTAGCAAGTGCCGAAAGATGATCCTTAGGTCCCCTGCACCCATCGCCCGGGCAGCGGAAACATAATCGTTTTCCTTAATGGATAGGACTGAACCTCGGACAAGGCGCACATAGGTGGGGATGGTTCCAATGCCCACAGCGATCATGGCGTTGGTCAGGCCTATCCCCAGGGTGCTGACCACGATGATGGCCAGCAGGATGCCCGGGAAGGCAAGCATGATGTCTACTAGGCGCTGCACCAGTAGGTCTACCGCCCCTCCAAAATAGCCCGAAACGGCACCTACAGGAACCCCCACCAGTAGTCCAATCCCTACCGACACAAGGCCGATCATGACGGAAATCCTCGCTCCATGCAGCACGCGGCTGAGTACATCCCTGCCCAGCTCGTCCCTGCCAAACGGTGACTCCCAGGAGGGTCCATCCAGCGCCTGGCGCAGCGAACGCTGCAGAGGGTCGTGCGGGGCGACGTATGGGGCGAGCAAAGCAGCTAGCAGAAACACCATGATGATTGCAAGCCCAAAGATCGCCATCTTGTTCCGGCGCAACTGCCGCACGAAATCCCATGAGCGGACGCGAACCAGTAGGCTTCTCATCTCCCCCTAACTCCTTCTCCTGTTCAATTGTATTTAATCCGTGGGTCCAGGAGCGCGTAGGTCATGTCGACCAGGAGGTTGACCAAGACGAACGATACAGCCAGTAGCAATACGGCCCCCTGGACAACTGGATAGTCCCGCGCCTGAATCGAGTCCACCATCAACCGACCCACACCCGGCCAGGCAAAAACTGTCTCCGTCAACACCGCTCCCCCCAGGAGGATCCCCAGCTGCAAGCCCATCACGGTAACCACAGGGATAAGCGCGTTCTTCAGAGCGTGCTTATAGACAACCCCTCGTTCGCGTAAACCCTTCGCCCGGGCAGTGACCACGTAATCCTGCTTGAGCACCTCTAACATGCTGGATCGGGTAATCCGAGCCACAAACGCCATGGACGAAGCACCTAAGGTAAGCGCCGGGAGGATCAAATGCAGCAAAGTGCCCCGACCAACCGAAGGAAGCCAACCCAAATGCACTGAAAACAAGAGCATTAGCATTAGTCCTAGCCAGAATACGGGCATCGATACCCCTAGAAGGGCTATCAACATGCTAATGTTGTCGAAGATGCTGTATCGTCTAGCTGCCGAGATGATCCCTGCCGGAATTCCCAGAGCTGCAGCGATGACCAAACTGGCCAAGGTAAGCTCCACCGTGTTGGGGAATTTATCCCATAGCTCCGCCGTCACTGGCCGCCGTGTACGGGTGGAGCTGCCTAGATCACCGCGCAACAGTGCGCTCAAAAAATGGTAATACTGGACGTGGAGGGGATCGTCCAGCCTAAGGTCGCGGCGGATTTGCTCCACATACTGAGGGGTAGCGTGTGGGCCGGCCATCGCCAGCGCTGGATCCCCAGGGATCAAGCGGACCATGGCGAACACGGCAATGGACACTCCTAGCAACGTAGGAATCACCAAGACCAGTCTGCGAATCACATACCATCCCATAACCGCGACTTCCCATCTCCTCGAGAGAACAGGGGCAGGCTCGGCGGAGTCCTCCACCGAGCCTGCTCCCGTCAACGTAACTTAACGGTCGATCCACGCCTCCCAAGCGGAGATGTTCTCCAGTGGGTGGTGAATCAGTCCGTGTATACCTTCTCGTACAGCGTTAATCTGTACTTCGTCATGCAAGTACAGCCAGGGTGCATCGTGCCAGATGGCCTTGACCGCTGTCTCGTACAACGCTTCCCGAACGTCCAGCGGGGGCGTCACCCGCGCCAGATCCAAGGCGGCGTCCACGGCTGCATTCTTGTAGAAGCCTACCGCCCAGCCCGCCGGGGGCCACTGAGAGGAGTGTAGCAACGCATACAAGCCGTAGTCCGCATCCAAAGTGACCGTACCCCAACCGAGCATGTACATGTCATAGTCGGCCGTCTCCGGCGGCTCCTGGAGATGGGCGAGGTAGGCCGCCCACTCCATTGTGATGAGCTCGGCGTCGATGCCGATGTCCATCAGGAAGCTCTGTACGGTCTCGGCAATGGTGGCGTCCATCATGTACCGGCCTGTCGGATGGTACAAGGTGGCGCTAAAGCCATCCGGATAACCGGCATCCTCCAGCAGCTCCTGCGCCTTCTCCGGATTGTACTCATAGGGACCGGCCTCGTAGTGACCGAACACGGCGGGAACGATGGGGGCGGTGGAAGGCTCGCCTGCGCCTCCCAAGATCACATCGACGATCTCTTGCTTGTCTATGGCGTAGTTGAGCGCTTGGCGCACCCGCACGTCGGTGAACGGCTCCTGTAGATTGTTGAACCCAATGTAGATCACGCGGACACTCGTGGCATGCACGACGTCGATGGCTGCATGGGCCTCAAGACGCTGGACATCCAGCGGGGGCACACGCATGATAGCGTCTGCTTCTCCCGTCTCCAGCATAATCACGCGGGCTGAGTCCTCGGGCACGAACTTGAACACCACCTCATCCAAATAGGGTCGGTCACCCCAATAGTCCTCGTTGGCCTTCAAGATGACCTGCTCGCCGCGGTCCCACCGCTCGAGCGTGAACGGTCCCGTACCAATGGGGTGGGTGATCGGGTCACCCGGCTCCAGCCCGCGGAGTTGCTCAGGGCTGACCATGGCGATGAAGCTGTGGGACAGGTGCGCAAGCATTGGAGCAAAGGGCTCATCAGTGTGCAGTTTGACCATGTACTCACCTGCCACTTCCACTTCCGTGACCCTCTCAATCAGAAAGCGGAATGGGGCTCCACTCTCGGGATCCAAGAAGCGGTCCAGGTTCATCTTCACCGCTTCGGCGTCAAACGGCGTACCGTCATGGAAGGTGACGCCCTCCCGCAGGTACAACGTCCACACCTTCCCGTCCTCAGACGCCTCCCAGTCCACAGCCAGGCTAGGCTGAAGCGTACCGTCCACATCCAGATAGATGAGGGGTTGCGAGATGTGCTCGCTCACCGTGGCTGCCGGGGCCGAGGACATCCCGATCGGATCCAATGACTCCGGCTCCACACCGATGGCAATCACCACGCGGCCCCCGTACTGGGGCTCCGCGGCCACGGCACCGGCGCTGGCCAATGCTACAGACAGCAACAACCCAATTACTAATCTCACTCGCATCTCTTCCCTCCTACGTTGCAGTAGACCGTGCACACGATCTTCCTTGTACTGCCGATGTGCTCCCTTCGATCGCCTCCTTCCCTTGTCCAATTGCCTGTTAGCAGCAACCGAACCGGTCACTGAAGCACTATAGGTCGGCGGCACAGGAGGGTCAAGGGGCCCTCCCTTGGCGAGCCAGGGCTTCGCTTCGCAGGATGGCTATGGAGGGTATACGCGGCGCTGGTGCCCCATAGAGGACTATGTTCACACTCGGCCGGCCTGGTCATCCCCGCCGAGCTCATCGAGTCCGGACACCAGTAGCAATGCTACAGCATATCGGCCAGGGTACTGTCAACGCTGCGTCCGAGACGTTCATCCCCAGGGGGGATCGCCAGCCTGAGAAAGCAAGACAACCGGTCGTCCAACAAGGCAGCCAACTTCTGGTTCAGCTTCGTGCAGCACCCTGTCC
>PXEP01000130.1 GCA_003566155.1 Candidatus Acetothermia bacterium | reverse complement strand
CTCATGGGCCTTACCATCCAACTCTTCTACCATGGAGGGAAACGCCAGGTGTTCACCGACCACGCCGACCAACCCAAGCTCTCCACGGTGCTTTTGGGGGTGGTCAAGGAAAAGCGCCTGCTCCGGGTCGGCATGTTCGGCCTGTGCCTGGGGATGACCATGAGCGCCATCAGCGCGCACTTCGCTTTGTTCCTCCACCAGGACCTGGGATTGTCGGAGACGTGGGCCGGCCTGGGAATGGCCGCCCTACTGTTGGGCGCCGTGGCCGGGCCCCCTGGGTGGGGTTGGATCAGCGACGCCCTGCTCAAGGGAGACCGCCGCCGCGGGCTCAGCTTGATGGGCGGGACGGTGGCAGCCATGTGTCTTCTGTTCGGGCTGTTGGTGGCAATGGCCGAGCTCCCGCTGCCGCTTCTGCTCGTCCTGTCGATACTGCTCGGCTTCGTTAGCTTCTCCGGACCCGGCCTCTATTTCACCACCATCTCCGAGATGGCTCCCAGCGGCCGCACAGGGGTGACCAGCGGCCTGGCGCTGATCTTTGTCCGGGTGGGTGTCATGCTCAGCCCGCCTCTGTTCGGGGCGCTGGCTGATCTCACCGACACCTACCAAGCAAGCTGGATCGTCCTGGCCGCAACCATCGCGGTGTTCACCGCCGCCTATCGGTTCTTCACCCGATATGAGCACCGGCCGCCCGCTCGACCAGCACCGTGAGTTGAGGGTGTAGCTGGAGAACGGAGGCCGGCACGTCCGTCGTGATCGGCCCCTTCAGTGCCCGATACAACACCTCCGCTTTCGCCTCCCCGCTGGCCAGGAGCAACACCCTCCGCGCGCGCATGATCGTTTTCACCCCCACCGTGATCGCCTGCTTGGGAACATGTTCCACCCCCCCGAACCGCTCGGCTTCCCCCCGCCGTGACTGCGGGGCCAGCTCTGCGACATGGGTGGTACGGTCCCACGGTGTGCCAGGTTCGTTGAACGCGATGTGTCCGTTCTCCCCGATCCCCAACACCGCAAGGTCCGCCCCGCCACTTTCGGCGACCTTGCGATCGAACGCCTGGCACTCTGCCTGCACGTCTGCCGGTCGGGAACTGGGAATATGCCAGGCCGCCGGCCCCGGGGAAATCTTGTTCCAAAGGTGCCGCATCATATAGCGGCGAAACGTGCGCTCATCATCCTCGGGGAGATCCAGGTACTCGTCGAGGCTGAACACAGTCACCGAGGAGAAATCGATCAACCCCGCGGCGGCCAGCTGTGCCAGCTCCGCATACATGCCCTTCGGCGTATTCCCCGTGGGCAGCATGACCACGCTGCCTGGCTCAACCAGGCTCCAGCGAGCTACCAAGCGCGCCGCCGTCTCCGACAGGGTTCGGTAGTCCGGCTTCACGATCACGTCCATCGGTGCTCCCTCCGTCCTGTGTTCGTTCTGTAGACCCTACAAGAAGCTCGCGCTACGTCCGCTTTTGCCGACCTTGATCGCGGCTGAACACGACCCGTCCGCCGACGATCGTGTGGTGCACAGTGAACTCCTCGTCAAATACTACGAGATCGGCATCTTTCCCCTCATCCAGGGAACCCTTGCGTTCATCCAGCCCCAGCAGCCGCGCCGGGTTGAGCGAACTGCAGCGCACAGCCTCGGGAAGCGAACAGGCTGTCCAATCCATGAAGTGCTTCACCGCCAGGTTCATCGACAACGTGCTTCCGGCCAACGTGCCGTCCGCAAGACGTGCCTCCCCATCGCACACAGCCACCGGCCGCCCGCCCAGGGCGTACGCCCCGTCGGGCAGGCCGGCCGCTGCCATCGCGTCGGACACCAGACATATTCGGTCAAAGCCCTTGACCTTGGCGGCAAGACGCACCGCCGCTGGATGGACGTGCACCCCATCGCAGATCAGTTCCACGTACGCATCCGTGTCCAATGCCGCCCCGACCGGCCCCGGCTCGCGGTGATGGAACGGCCGCATCGCGTTGAACAGATGTGTGAACCCGCGCACCCCGCGGTCTACCGCGGCGAGCGCCTGCCCGTAGTTGGCATCCGAGTGCCCCAGCGCCGGGACGGCCCCGGCAGCAAGCACCCTATCGATGACCTCGTCCGCTCCGGGAAGCTCCGGAGCCAGCGTCATAAGCCGGACGTAGCCCTCATACCCCTCGAGCAGGTTTTCCAGTCGCCCTAGGCTGGGGGGGAGGATATGCGAGCCCTCGTGCGCCCCTTTTTGCTTGGGGGAGATGAACGGTCCCTCCAGGTGCACCCCCAGCACCGCCGGGGGCGCGGCCCGCGCCACGTTGCTCATCGCCTGGCGCAGCCGAAGGCAAGGCGCGCTGACCAAAGTGGCCAGAAAGCCGGTTGTCCCATGCGCCATGCACCAGTCAGCTGCTGCGCGCATGCCTGCCGGGTCAGTGTAGGCAAAGTCAAATCCCACCGCTCCGTTCACTTGGAGATCGATGAAGCCCGGTGCAACGAACAATCCTCGAACATCGATCGCCCGCTCAGTGCAGGCCTGGTCTTCCCCACAGACGAACTTCCCATCATCCACAAACACCTCGCCCCGTCGCACCCTCCCAGCAAGAGGATCGACCACCCTTCCTCCCCTTAGGGAGAACGCCCCCCGGCAACCTTGGGGTCCGTTCAGTTCGTCCACAGTGGCTCCTTGTCCGCCAAGCGCTTCATGCCAGAGTGTATAGCAATCCGTGTCGGAACTGCCCCTTCTCCAGAGCGCCCCGGGCAGGCCCTCTCCAGCGAACACAGCATTGCCCACGGCGGGCGCCCCCGCTAAATTGGTCAACGTGTACCGTAGACTCAGGCTCAGGCGTTCATCCAGACGCAAGGCGGTTGGCCCGGCTCCCCAACCCCCCGCCCCAGAGCTTGCTGTGTCCGCCGGGCCTGCCCTGGTGGTGGCACCTCATAACGACGACGAGGTGCTGGCCGCCGCCGGGGCCCTGCAGCGTCACCTTTCACTTGGTCACCATGTCTACGTAGCTCTCCTGACCAACGGTGACGGCCAATATCGGCGGCCTTTCTCCAACCGTCGGTTGGCGATACAACTGGGCCACCGGCGCCAAGAGGAAACCTTGCACGCGCTCAGCCACCTGGGCGTCGATGAGGAGGAAGTCACCTTCCTTGGGTACCCCGATCGAGGGTTGTCGGCGATGTGGAGCGTGAACTGGGCTGCCGATCGCCCCTACAGATCGGCCCGCACAGGCGCCCAGTCCTCCCCATATAAGAACAGCCGAACCCCTGGCGCGCCCTACTGCGGTGTCGCCCTGGCCGCCGACCTGGAGGACGTGCTTCGCTGGGCATCCCCGGCCACCGTTTACTTTCCGCATCCTAACGACCTCCACTACGACCATTGGGCGACCCACTCGTTCGTGAGATTGGTGCTAGAAGGATTGCAGCGTCGGGGAGCGTTGACCCCCGAGCTTTGGAGCTACGTGGTCCACCGGGGGCGGTGGCCGCTCCCGCGGGGGAAGTACTTGAGCGCCCCCCTGCCCCCACCGCCGGCGCTGGGCGGGCTCGATACCATCTGGCGGGCGCTCCCCTTGTCCAGCGAGGAAAGGGAACGTAAGTTTCACGCCATCATGCGTCACCGGTCGCAGCTTCGGTACATGCGAAGGTACCTGGCCAGCTTCGCCCGCAGCAACGAGCTGTTCGGCCAGGTCCCCAGGCTCGAACTGCAGGCCTCGCTCGATATCCCCGACTCCGCCGACCGGTGGGTCCCCGAGGAGGGTGAGCCCCAGTCGGCCGATGACGAGCCCATGGCCAGCTACACCGACCCCCGCCGACGTAGCCTCCTTAGGGACATCAAGCGATACAATGACATCCGGGCGCTTCACTTCCACCATGCGGCCCCCGGCTACCTGGCGATCGAGGTGGAGCTGTTCGACCGGCTACGACCAGCCAACCACGTGGTCGTACACCTGCGCCCGTTCGGAAGCGACGTCGCCCTCCCGGCTCCCCTACAGCTAGATCTTGGGGGAGGCGGAAGCACTGATCCCGACAGGTACCTCCCCCCGGGCTCTACGTTCAGCGCTCGTCCTCGGGCGGTGCGGGTGGAGCTCCCCCTGGCCGAGCTCGGCTCACCGGACAGCTTGCTCATAGGGGCCGAGCTGCAACGAAACAGAATCACGTTCGCCAAGGCCGCCTACCGCGTGGTGGACCTCGTCGGCTCGGCGAAGGTGGGGTAGGAAGTGGCTGCTCGCATACGCCCCTTTCGGCCCGGCGACCGAGCAGCCATCCGCCGCATCGCCGTTGACACCGCCGATACCGGAAGCCCAGGCGGGTGGTTGTTTCCGTTTCCCGAAGTGACGGCCGACCTGCTCACCCGATACTACACGGATTTCGAGCCCGAGATGTGCCTTGTGGCAGAACAGGAGGGCGACATCATCGGTTACGCTTCGGGCACCGTTCGCCCCCCTCGTCATCGCCTCATTATGCGCACGCGGGTTATCCCGCTGGCTGTTCTGCGCGCGATCGCCCGCGGGGCACTGTGGCAACGGCGTTCCTGGCAATGGGCACAGGCTGTGTTTCTGACTTGGATCCGTTGTGCCCGGCCGGATCCGCTTCCGGAGGACGTCTACCCCGGACACCTCCACATCAACGTCCGTCCAAGAGCCCGCGGCCACGAGGTGGGCACGGAGCTCGCCAGTCAGCTCATGGATCGAATGGCCGCCGCCGGCTGTCCCGGGGTGCACGCAAGGGTGCACGGGGATAACCAAGCGGCACGCCGCTTCTTCACCCAGCTTGGCTTCCGACCGTTGCTGCGCTACGCGTGGATCATGCCCACTCCGTCCGGTTGTCGGGCGGGATTCACCGTGATCTATGCCCGTCGGCTGTAGGCCCCTCCGGAGCACAAGGGTTCGCCTTTGTTACAATGGCCCGTCATGGATCCAAGGCGTGCCCGCAGGTACGAACGCATACACGATCAGCTGCGGCAGCTGATCGTCGGTGAGGCCCCCAGTCTGATCGCCGCCATGGCCACGCTCTGTGCGGTACTGCACCACAAAATGTCACATCACTCCTGGACCGGCTTTTACTTCCTGGCCGGCCCCGAGGAACTACACGTGGGACCGTACCAGGGCCCGCTGGCCTGTCAGGTGCTGCGCGGCCAAGGGGTATGCCTGCACAGCGTTAACACCCGTGGTCCCGTCGTCGTTCCGGATGTGGCTTCTTTCCCCGGTCACATAGCGTGCGATCCGCGTACGCAGAGCGAGAT
>PXEP01000226.1 GCA_003566155.1 Candidatus Acetothermia bacterium | reverse complement strand
CCGCCTTACACTTACATGAACAAGGGGCCTGTCCCCGTTTTGCCCCTTGTTCGTATTACCAACACTCATGAACCGTCTCCCGCCTTACACTTACATGAACAAGGGGCCTGTCCCCGTTTTGTTATTCCCATACGCCGGCGATCGGGGTCCGGCACTGAGGACACTGCCCGTCTTCCAGCTCCTCCTGGACCACCTCGAAGCCGATCCTACGGACAAGGAGCTGGCTGCACCCGGGGCACACGGTGTCCTCCCCCTCTCCGGGGACGTTGCCCACGTACACGTAGCGCAGGCCCGCCTCCAGGCCCAGGGCACGCGCTTCCCGAAGCTTCCGCACCGGGGTGGGCGGACGGTCGAACAGCTGGTAGGCGGGCACAAACCGCGACAGATGCCAGGGTATGTCGGCCGACACGCCCCGGAGAAATTCCGCCATCCACATCAGCTCCTGTCGTTCATCGTTGCGCCCGGGGATGATGAGGGTGGTCACCTCGACCCACACTCCAGCGGCGACCAGGTGCTCGATCGTGTCCAGCACCGGCTGAAGCGTGCCGCCGCAGTACCGGCGGTACGTCTCCTCCGAGAATGCTTTGAGATCTATATTGATCGCATCGAGGTACGGCACGATCTCCTCGGCGGCCTCGCGGGATATGTACCCGTTGGACACAAACACGTTCCGCAGTCCTTCCTTACGGGCAATTACGGCCGTGTCGTAGGCCAGCTCGAAGAAGATCGTCGGCTCGGTATAGGTGTAGGAGATGATGGATGCCCCGGCGGCCTTGGCCTGGCTGACCAAGCGTTCCGGAGCCGACTGTTCTCCGAGCACACCTCCGTGGTGTTCGCGCGGGTATTGCGACATGTGATAGTTCTGGCAGTGATCGCACCGGAAGTTGCACCCCACGGTGGAGATGGACAGGCACTCCGCCCCGGGAAGGAAATGATACAACGGCTTTTTCTCTATGGGATCGAATGTACGCGCGCTCAACCGCCCGTACACTTCGCTGTAGAGGACCCCGTCACGGTTCACCCGCACAGCACAGATCCCGCGCTTCCCGTCAGGGATGAGGCACTGGTGCGCGCACAGCCTACAGCGCACCCGTCCGTCGCCCACCGGCTCCCACAGCATCGCTTCGTGCATGTCGACAAAATCATACGGCTCTGTCTGTCGGCCCGCCAAGCGCCCGTCTACCGGGGGCCGAACAAAGTCGTTCCCAATCGGATCATGGTCGCGCCCTCGTCCACCGCGACACGCCAGTCGGCGGTCATGCCCATGGACAGTACATCCAGCCGTGGGGTGCGCTCATGCTCCTCCCGCAGCTCGTCAAGCAGGCGGCGCATCCGGCGGAAGTAGGGCCGGGAGTCCTCCGGCGTGTCCGGTTGCGGGGGAAGGGCCATCAACCCACGGACACGGAGCCCGGGAAGGTTAGCCAAGCCCTGCACAAGCTCAGGAACATCGTCCGGCAGCGCGCCCGCCTTCTGGGGCTCACGCCCAATGTTCACCTGAACAAGCACCCGCACAGGTGCCTCGGGGTCGACCCGGCGGGACAGGTGCTCGCCTAACTCAAGCGAATCGACGGTCTGTATCCAGTTCACCACCCGTAGCGCCTTGCGCACCTTGTTTTTCTGCAATGGCCCGATCATGTGCCACTGTGCAGGTTCGGGCACGGAAGGCCGCAGCTGTTCCAAATGCTGCACGTAGTTGCCCCCCAGGTGTTCGATACCAGCCCTGAGCGCAGCCCGCACCTCTTCGGCGCTCCGTTCCTTGACGGCCGCGACCACGGTCACGCTCCGGGGCACTTCCTCCAGAACCTGGCGACAACGCTCCTCGATGTCCATGAGCCTCGTGGCAAAGGTAAACCGTGGCCACCTTTGCTACAATGGCGCGCTATGACCAATATCCCCCAGGAGCTGGTACAACTGGCGCAGGAGTTGATCGGCATCCCTACTCCCCCTGGGCGCGAGGATCGGATGTTGCCCTTGGTGGAAGAGCGGCTGCGTCAGGCCGGTCTTTCCGTACGCAGACAGTCCGTCCCCGGTGCCGGGGAGAACATCGTCGCCTCCCGGGGAGAAGGGGGGCCATTGTTTGTGGCCCACTTGGATGTGTTCCCGGCCTATGAACACCCGCACGCGTTCGAGCCGCGGTTGCAGGGCAACACGCTCGTCGGACGGGGCGCGGTGGACACAAAAGGACAGATCGCCGCGTTGCTCACAGCCCTGGCCGATTCCGACGGGCCGGCGGAAGTGGCCCTGGTGGTGGATGAAGAGCACCTGGGCCGCGGTTCGGAAAACTTGGAGGTCCCTGCACGCACGCCGGGCGCGGTTGTGCTCGAGCCCACGGAGCTGCGCATCGCCCCCGCGGAAGCAGGTTCGGTCGGCCTTACTGTGTTGGCCACCGGGACTCCGGCCCACGGGACCATGCCCTGGCGGGGTGTGTCGGCAATCGAACACGGCTACGCCCTGTATCGGAAGTTGCGCCGGCACCCAATCATGAAGCACCGCCATCCGCTGTTCGAGCGGGGGGCGTGGGTGAATTTGGGCCGAATCTATGGGGGGTACGACACGATGGTCGTTCCCAACCGCTGCGAGCTGGAGATGGATATCGGCTTCGCCCCGGGACTCACAGCGTCCACTGTGGAAGCGCAAGTAAGGGAAGCGCTGTTCGAGACCGAGGCCTTCCAGATCACCGACATTTGGGAACCGTGGGAGACCGACCCCCGGTGCGAGATCGTGGCCTCATTGGCCGAGGCGTACCGCGCGGTGACCGGGGAACAGCCCAAGCAGTGGGGCATGCCGTCATGGACCGACGGGGCGAACCTCGTGCAAAAGCGGATCCCCACCGTCGTATTCGGGGCGGGGGACCTTGCCGTTGCCCACACTTGGTGGGAGAGCCTTCCGCTGACGGAGCTGAATCTGCTGACCCAGGTGCTCACTCGGATGATCGAGGGGTGAACTCGTCGAGGGAACGGCGCATGCGTATCCACTCCCCACCTTGCCCCTCCGCGCAGAAGCCGAACTCCTCGTACCACTGGCGGGCGTAGGTGTTCCCCACCCCCACCCATAGCCCCGCCGTCTGCCGCCCCCTTCTTCCCCCCAGCTCCAAAGCGGCCTCCATCAACGCGGTAGCGACACCCATCCCCTGCCACTTCGGATCGACAACCAGCTCGTGGATCTCCAGCACTCGCCCGTGTTTTGGATCGGGCCAGTTGGGATCGGCGGACAAAAACCCGGCAATCCCTTCGGGAGTTTCCGCGACCCAGAAGCCCTCAGCGCAGTCCCCGTACAGCTCCTCCAGATACGAGATCCCCTCCCCACGGGATCGCTCTCCGTAGCGCTCCATCCCCTCATAAGCCCGCATGAACAACTGCACCAGTTGTTTTAGTTCATCGTGCCGCGCTTTTCGGATCCACAGCTGCATGGCGCCCTATGGTAGCGACAACCAGGCATGGATACACTGTCCACCAGAAGGAAGGGGGCGAACGTGCGCATTTTCCTGGATACGGCAAGCGTGCAAGAGATCCGAGAACTGGCCGATCTGATCGACGGGGTAACCACCAACCCGTCGCTGGTGGCCAAAGAGGGAGGAAGCTTTCAGGAGCTTCTGGGAGAGATCTGTGCTCTGCTCCCCGGTCCCGTATCGGCAGAGGTGCTGTCTCTGGAAACCGAAGGGATGGTCCGCGAGGCCAGAGAGCTGGCCAGGGTGGCCGACAACATCGTGATCAAGATCCCCATGACCATCGCCGGGATGCGGGCGGTGAAACAGCTCTCGGCTGAAGGCATCGATACCAACGTGACGCTCGTGTTCTCCTCCACGCAAGCGTTGTGGGCCGCCAAGTGCGGGGCAACCTATGTCTCGCCGTTCGTCGGCCGCATCGACGATCGGGCGGGGAACGGCATGGAAGTGGTCGACGACATCCTAGAAGTCTACGGAAATTACGGCTACACCACCGAGGTGATCGTGGCCAGCGTGCGCCATGTGCGCCATGTGGTCGAGTCGGCCCTGTTGGGCGCGGATATCGCCACTGTTCCCTACAAGGTCGCCCGGCAATTGTTCGACCATCCGCTAACCGACGAGGGGATCGAGCGGTTCCTCAAGGACTGGGAAAAGGCGCGCGGATGACGGCCAAAATGGAGGCTACCAGGAAGGCATTCGGGGCCACGCTTGCCGAGCTGGGAGCACAGGACGAGCGCATCGTGGTCCTCACAGCGGATTTGGGGGGCTCCACCCAAGTAGAGAAGTTTGGTACCCAGTTTCCGAACAGGTACTTCAACATCGGGGTGGCCGAGGCCAACATGATGGGAATCGCCGCCGGGATGGCCATGGCCGGGCTGCGCCCGTTCGCCACTACGTTCTCGGTGTTCGCCACGGGGAAGGCCTGGGAGCAGGTACGCCAGGTAATCGCCTATCCAAACGTCCCCGTCAGGATCGTGGCCACCCACGCCGGGCTCACGGTGGGCGAGGACGGCGCCTCGCATCAAATGTTGGAGGATATATCGAACATGCGCGTGCTTCCCAACATGCGCGTGATCGTGCCCGCCGACGGGCCGGAGGCCGCTGCGGCAACCCGTTTTGTGGCTGACCTCGACGACGGGCCCGTGTACATGCGCTTGGCCCGGGCGGCGTTCCCGGTGGTACACAACGAGGAGCCTGCGTTTTCTTTGGGCAAGCTGGACGCTTTGGCCGAGGGATCGGATGTGGTCCTGTTTGCCTGCGGGGTGATGGTCTCGCGGGCGCTGGAGGCCCGCGATATGCTGGCCGGAGAAGGGATTTCGGCTGCGGTGGTCAACGCGTCCACGATCAAGCCCCTGGATGTGGACGGCGTCCTGGCGTGGACCCGGCGCTGCGGCTGCGCGGTGGCCGCCGAGGAACACCAGGCCACCGGCGGACTGGGCTCGGCTTTGGCCGAGGTCATCTCCGAGCATCATCCGGTGCCCCTGGCGCGGGTGGCCGTGCGGGATGCGTTCGGCCAGTCGGGATCGGCCGAAGAGCTTCTCGTGCACTACGGACTCACCGCGGACGCGATGGCCCAAGCGGCCCGCAACGTGGTGCAGGCAAAACCGTAGGTAGCGTCGCAGTGATCGGCGCACACAAGGTGCGCCGCTACAACGCTCCCCCGATCCCTGAGGCGTACACATCCCACATCCTGAGGCGTAGCGTCGCAGCTTGCGACGGGGGCCGGCGCACACAAGGTGCGCCGCTACAACGCACCCCCCGATCCCTGGGGCGCACGTCCCACATCCTGAGGCGTAGCGTCGCAGCTTGCCTG
>PXEP01000044.1 GCA_003566155.1 Candidatus Acetothermia bacterium | reverse complement strand
TCCCCGATGGAGCGCACTATCGGATGGAGATATCCGGTGTGGAGCGCCCCGGTGTACTGGAGGCGGTGATCGACGAGGCACGCAAGCGGGACGTCCCTGTCCATCGGATGATCTCCGCGGTCATGGGGGCCACGCTCCTAACCCGGCAGGAACTCAAGCAGTTCGCCCAGATAGCAAACGAAGCCCAGGTAGAGGTTATCCTCACGCCGGGGCCGCGTTCTGGTTGGGATACGGGGAGGCAGTTGGTCACTCCTGAGGGAGCCCTCTCCGGCCTGCGGTTCCGCGGATCCGACCAGCTCCGGTATGTGGTCGCGGATATCATGCGGGCTGTGGACCTAGGATTCCGCGGGTTTTTGGTGTTGGACGAGGGACTGCTTTGGCTTCTGTCGCAGATGAAAGAGAAGGGGGATATTCCCAAGGACGTGGTGTTCAAAGTCTCGGTGTTCGCCGGACACGGAAACCCGGCTGGGGCCAAAGTCCTGGAATCGCTGGGGGCGGCGACGTTCAACCCGGTGGGTGATCTGTCCTTGCCTCAGCTGGCCTCCCTGCGGGCGGCGACGGACATGCCCATGGACGTCCACGTGTACCTGACCGACTCGTTTGGCGGGTTCAACCGGTTCTACGACACACCGGAGATGACCCGTCTGTGCGCGCCGTGCTACTTCAAGCTTGAACCGGGGCCGGCGTGCGTCGTTGGTGCGGGCGCCCTGTACAAGCCGTGGGTATCGGAAGGCATGTTGGCCGACTGGGGCCGGGAGAAAGTCAAACACGCCGCCATCATCCGCGAGTTGGTACAGGAATCGAATCCGGACGCCGTTCTCTCTGATTGGGGGCCGTCCGATTTGGCTGTTCCCCAGTTGTCGTAACCCAAGCGTCGCAGTCAAGCTACGACGCTACATGAGTGGCGTCGGCGACTGATCCGACGATGGTTGGGAACCTCGCCGGCGGCTGCGACTGGCGTCGTAGACAAGCTGGGACGCTACATGAGGAGACAAGCTACGACGCTAGAGGTGGTGTGGGGTAGCGGCGGAGCTTGGCTCCGCCGCTTGGGTTAGGTTGCCGAAAGGGCGCTTCCGGAGAGCGGATGAACACATTACGTAAGGCAGGGTTCAGTGTGGGGCAGCTACCTCCCGGGGAGAGGTGTGCGATGAGCGATGTTGCGGGGGTGTTGGTGGGACACTGCACTGTCTGCCACGGCGAGGGGGGCAGCGCTGTGCGCACGGGGGTGACGGCCATCCTGCCCCCCGGTGATCCCTGGGACGAGCCGCTCCCCGCGGGAGTGTTCGTGCTGCATGGCTACGGAAAAGCGGTGGGTCTATGGCAGGTAGCCCACATGGGGACAGTGGAGACTCCAATACTCCTCACCAACACCCTGAACACGTTTCGCTGTGCCGATGCGCTGGTGAGTTGGACGCTCAGCCGCCACCCCCAGGCGCGGTCGGTGAACCCTGTGGTGCTCGAATGCAACGATGGATGGTTGTCGGCGATCGAGGCGCGCCCGGTTACGGAGGAGCACGTGCGGGCGGCGCTAGCGGGAGCGGACGCCGATGTTGCCGAGGGCTGTGTGGGGGCCGGGACCGGGATGGTCGCCTATGAGCTTAAGTCGGGGATCGGGACCGCTTCCTGCACTGTCGACCAGTGGACGGTGGGCGCGTTGGCCATGCCCAATATGGGCCGCCGGGAAGATATTCGATTTCTGGGACGGGAGCTGGATCTGTCGTCTGTGCCGGGTATTCGGAGGGAGGAAGCTGGATCTGTGGCGGTTGTGTTGGCTACGGATGTCCCATTGTCCCCCCGGCAGCTGAGTATCCTGGCCCGGCGCGGGGCGTTGGGCCTGGCCCGCACAGGAGCGCCGGCGGATATGGGAAGCGGCGATTTTGTGCTGGCTTTCTCCACTTCCTATCGACTCCCCACGAAGCAAGAGCGAGCGACGGTTGAACTTGTAGGCGACCGCAGTTCCCTGATGAGCAAGGTTGTGCGCGCTGCTGCGCAGGTGGTCGAGGAGGCGGTCCTGTCGGCGCTGCTGGCGGCGGAAACGGTGGTCGGCCGCGACGGTCGAACGGTGCACGCCCTCCCCTGTAGCGCCTTGGAGTGAACCTGTATAGCGAGATAGGGCACTAATAAGCGAAAGGGGAAGAGAGGCCGGTCCCCGGGGAGGCGAAGTGGCTGCGGACACTCAGCTGGTGGAGCGTATAGGGCGAGGGGAGGAAGACGCCTTGAGCGAGCTCTACCGCCGCTATGGAGGACGGGTGTTTCGGTTTGCCTTCAGTCTCACCGGGCGATTGGAGCTGGCCGAGGAGGTGGTGCAGGAGACGTTCGTGGCACTGTGGAAGGGGGCACGAGGCTACGCGGGGCGCGCGAGCGTCTCTACTTGGATCTTGGGCATCGCACGCAATCAAAGCTTTGCCGCTATCCGGCGGGAGGAGAAAGGAGCTAGGTTTCCTCCCGATCCGCCAGATCTCCCTGATCCACAACAGGAACTGGAGGCGGAGGCGTGCACGGCTAGAGTGCGAAAAGCTGTGGACGAACTGCCGGCCCAGCAGCGAGAGGTGGTGTTCCTGGCGTTCTATGAGGGACTACCCTACCAGCAGATCGCGCGCATCGTCGGCGTCCCTGAAGGTACGGTGAAATCGAGGATGTACCACGCTAGGCGAAGGCTAGGGGAGGGGCTGCTATGACCGAGCGGTGTGAGCTGTTTCGAGAATTGCTCCCCTGGTACGCGTGCCGGGCGCTGGAACCGGACGAGAGAAGCCGCCTGGAAGCACATTTGGAGGAGTGCTCGCGGTGCCGAGAGGAACTGGGCCAAACACTGCAGGTTGCCGGTGCGGTAAGGGGCGCGCTTTCCCAGCTTCCCGGCCCGGAGCCGCATGTATGGCGGAAGATCAGTTCACGGATCCAGGTCCCCCCCCTGGCGCGGGTTGATGTGGGGACGTTCATGCTGGGGGTCTCATTGTGGCTGATCGTACGGGGGCGGCAGGTCCTGCTACGCGGTGATCTGCGGCTGCTCGGGCGGAAGTATCAACTGTTTGCCGAGGAGGCGTAACATGTCAGAGGAAAAGAGGCATGAGGCGGACGAAGTCAGGGAAATACTGGATGTGGTTGCAGATCGTGTGCCGAGTCTTCTGCGGAATCTAAGGGATGTACTGTATTCCAAGGAGTCCGCGGAAGGGATGGCCGATTCGGTGGCCACCTTCTACAAAAAGCTTGTGGAGGCGGGTATCCCCAAGGAAGAGGCGCTGAACATGGCCCAAGGGTATATGATCAACTTGCGGGATCTGCTTAGCTCTAAGGGGATGGGTAACATCAACTTTGGAGATAACCGCCAGCGGGACGAACACCGAAACGAGGGCTAGCCATGCGGGTCCTTGGCACGATGTGGGCGTTCAGCCGCCTGCTGGCGGGGGTCGTGTGGGTGGCGGTGGGGTTAACGTGGAGCCGGCGCCGGGCCACGTGGCGTTTCCGGCGACGCTTGGCCCGGCAAGGCATTTCCCGTGCGGAGGCGGCCGTCCTTGTGCGCGGCTACCGGGACATGGTGGACCTGCCGCTGCGCCGGCTTGTGTCTAATAGGGGAGGCTAACGCCGGGCTGGTCCTGATAACCTCCGCCGGACTCCTTTTCGGCGTAGGTGCGGCCGGGGCGTTGGCCGCGGAAGAACACCACCTGGGCGATCCCTTGTCCTACATGCATGCGTATCGGCAGCGGAGACAGGTTGGCCAGCTCCAAGGTAAGGCGTCCGATCCATCCCGGCTCCAGGGGCGTCACGTTCACCAGCAGCCCACAGCGGGCATAAGAACTCTTGCCCCAGGCAACGCCGACCACATCATCCGGCATGTGGAAGGACTCCACCGACTCGGCCAACACCTGTGAGTTGGGCGCCAGCTCGAACACATGGTCCGCCTCCACTTGGCGGAAATGGGTCTTGGGAAACTGGACAGGGTCCAGAACTGCATTCACTCCTCCCAGCGGCACGAGGAACTTCTTGCCCAGCCGCAGGTCGTACCCAAAGCTTCCCAGTCCCCAGGAGGGCTTCCCCTCTTGGGTGGTGGAAAACGGAGTCAGCATCGGCCGGTCTCCTCGGCACAGGGCCGCGATTTCTTGATCGGAGAGGATGGAGTAACTCATGCGGATACCTCCAAGTCATCAAACGCAGCCGGCGCGTCCTTGCGCAGGATGGCCAGCATCTGCTGAGCCAGCGAACGGATCTCCCATTGGGCGTGGCGCGAGCCTCTGAGGTCGATGATGTGTCGGGCCTCGCGGAAGTTGACGTTCATTACCAGCTGGGTTTCGGCACCTATGGGGAGAACATAGCGAGCATCTTCCTTAGGCACGCCGGCCTTGACCAGCTTTCGGTACAGCGATCGGGCCTTGTCGTATAGTTCAGCGGCCTCATCCCTAAACTCGGACTCCGCGACGGTGCTCGGCTGCACCAGCTCGCGGTCGCCGACATCCACATAACGCTGTGATTCCTGGACGAAGCTGGCCAGTCTGTGCCTCGTGAGCTGGTTGGCGCATGCGCGGGACAGGCCCTCCACCAGGAACGTGGCGTGGGCGAATTCCAGAATCGATAGATGTCCCCAGCCGATGAGCTTTCGTACGAGCTGCGCATCGGCCTCCGGGCCCGTGCCCTCGCTGCGGTGGCTGACACGGGCGCAGCGGGCGATATGGCTGATGGGTTCGTCCGTCAAGTCTAGTAGCTCTACATTCAGCATGGCGATATGGTACGCTAGCGGCCCGTAGTTTGGCGAGCGGGCTGCCAGCGTGTACAGTGCGCGATGTCGATGAGCTAGAGCACTTATTTCGAGTGTGCGCTCCCAGTAGGGTGGAAGGATCGTTTGGAGGATATGTCACACGCATTTGATTATGGGGAGGATGTTCTGCTGTGCGAGCCGGGCAAGGATCGCACGTATCTGGTGACCCTGGAGCCGGAGGGGAAACTGCACAGTACCCGCGGCGTGGTGGAACACGATCGGGTGGTGGGTTCCCTCCCGGGGTCCAAAGTGCACACCCACATGGGTTCGCCGTTCCTTGTTCTCCGGCCGCGGGTGGACGATCGCATGTTCAAAGTGCGCCGCAGAACACAGATCATCTACCCCAAGGACGCCGGCTGGCTGATCATGGCTTTGGACCTCGCCCCGGGCCGACGGGTGATCGAGATGGGTACGGGTTCTGGGGCGTTCACCATACTGCTCGCCCAGCTCGTGGGGCCCGAGGGCCGGGTGTATACGTTTGACCAGCGGGAGGACTTCTTGGAGAACGCATTGGGCAACGTTGCCCGGGCGGGTTACGC
>PXEP01000171.1 GCA_003566155.1 Candidatus Acetothermia bacterium | reverse complement strand
GTCTGAGAGCTGGGGGTACCCGATTGGTGGTCGCTGAATCGTTTGCGAGGATCTTCTACCGGAACGCGATCAACGTTGGCCTGCCAGCAGTACAATTGGAGTCCACGAGCGCTATCAAGACGGGAAACCACCTGTTGGTAAGCTTTGTGGAAGGCAGATTGGTGGATGAGACAAGTGGGAGAGACTATACGTTTGATCGCTTGTCATCGTTCGTGATGGACATTCTACGTGCAGGAGGGCTCGTGGACTACTATCGGTCAGTGATTGACGATGCAGGGGCGTCCCACAGGCGTGACTAAAGCACTTGATGTGGTGGACTGGCTAGACAAGAGGCGTCGCTCTGAGCCCATCTGTTGGCAACGTTCGCAAAGTGGACCAAGGCACTGTTGGCCCACTTTCCGAGCGGTGCGTGCAAGCTGTTTGACCTCATCGCAAAGCTTTAGGATGTCAGGGTATTCAGGATATGGGAGATAGCAGGGACCTGGGGACCTTCTCCGTGCGCTGCAACGTTCCCTGTACTCGGCCCGCGCCTCTTTATCTGCCTTGTTGCGCAGAGCTTGGAGCTCTCTCTTCTTCATTGCGTAAGTCCCTCCTCTATGCTCCCTAACACGACGCATTCCTAGACAGCTAGGTAACGTATCGCAGATGCCACCCTGTTCGGCCCATTTAGCCACTGCTCAGTTGCTCAGCCCCTTCGACCCCTGCTTCATGCTAGGCAAAGAGAGCTTCTCTCAGCAAAGCGGTTTCCGTCTCTGTCAGCTGGACTTCAGCCCCGAAGTTTGGAACTGTTCCGCGGAACTCACATGTCCAGAGGTCGCCACTGCCCCGGACCATCAGCGAGCCGTCCTTGATTTCCCACTCGAACACGGGACGACTGGCACTTTTTTGGAGTCTGCGCAGTGATTTCCACGACAGCGCCACGCGTAGGACATCCAGTATCCCGTTCTCAATAGAAGCAGTGCATATGATGGTCCTTCCTGAGTCGGACTTCTCCACCATAAGCGTTGTTTGCCCATCGTCCCTAATCCTGGCGATGTGCATCTGCCTACTGCCCATTCTCACCTCCTGTGTATGGTCGATGCGCGCCATGAATCGACTCAATTGTCACCTTTGGGATGGGCTCTCCCCATCACATCCCTACTCAGCATTGTGTAACGATGCCCAGTGGACTTAGCGGATGACCTCACGCTCATTCCTCCTCGAAGCCCTGCACGGTGAACTTCAGGGTGCGGCTGTTCTCCGTCACGACCCGCACCACGTTATCTGGAGCTCCTTCAGGGAGCTCAGCCTCGATCTCCAAGCTCACTGTGACCTTTGCGCCAGGTAGGCCCGCAAGGTGTGAGATGATCTCTTCGGCGATCCTGCTGGCGTCACGCCCAACACGAGTCGAGTCGAGCACTACGCTTCCGTGATAGCGCCTGGGAGCAGCCTTCTCTTGCGGTTGTTCATGTTCGGGCTGCGGCACGTCAATATCCAGAGTGCTGGTGCCCGAACCTTGGCGTTCTTGGCCAGGGATAGTGGGCTGCTCTTCTGTTTCCTTCTTCCTCTCCTGCTCGAGTTGCCGCTCAGCGGCCTCGGGCCGTACGAGCAAGCCTTGAGTATCCTCGGTGATCCGCATTTGCTGGCCAGTCCGCAGTCCTCGATAACGTCCCGTCTCCTCGTCATAGCTATCCGCATAGGCAAAGCTGTCCTCCTTCCATGTGAGGAGGCCTAGCCCATCCTCGATTGCTTTGAGGAGGACGGCAGGGGAACTCAAGCGAGGAAGGTAGATGTACCGGGCGAAATCCTCGATAAGCTGCTGAATACCAACGTGGTCCCCCCGCCAGAGAGGGATCCGATCGAGCTCCATTCGCAGGCGCGATCCGGCGAGCACAGTGAGCAAGGCTTCGTCGTTCTTGAGCCTACGACTTGTCCGTACTGCCAAGGGCTCCTGTCCGGACAGGCGGTACACCTGCAACTCCACTGGGGCGCTGGGGTTCTCCTGTTCCGGGGCCAAAAGCCACTGGTAGGTCTCGGGGAGGCGCCCAAGGACCGTTGACTCGGCCGAGGCCCTCGCATTTTCTGCCTGCTTGACCTGGTGGGGAGAAAGGTCGAGTTCCTCTTTATCATCGATGATCGATACCCAGGCCAGATAGTGACTCACGGCCTCCTCTAGGTCTGCCAGCCGGGTGCGATCAGGAGCCACGAAAACCAGTGTGTTCCGGAAGAGACGCGGCGCGTTACCTCGCGTCTCAAGCAGCTCCTTCGCCGCAGCTTGAGCCTTGCTAGCTTCATCCTTGCTGTAGGGATGCTCGGTACCCAACACCACCAGGGCCGCACCGAGGTCGTCGGGTACGTCATGGCCGGACTGTGGAAGCGGGTGCACGCGCCGAAAGTCCCCAGCATTCCGAACGTCGACCTTCAGGCGTCTTTCGATCTCATCCAGTACAGGATCGGCGTCCCGCTTGATCTGCTCAGCCCGGTCCTCTGCAAGCTTGGTGACTGTCGGTTGGGTGGAATACCAGTAACTGCCGCCATCCTGATAGAGGTACGTTGCTCGGCCGGCAAGGCGGCGTAGTGCGTCGCCGAATACGGCGGGTGCCTCTCCCGGCATGACACACCCCAGTTTGATCCTTCGATCCTCGATGCCTTTGTGGGCGGCAGTAAGCGTAGGGGCGGAGCCCAGGTAGATCGTACGGGCCACCCGGCGGCAGGCGGCATGCTTGCCGAGATTGGGGACTTCCCTGTCGATCACAAGAGGCAGTGCATTGGGCCCATCGACATCCTTTTCTATGACCGGCACCCAGTTGTCCGAGAGGTACCTGCTCGTGAGTTCGGGCTGCACCCGCGCGTCGTCGATCGGGATGGTCGAGGGGAGGATGAGAGGATTCTTGTCACCCTGCTCCCACAGGCTGTGGATCACCGATGCCATCAGCCGCAGCACACCACGGGTCCGTTGGAACTTGACCAGGGTCGACCAGTCCGAGTACAGGCGGTCGAAGACCTCCGGATGGATCGGGTAAGCATCCTTGATGCGCTTCTCGTAGTCGGCTTCCCCGCATTCGGGCGGGAACTCCTGCTGTTGGGTGCGGTAGAGATCGTAGAACGCGCGGGCCACCACATCACGGTCCTTGAACTGCGTCGGATCCGTCATCGGCTCGAACAACCGCTTCTGCACAATCACAAAGCCCTCTTCCGCTGTTGCAGGCCGCCAGGACGACTCCACACGGCCGATTACGTTGCGCAGTCGGTCGAGCGCCTCTCGCCCGCGCTGACCGCCGACTTCAACATCATCGGCCTGCGTATGCGGTGAGGCTCCGGCCTCGGATGCCGGGAGCGTGATCACAATCAGGCAGTTCTTGGCTGCCCGGGCCGACTCACTCAAGGCCTGGGCGAAGGTGAATTGCGTCTCAAAGCTTCCGGCCGGAAGGTCAGGGTTATCGTGGAGCTGCCGGGCGTAGGCCACCCATTCGTCGATCAGGATGAGACAGGGGCCGAAGTCGTTCATGAGTTGTCGGATAGTATCGCCGGGACTCGTTCCTTTCTCGTCGTCGGCGGCAACGCGCTGGAAGGCCTTCTTCGCTCGCTTGAGCCCACCAGCTTCGTACCCTAGCTGCCAGGCGATCTCGCCCCACAGCGTGCGCACAACGGTGCCGTCTTTCTTCGTCGCGGGGTTCCCAGGAGAGATCCTGTTTCCGACGAGCACCACCCGATTGACTTTCGGAAGCTCTGAAGCTTCCGCTTCCTGCAGCACTGGTTCGAGCCCGGCGAGTTCTCTCGGCGGTGTCCCCGAGAACAGGTGGTACAGGGCGAGCATGGAGTGCGTCTTCCCTCCGCCGAAATTGGTCTGAAGCTGCACTACTGGATCTCCTCCCTGACCCGAAAGCCTCCGCACCGCCCCTGTAAGCAGGTTGCGCAGGCTGTCTGTCAGGTAGGTTCGGCGGAAGAATTCGACGGGGTCACGATACTCATCCGTGCCCTCGCCGATATGGACTTGCCAAAGATCAGCGGCGAACTCCGCCTGCTGGTAGCGGCCGCTTGCGACGTCAGCGTGGGGTGTCACGACGTCCCGCCATGGCTTGAGCGTTCCCGTTGCTTGGCTCTCCACGGTTGCGCCGGCGCCCTTGCGGCGCTCGCTCCGTGCCTGCTCATCGAAGCGGACCCGCAGGAGTTCCATCTTCATCTTCTCGACTTCAGTCGCTTCCGGTGCAGAAACCGCGGACAGCAGCCGACCAACCGAATCGAGCGCACGATAGGCGTCGTCGCCGGAGAAGGCTTCCTGATGCGCCCACTTGTTACGCACGTCTCGAAGCTCAGCCACCAGGCTGCGTTCGGCTTGCCCCAATACCTTCCTGAACACATCGTTCCATGCTTCCCACATAAGCTTGAGGAGCGCAGCGGCATCCCATTCGGAGAGCGTTTCTTTGGCGGCAAGACGATCGTCCCCTGCTAGGCGTGAAACCAGCCGCTCAGCCTCGGCGTCGCTCATCGTCTTCACCTCTCGCTCGATGAACGGCCCAAGCCCCTGTCTCAGGAGTTCAAGGGCCTTCCCCACACGTTCGTGGTTCGTGATTGCCACGCTCTACACCTCCTCTTTGGCGAACATGTCGCGGGTCTCCGCGCGTTCGCCAGGCCCGGCCCGAGCAAGACGAACAATCTCCGGCCAGCTCTGGACAAGGGCGTTATAGGAAAGTGCTTCTTGGGCGCGCTTCTTGCGCTCGCAGATCTGATATAGCCGGTACGCGAGCTCCCGGGCGAGCTCCGCGTTGGCGCCGAGCTTGGCCACGAGTTCTGCGGCCCCGCTCTCCCCACCACTCCCAAGCTCCCGAACAAGATGGTGCACCATCTCCCAGATCGTGAGCCGCTTCTCCATTCCCGGATCCCAGTCAGAGGGGAGTTCCTCGGGCCTGAGGAGCCGCACCTTGCCACGCTTCGATTCCAGGATCCTGGCATCGACCATCCCCTGGACGCTCGTGTTCTTGGCCTTGGAGAGTGTCTCCGCTACACCGAACTCACCCTCAGCGAACCCCTGCTGTTCGAACCACGCCACCGCCCACCGCGTGTCGGCGTCGAAGTCTCCCTCTTGCTCGGCGAGCACTTCATCGAGCGTTTGGTTGATCAGGGTCAGCGCATCACGCACGGACAGTGTCTCGCCCGAGGCCTCGATCACCTTGCTGTAGCGGGTGTAAACGCCCATCCCAGGACCGATCGAAGCTTGGGCAAGGTCGACCGGGGCGATGTTGCCGCGCTGTAGGAGCCTTAGGGCTGCCGGAAGCTCTCGCTTGAGTGTGGCGATGAACTCCCGGCGGGTGGCAGTGGGGGCGTCGGT
>PXEP01000142.1 GCA_003566155.1 Candidatus Acetothermia bacterium | reverse complement strand
GGTGGGACAACGATTGTTGCGTGGCTACAGCTGCGCCCGATCCCTGAATTGTAGCGTTTCATTCTACATGCGACGTTCAAACGCTGTGTTGTAGCGTCGCATCTTGTATGCGACGTTGGAGGGGTCGTGAACCCTCTTGCGCCTATACACATCGTAAGGCTTCACACTGAAGTATCTATACGCTATAATCGGTGCCGTGCGCCTGGGTCCTCATCCCGGGCTGACGGACGGAAACGACTGACCGTGCATGGTGAGGGGAAGGGAAGGATCAGGCGGGGGTGCAGGAGGTGCTGTCAGTGAGGGGTCGCGCTGTGAAGCGAACGGTGCTGAACGGAGCCATGGTGCTGTCGCTGGCCCTGGGACTTGTGTGGGCCGGCGGGCTGGCCGCCGAGATGGAGGAAAAGCTCCTTCCGATCGCCGATACATACGTCCACCAAGAGGAGCCTCAGCAAGCTTATGGAGGAGAGGACTATCTGGAGGTAGGAAGCCAGCAGGACGCCAATCGGCGGGCGTTCCTGCGCTTCGACCTCGGGAAGGTCCCGGGGGACGTCGCCATGGCTACGCTGAACCTCTACTTCTACTGGGGAAGCGGCTTTGTCGCTCTGCGCAATGACGATGTGCGCATCGAGGCGCGGGCGGTGGACGACGAAGCTTGGGACGAAGAGACCCTGACTTGGGATAGCGTCCCTCAGGTCGGCAAACCAAAGGCCCATGCGAGCATCGGGGCCTCCGGGAGATGGATCGCCCTCGACATAACCGACTACGCGAGGGCTCGAGCCGCCGAGGACCACGCGCTGAGCGTCGCCGTGTGCTTCAGTCACGAGGACTACGACACGTCGGATCGGCGCATCCGGTTTCGGTCCACCGAGTACGGAGACGCCGAGCAGTGGCCCTACCTGGAGGTGGAATACGAGCCCGAAGAGGATCCCACGCCGGCCTACACGTTGGCCGTGCGTGCTTCTCCGCCCGAAGGAGGGACGGTGGAAGTGGACGGGGTGCAAGCGAGCCTTCCGTACGAGGGGGAATACCCCGAGAACACCTCGGTGGTGCTACGCGCCGCTTCCGCTTCCGGTTGGGAGTTCGTGGGCTGGGAAGTGGGCGACGAAGAAATCCTACCCGCTGAACAGGCCATCACGGTGCACATGGACGAGGACACACAAGTGTGTGCCCTGTTTGAGTCAGGAAAGCACACGATCACGGCCACCGCAGGCCCGGGCGGGACGATCTCTCCGGCTGGCGAGGTGACGGTGGCCCCCGGGGAGCTGCAACTGTTTACGATCGCTCCTGAGGAGGGCGCCGAGATCTCCGACGTTGTCGTCGACGGAAGCTCGGTCGTCGAGGAGCTTGCGTGGGAAAACGGGGAGGCAAGCTACACGTTCGCCGAAGTCACCTCCGACCACATCATCCACGCCACCTTCCAACCCCTCGCCGAGGTCACGCTCACCGTAGAGGTGCTCGGCCCCGGCTGGGTGGAAGTGGACGGCGTGCCCTACACCGACCCCACGGGCGTCCCCCCGGGCACCGAAGTGGAACTCACGGCCCGCGCTGAGGAGGGCGGCGCCTTCGCCCGATGGCACGACGGGTGCAAGGACGCAACGCGGACCATCGTTCTTACTGAGGATGCCACGGTCAGGGCCTACTTTCGTACGCAGCCACACTGCCTGGCTGTAGGACCGCACCCGGTGCCCCGGGAGGGGGCCGTGTGGTGGCTTTCGCTTCCCCAGAACGCGGTCGCAGCCACGCTGCACATCTTTGCCGTGGATGGCGCGCTTGTTTCCTCCATCGAGCTCGACCCTCGAGCGCAGCGCCACCCCGCTGCTGGAAGGTGGCAACCGCGCGACGCCCGGGGACGACTCCTGGGCACAGGGCTGTACTTATGCGTGGTGAAGGTCCGCCACGAGGACGGGCGCATCAGCCATTGCCCGGTGGCACGGGTGGTGATCGACCGATGAGTACCCCCAAGGGGAGGCTTGTACTCGCGGTGCTGGGAGCGGCCTTGGTGTGTGGCATCCCCGGTGAAGGAAGCCATATCAACACCGCATCCCTGTTCGAGTTGGGGGTCTCTACCCGGGCGCTGGGGATGGGCGGGGCGTTCGTCGCGGTGGCCGACGACGCCGGGGCGGTGTTCTGCAATCCGGCGCGACTGCCTCAGGTGGAGCGGGCCAAGCTGAGTGCGCACTTCACCCGCCCCTATGGGGCGTATGCTTTCGCCAACATGACCGCCGCTCATCCCGGGTGGGGTGTGCAGGTCATGGTCCTCGATGCAGGGCCGCTAGCGGAGCGGGACGTATACGGCAACCCGCACGGCACAACCCGCTACAGCGAGGCCGGGCTGGTGCTTGCCAGCGGGTTCGAAGTCGGCGGCCGGGTCTCAATAGGGTTGCAAGCCAGACTCTACGCGCGGGCCGCTCCGTCCGCCGCCTACGGCGCTTCACTGAGCCCGGCGCTCTCTCTCCGCGACGGCCCGTGGACGGTGGCTCTGGTGTGGCAAAACGCCCTGTCGGGGGACCTTCAGTTCGCCGGTGGGTCCTGCGAGCCCTGGATCGGAAACCTGGCTGTCGGGCTTTCCCGGCGCACCGGCGACACGGTCTACGCCATCGATGTTACCGAGCAGTTGATCACCCGCGGCGAGCTATCCGCGCTCCGCCTGGGGGCGGAAAGCGTCCGGTTCGACCCCCTCGTCCTCCGCGCGGGCACCTTCCTAGAGGGCAGCAGCTTCGGGGCCTCGGTCCACTGGGGGGATCTGCGGCTCGACGTCGCCTACGTGCTCCACTACGCCCTCCCCGACAGCTACCACCTGTCCCTCACCTACCGCCTATAAGGGGACAGTCCCCCAGGGGGAGGTCAGGGGGACAGGCCTCCACTCTCGGAACCGCGGCCAGGGAGTTCAAGCGATGACAGGCAGTGAACAGAGCCAACACATTTACGTTTTCCTCGACGAGGCAGGAAGCTTCGATTTCTCGCTGCAAGGGTCCGAGTATTTCGCCCGAAGGCTTGAATCTGCCCTTATCTTGGCCGCCGGAGGGAAACGAAAAGGAATCCGCCTACTATGAGGAAGAACCCCACGGCGGGGAACACCCAGGGATAGTGGAACGGTTTATTCCCCAAGTAACGATCCGTTGCCTGCAAGATCGGGCGCACGAGATCAATGATCAAGAGTAAGCCCCCCACTCCCATCAGCAGGATAACCAACCGCCCCTCCCACTTTGGCAGCTGCTCGAACTTTGCCATCTCCCCTCCTTCGAGCCCAGCCATTGACAAGGCCACGCCGCCTTAGAGTACTGGCGACCATGATACTTTGTGAAACTCAACGATCTGCCCCCCGCTGGCCGTCACGGCCACGACCTTGCTCCGTAGGACGAACACCGGCGCAGCTGTGCCGCCTGAGCGGCGAGAGCATGCCTCCAGTGCTGAGCACCCCTGGGGGTACGCGAGAGAGGCTAGGCCAGCCGCCACGGAACGCCTTAGAGCGCAGATCTACGGCTTTGTAGGTCAGCGGATGGGAGGAAAGCCACTCCACGCGGAGCAGGGGAACATGGTAGGGTTACTGCCGTAAGCAAGGGAGAGGACTAGTTTGTTGGGTGGAAGAGCCACCGATAGAAACCCATTATCCGTTACCCTAGATGCATAATCGGTGTTCAAAACGACACTTCATCCACTTCCCTCCTACTAGAGGTATATGCTAGAGTGGCGCAACGTGATTTGGGTAGTTTCGGGTGTGTGGAGCCCCCTTGCTTCCCACAGCACTGTGCGGGACAGCAGCGGGCGTGCTTGCGGAGTTCGGATAGGAGGTATGACATGAGAGCATTGTTGGCGGTAATGGTGGCTATGTGCTTTGTGGTGCTCGGTTCTGCGCAGACCCAGCTTGTCGATGACAGCAGAATGCAGTTTGGGTTTGGCTTTTCGGCTGAGATGATAGACATCGCCGGGGGTGGAGCGTTTGCCGATGTGTTCATTGAGTTCCCGTTTGCTTACGTAACGGGGCTCCGGGCGACGTTGAGCGTAGGTCCTCTCCCGGTGCGGGCGCAAGTGTTCCTGTTCGATGTTATGGGTCTTCTGGAGTTCCGCTGGGGAGACTTCCGGCCTTATGTGGCAGGGGGATTCGGACTTGGCGCACCCCTTCGCTCACCGTCTGATTGGTTCCCTGTGGTCAAGACCGCGGTAGGGATGAACATCATCGTCAGTGAGCAAGTGGGGGTGTATGTCCAGATCATGCAGCCTGTCTTCAGCTACGGGAACTTCAGGACCTTCTTCTCCCCAGGGTTTGCATTCAAGTTCAGAATGTGACCATGGGTCTGACAGCCTTGTAACTTTATACGGGGAACGAGTTTGTTCTTCTTGTCGGCGAGGCTAGGGCGTATGGCGGGAAGCAGAAGGGGCTGATAGCGTGGGCAAGGGCCTCATGGTTCTGGCGTTGGGCGCGTTGGTTGCTCTTTCGGGAGCCCTTGGGGGATGTAACAGGAACGATGACCCGGGCATTCCCCCGACGGCTGAGTTCGCAGCATCTCCGAGTTCAGGGACGGTTCCGTTGACGGTGCAGTTCGACGCTTCCGGCTCGTATGCCGCCGGTGGCGGAGACATCGTGGGCTACCAGTGGGACTTCGACGACGGTTCAACTGGAATGGGGCAGGTCACGACGCACACATACGACACTCCGGGGCAGTACGATGTCACGCTGGAGGTTACGGATGCGTGGGGGCGGACGGCAAGCACGGAGGAGACGATCTCGGTGCACGCCGACAACGGTGGCAACGGAAGTGTGTCTAGCTTTCAGGTTACGGCCACGTACACCCCGATCTCTCCGTATGTGGGAGGTCAGCGGCTCCAGGATGCGACGGTATCGATGGAGGGCAAGAACCTGGATGCCATGGATCACCGTGAATACTACTGGAGAATCGAGGTGGAAGCGGAGTTCATTGTTGAAGGCGTCTGGTCAGGTGAAGTGTGGGTAGTGTACGCATACAACGGCCATGAGCGGGCTCTATACTTGACCATGAGTGGCGATTTCTTCCACCCTGAGGCAGAGAACATCTGGTACAAGCTGGACGAAGACCACGACGAAGCACTGTACCGCGAGTTCGTTGATGCATACGGGGAGGGTTGTGACGGTGTGGTGGAGCATGTACTGGAACACGGCACGGCCGGGTATACGGAAACCGTGACAATGGATGGTGAACAGTATAGGATGGAGGTTTCCGATACCACGATCAACGGCCACATTCCGGATGCACGATTCCGTCCACCTCCGGGCGCTAGGGTGGAGGAAGGGTGGCCGGAAGACGAGGACGATTGGATGGGCTGGGTAATGCAGAGCCGGTGATCCATCACGCCC
>PXEP01000118.1 GCA_003566155.1 Candidatus Acetothermia bacterium | reverse complement strand
CCCCGGCTGGAGTGTCAACTGTGGACTAATGGGAAGGGCAGTCCACTCCTGGGGCAGATCCACAGTAAGGCCGATCCTTTGTTCGGAGTCAGTGGTGTTCTCAACCCGGAATACGTGGAGTGCTACATCACCGGGTTCTACGGACCGCGGAGGGGAGGTCACCGTCACCGTGACTCCCTGTCCGACAACCGCTACCCCCACGCACACAAGGGCAAATAGCAACGACCGCATGTGAACATGGTAGCCTCAGCGGAATCTCCAGCTTAGGACGTATATACCCCTTGGTGCAGACTTGCGTACGCCCCGTCACTCGGTTTGCCCGTCCAGCGCCGCCTGCAGGGCCTCTACATCCTGTTGACCTACTTCGCCGTCGTTGGTGAAGTCAAACGCGCGCCAATTGCGCTGAATCGCAGGTCGGTAAAGATGCTCGGCCAGGGCATCGACATCACCCTGGTGAAAACGCCCATCGCCCATGACGTCTTCGTAGCGACCATCACCAGTGAGATCCTGCGGAACACCCCAGCCATCCTCCAACGGCTGTAGCGCAAGCTCACGCACACGGACCATCTGCTGTTTGGCCACCAGTGGATCCACTCCGGGATCGATACGGACCAACACCAAGTACGTGCCCGGCTCTAGCTCAAGATCCGTTTCCACGCGCACTGTGCGCCGTGCACCGGGAAGACAGGGGAACTTGGCCAGTTCGTACGTGCCAACCACATCCCCTGCCTCGTCATACACCTCGAGGTAACCACCGATCCGGAGGTTGGTGTTCCCCGTGTTGGCCACCTCGACCTCGACCCACAGAGGATTCAGTCCCTGCGGCTGGAGGTTCTCGATCTTGGCCTCGCGCTCGGTGGGCGGGACGTCCACCAGCACCTTCACTCCAAACCGCTCCACAGCCATGACCATCGCACCCTCGTACTCGGTAAGGCGGGGTTCGCCTTGGACGAAGATCATCCCCCAGTAGCTCCCAACTTCGAGCTCGGCCTCCGAAGGGACCCGGACCCGTCCGGAAATCTCTTCCACCCCACCTGGGGGCAGCGTGGAGGACGTCGGCTGTACCTCCAACCAATCCGACAGCGAGCGTTCCAGCGTGCCCGGCTCCTTGAACACATGATCCCCGTTTGGCGCTCGCTCCCAATCGCCCAGCGCTACAGATATGCGGTGGGGACGGTCGTCGTCGTTCCGTACCTGGAAGGAAAACTCCCTCTCCTCCCCCGGTTCCAAGGAAAACTCGAATTCAAGCTGGGTTATTTGTAGGGCAGCCCCGCTCGTCGCCAGGGCAGCGGCCAGCACAACGGCAAGTACAGTGGCTTGCTTCATCATGTCTTGGTTATGCCTTAGCGGCCCGGGTGTGAGACACTCCGGGCCGCTTCACCATACCGTGTCTAACGTTCCACAAGGTTAGCTCAACGCTACTGTGTGGTGGCGGTGAAGGTGACCTGGACCACGTACTCGCCCGGTTCGTCATCCCAGCTGGGCTCGTAGCGGTAGCCTATGTCGTCAACGTTCTGCCTGCCCGCATTACCGCGCGTGCCCAAGGTTCTGACCTGGTTGAGCGGCGTCCAGTCGCCGATATCCCAGCCGCGGATCATGAACCTATCCAGGTCCGCGTTCTGCTCTCCGGAGTTCGCTGCTTGTACGGTGAGCACATAGCCGCCCGGGTAGTTGCTGAGCACAAAACCAGTGTGATTCTCGCTTTCCAGCGCAGTCCACGCATCGGCCTCAGCATCGTACAGACCGATATCCAAGGTGCCCAGGTCGACATCGAGCTGGTCGATCGTAAGCTGGATGAAGGTCTGTGCGCTCCAGGAAACCTCTACCGTGGAGCCATCCTCGGCTGCGTACCCGGCCATTCCCAGAATGACCAACGCCGTCAGCACAGCCCCGATTACCGTCCTCTTAACCATAAAAAAACACCTCCTGTTTGGTTGGGAGGTGTTTCGGCAGCCCGGCCACCTCCGTGGGTTGGAGGCCCTGAGCTTTGCGTCCCCGAGTCGCCTCGGGTTTGCCGTTTCGGTCACCTTGCGAGCCACATAATACGTGCTCTAGCCAAGCTTGTCAAGTATTACACATTACTCTGCAACTTCAACAACCACTATACACCACTATTGGTCGTCTTCGGCGTGTTTGTGATCGTCTCTCCCCCTCCCAAACAGCTCGGCCAATAACTGCTCCGCCAACCATTGCAACCTCCCCACGGCCTGCGCCAATCGCGCCCGCGCCGGCCACGGCACCTCGGCCGGAGCTGCGTCCTGCACGGCATCCAGCCGATACCCCGGGCGCGGATCTGTAGACCGCTGGTCGGCGGAAAGAGACGTATAACGAAACGCAGCTCGGGCTTTGAATGCCTCACGCAGTCCGTCCTCGGTAAGGTTGAGTCGACCGGCGAGTTCAGCCAAGTTCGGAGGGCGTCCAAGTTCGCCGGTCAGTTCCCTGTTCACCGCGTCGATCTGACTGCCCAGAGCCTCAAGCCACGCGGGCGGCTCCGGCCGGGGGGTAGCTCCCCTTATGCAATCACGCATCTCCCCGCGAATCAGGTTGCGCGCAAAATCAGCAAACCCCATTCCTCGTTGCAAGGACAGATTGCTGACCGCGTTCAGTAGCCCCAGGTGACCAGCACGCAGCAATTCTTCAATACTGACACCGCTTGCGTTGAACTCCTGGGCCACTTCCTCCACCAACGGCCAGGCGGCCTGGAGGAGCTGTTGGCGCAGCTCGGCAGTGGGCCGAACGCTCAATTGGGCGGCCAGTTCATCCAGTCGTTCCATCACCGCCTAGAACCGCAGCTCAAACCCCACTACCTGTTGCAGCAGACCCGAGAAGTCAAACAGCGTCTCCGTGTAGATGGTAATCCCTGAGAACGCCACCTCGACGTCGATCTCCTGCATCATGAATCCGGTTAGGTCAAAGGTAGTCACCGAGCGCACGCTAACCGGGGCCAAGGTGCCGGATACGATGAGTTGCGCCGAGTCAAACGTGGGGCCCGCAGCCCAAGTAAGCCTGGAGCCCACCTCCAGATCGGGTCGCGACCAGCGGTATGCGGTCCCCAGACGAGCCCACAGCAGCCCCAAGTCGCTGAACAACATCCAGCTGTCCACCGAGAAACACGGGGAGCGGAACCCCACTCCAAGTAGCTGCTCCTCGAACCACCACTGTGGCGCTGCGACCACGTCGGTGTGGGGACTATCGTCCACCAGATGATAGAGATCCCACACCCCGAACCCGGTAATGCTACGGAGCCAGAACCCATAGTCCATCTTGAACCCTAGATCCAGCGCCAGCCCTACTGTGTAATCTGACGGTTCACAGGGGTCAGCTAAGTCCTCCAGCAGCAGTAGCCCGCCAACATCGATCACGGCCCACTCACAGATGCACCACCCGCCGCTCGCCTGAAGCTGATACCTGGAGAAGCACGGGTCGAACCGCATCGTGTTCCTAATTTCTACGATATCGAGATCCCACATCAGGCTGAGCCATGCGGCCTCGATGCCGTCCCATGTTAGCCGCGTGCGGCTGGACACTCCTCCACCAGCAAATCTAAGCCCCAGGTTGATGTCTGTACTGATAACGACATCGGCGGGCGGAAGCGGGGTGAAGGCAAATTCCATGCCCAACGAACCACCGAAGTTTGCCCCGCCCCCAAAACCGTCTGTGGGCAACAGCCCAATTACTCCTATAGCCACCAGCGTTACTAATAATCTGCTCACGGTAGCCCTCCTCACCGGACAGGCTAGCCGTATAGTGTGCGTGTTTCCCGGAAGGAGGTAACGGGGCCCGGCATAGTTTGTCCGGGCCTTCCGTAACCAATGTCTAAAGGACAGAGGCCAACGCGTCCTTCAATGTGGGACTACCTATTTCCTGTAGCTCATATCGGGTCCTGGTAGCCGCCAGGTTCGCGTCAAGGAGTCGCCTGAGGTCGATCGGGGTGCCCACCACCAGGGCTTCACAAGGGACCCGGGAGATCGTCTCCTGAAGCTCCTTTATCTGCTGTTCACCGTAACCCATGGCGGGGAGCACCGGACCCAGATGAGGATAGGAAGAAAACACTTCCGCCAGCGAACCGCATGCGTACGGACGCGGGTCGACCGGAGTAGCTCCCAGCCTGCGCGCGGCCACCATGCCTGCTCCGTAAGGCATCTGCCCGTGCGTCACTGTCGGACCGTCTTCCACAACCAGCACTTGCTTCCCGCGGATCACCTCCGGATCGTCGACGGTGATCGGAGAAGCGGCCTCGATTACCAGCGCTCCAGGATTGAGCTTGTACAAGGCATCACGTAACTCGGTCACCTGCTCCATCGACGCCGAGTCCAGCTTGTTGATCACCAGGACATCAGCAACCCGAGCGTTGACCGAACCGGGCCAGTAAGTAGCCTCATGCCCCAGCCGCAAAGGATCGACAACTGTGATATGCACATCCGGCCGGTAGAACGGCATGTCGTTGTTGCCACCATCCCACAGGATCACGTCCGCTTCCTGCTCCGCCCGCCGGAGGATCGCCTCGTAATCCACTCCGGCGTACACCACGTTCCCCCGGTCCAGATGTGGCTCGTATTCCTCCCGCTCCTCTATCGTGCACCGCGCAGCGTCCAAGTCGCCGTAGTCAGCAAACCGCTGTACGGCTTGCGCTGCCAGATCGCCGTAGGGCATAGGATGGCGTACGATGGCCACGCGCTTGCCGCTGTCCTCGAGCAGCTGGGCCACTTTGCGGGTCGTCTGCGACTTCCCGCAGCCGGTCCGCACAGCACACACGGCCACTACAGGAACGGAGGAAACCAGTTCAGTGGCTTTGGGGCCCAACAACCAGAAATCAGCACCGGCCGCTGCCACTGTGGCCGCCCTCTCCATGACATGCTGATGGGACACATCGGAGTAGGCGAACACGACCGCGTCAACATCATGGTTTCTTACCAGTTCCGGTAGCTCCGCTTCCGGTACAATGGGGATGCCCTCAGGATAGCATCGCCCGGCGAGCTCCGCGGGATAGCGTCGCCCTTCGATTCCGGGGATTTGCGTTGCGGTAAATGCCACTACATCGTAGGCTTCATTATCCCGGAATACTACGTTGAAGTTATGGAAATCGCGCCCGGCGGCTCCCATGATGACGATCCTGCGAGTACCCATTTGATCACCTCACTGAGAAGTTACGGCGGGTCGGCCGTAGTATACCCGCACGTGGTGGAAAGCGCGAATTGGTGCCTCAGTCACACGTAGGTATCATTCCCCCATGAACCTGGCCAACGCCCTCACGCTGTTCCGGGGGCTCATGCTCGTACCGACGGCATGGGCCGTGCTGGTTGATCGCCTCTTGCTTGCCTTCGCCTTCCTTGCCCTCGCGGCGCTCACCGATGT
>PXEP01000077.1 GCA_003566155.1 Candidatus Acetothermia bacterium | reverse complement strand
CCGATTACGTCGGGGGCAAGCCCCGACGCTCGAGAGGTGGAGCGGGAGGTGTTGACGCTCGGCAAGATGCTGTAGCGGCTTTTCAGGGGGCCGTGCATACGCTAGAGTTGTTCATGCCAACTTGTCCGGGCAGCGTAAGGGGGAGCCGATAACACAGATGTTCTCCTGTGTCCGTAAGGGCATGTACGCCCTCAGCCGGCCATGGTGCAAACTGCTGATCGATCTTTTGCTGTGGACGGCAGCTGTGCCGCTTGCCTACATCCTGCGGTTCGAAGGGTTCCGACCTGGGTTTGAGCTGAGTCTCCTTGTGCAGGCCGCTGTGGGGCTTCCCGTGCGCGCGGGACTGATTTGGGCATTCGCCTTGCATCGGCAGAGCTGGTACCGAGTGGGATTGCGGGACCTGTGGCACCTGGGGTGGGCCGTGGGGCTCGGCACCGTGGTCATGTTCTTCGTGGGGATGGCCCTCACAGGGACCGTGCCCATCCCCCGCAGCGTGCCGGTGATCAGCGGGGGGCTCGCGCTCGTGTTCCTGGGGGGTGCCCGGGTGGCCGTCCGTAGTGGAAGTGAGCGCACGCGCAGGCTGGCCGCGGGCGAGGAGCGCAGGGTACTGGTCGTGGGCGCCGGGGAGGCGGGGACGATGATCGCCCGGGAGATGCTCCGCCACCCGGAGATCGGGGGGAGGCCGGTCGGCTTCCTGGACGACGATCCCGGGAAGGCCCGCCTCAGGTTCATGGGGATCCGCGTGCTGGGGGGCCTCGAGGATCTACCCCGCGCAGCGGACAGGACCGGCGCCGACGAGGTACTGATCGCCGTCCCTTCGGCGCCGGGGCACGTGGTGCGCAGGGTGGTGGAGTTGGCCCGGGAGGCTTCTTTAGGCTACCGGATCATCCCCGGGATGTACGAGATTCTGGCCGGCAAGGTGTCGGTGAGCCAGATCCGCGAGGTGTCCTTGGAAGACTTGCTCCGGCGCGATCCGGTGGAGCTCGATTTGGAGGAGATCTCGGGGTACCTAGAAGGGCGGGTGGTGCTGGTCACCGGAGCCGGCGGGTCAATCGGGGCAGAGATCGTGCGCCAGGTGGCCCGGTTCCGCCCGAAGGAGGTGCTCCTCCTGGGCCGGGGGGAGAACAGCCTGTTTGAGCTCGCCCACGATCTTGCGCAGCGGTTTCCCGAGCTTCCCCGGCGGACGCTGGTCGTCGACGTCCAGCAGCGGGAACAGCTCGGGCACGTGTTTCGGGAGTGCGCCCCCCAGGTGATCTTCCATGCCGCCGCGCATAAACACGTGCCTTTGATGGAGGAGAACCCAGCCGCGGCCGTGTTGAACAACGTGTTCGGGACGAAAGCTCTGGTCGAGCTGGCGTTGGAGCACGGCGTGGAACGGTTCGTGAACGTGTCCACCGACAAGGTGGTCAACCCCACCTCGGTGATGGGGGCGTCCAAGCGCGTGGCCGAGTACATCGTCCAAGAGGCGGCGCGGCGGGCGCCCGAGGAAGCGGCCTATGTTTCGGTGCGCTTTGGGAACGTCCTCGGAAGCAGGGGGAGCGTGGTACCGCTGTTCAAGGAGCAGATCCGCCGGGGCGGGCCGGTGACGGTCACCGACCCGGAGATGCGGCGGTACTTCATGACGATCCCCGAGGCGGCCCAGCTCGTCCTGCAGGCAGGCGGCCTGGGGGAAAACGGCTCGGTGTACGTGCTGGACATGGGGGAGCCGGTGAAGATCGTGGACTTGGCCGAGGAACTGATCCGCCTGTCGGGCTTGGAGCCCGGCGAGGATATCGAGATCGAGTTCACCGGCCTCAGGCCCGGGGAGAAAATGTTCGAGGACATCATGACCGCCGAGGAGGGGACCAACGCCACCCACCACGAGAAGATCTACGTGGCACGCGGCACGGCGCCGCCCGACCTGCTCGGCGAGAGGCTCGCGCGCCTACACGCGGCCGCCTGCGCGCACGATGTGGAGGGGATCCGCGCGGCGCTGCGCGAGCTTGTGCCGACGTATGGGAGTGAGGAGTGAGGCGTAAGGCGTGAGGAGAAGGGAGCGGCGTAGCTTGTCTGCGCCGGATTCGACAAGGCCCGATCAGCGTCGGAGTCGAGTAGACGCTATGCCTGGTCCAGTTTCTCCTTGATCCACATCCTGAGAAGCACTGTGTAGGGGACGCCCTTTTCCCTGGCCACATGCTTCGCCCGTTCGATGTCCCCCCCTTCCAGACGGAGCGAAATCACCCGGTAGTCCGCGGGAGCGTCAACATCGAATTCCACATCTTCCCCTTGGTCCAGGTAGTCAGTCGAATCATGTGTCTCCCAAAACTCCGCTATTCGCTCGTCGCTCCAGTTCCTCATATCCGGGAGCTTCTTTTCACTCTTGCTCTCGGACTTCCGCCTGATCGTTTTTCTCATCCTATCTACCCCCTTTCATCCTCTGGTAATACCGCCGGTCCCGGGCACATTAGGATCAATAATACAGTGTAATACAGGCGTTTAGCTGTGCCCACTTTTCTTTGTAGGAAGCGGCGAAGCTCGTCTGCGCCCACCACCCTGAGTTGAAGCGGCGCAGCTGGTCTGCGCCGAGCCCGTCGGGCACAAGGCCCGATAACGTCGCATACAAGATGCGACCAACGTCGGAGGCAAGCTCCGACGCTACGGATGGATGAGGTGGTAGCGGGGTAGCTTGTCTGCGCCGAAGAAGACGGCGGGCACAAACCCCGTCAACGTCGAGGACAAGGTCCCGAGACACACCATCTCCCAATGAGGGTACTGTACGTCTGTAGGGACAGCGGGATTCATGCGTCGGCGCAGGAATAGGTGGTCCGAGAGCTTGCCGTCTCACAGCGTGCTGGATAGCCTTGACAGGTGGGGCAAGAGGAGGTTCATGTGCCGAAGGTTGAAATAGGTCTGGAGCAGTTGGCAAAGGCGCTGGAGGAACTGTCGCCGGGCGATTTGGAAACCTTGGAGATCATGCTCAGTCCGAACCTAAGATCAGCGCTGAGGGACCGGTGGGCGGAGGCCAAGAGCGAACTCAGAGAGGGCAAGACCCTGAGCAAAGGGGATCTGCTTGACGAGTAGCAAGCCCTTCAGGACCGAAGCCCCGGCGACGAGGTGTTAGTCCCCTCGTTCACGTTCGCTCACGGCACCCCCGACCCCGTGGTCAAAGAGCTCCGAGGGCAGACATGACCGCGGCCCTCCAGCTGCGATCCGATTGGGACACAGGCGGGGGAGCGGACGGAAGCGCAACGCACTGCTGGACACACTCCACCCGGTTGAGCAGAGGGCGTGTGCATTACGTCGCTTCGCCAATAGGGGAAGAAGCCTCATGATGCCCCAACCGAGCTGCCCGAAGATCTACCATATCACTCATGTTGAAAACCTCCCAAGCATTGTTCTAGACGGATGCTTGCTCTCAGATGCAGCGATCCTCAGGCGTGGCGGTTCCGTACGAGAGATTGGCATGTCCTCAATTAAGCGCCGCCGCGTGACGGCTCTGGAGGTCGCATGCCATCCTGGGACCAAGGTCGGTGATTACGTTCCATTCTACTTCTGCCCGCGCTCGGTAATGCTGTATGTGATCTTCATGCGTAACCGTCCCGAACTGTCCTACCGAGGTGGCCAGAGCCCGATTGTGCACCTGGAGGCTGACCTGAAGCACGTCGTCCGCTGGGCCGACGGCCAAGGTGTGCCGTGGGCGTTCTCCCGCACGAACGCAGGGTCCAAGTACGCCGAATTTAGAACAGGGTTACATGAGCTGGGGTGGCTCGACTGGCAAGCCATCGCAGCAACCGACTTTCGAGATCCAGATGTACGAAGTCGGAAACAGGCGGAGTTCCTTGTCCACGGATGCTTACCTTTCAGCCTGGTCGAGCGTATAGGAGTGAGCAACGCATCGATCGGGCGCCAGGTGAGCACCGCGGTTGCGGCTTGTTCCCCCACTCCAAGTGTCGAAATCCTTCCAGAGTGGTACTATTGAGGGCAAGGAGGCCGACATGATTGAGTACAAGAGGGGCAACATCCTATGTGAGGATGCAGAGGCCCTTGTCAACTCGGTCAACTGCGTCGGCGTCATGGGCCGGGGCATCGCTCTTCAGTTCAAGAAAGCCTGGCCGGAAAACTTTAAGGAGTTCGCCGCTGCTTGTCGCCGTCAGGAGGTAAAGCCAGGTCGGCCTTTCGTCTTCGAGACCGGCCAGATGACGAACCCACGGTACATTATCAACTTCCCTACCAAGCGTCACTGGCGAGGGAAGGCGCGAATAGCGGATATCGAAGTAGGTTTGCAGTCACTAGTGGACGTAATCCAAGAGCGGGGTATCCGCTCCGTTGCACTTCCTCCGCTCGGGGCTGGGCTGGGCGGCCTTGATTGGTCGGAGGTTCGCAGTCAGATTGAGAAGGCACTGGGAGACCTTGGAGACGTACGCGTTGTGCTGTTCGAACCAGCTGGAACACCCGAGGTTCCGAAAAGCGTGCGAGCTGGGAGCGTCCCCCAGATGACTCCGGCCCGTGCGGCCCTCGTGGGACTGATGGATCGCTATCTGAACGGCCTACTGGATCCTTTCGTCTCCCTTCTTGAGGTCCATAAGATCATGTATTTCATGCAAGAGACGGGGGAGCCTCTGAAGCTCCGCTTCGTCAAGGGTGTCTATGGCCCTTACGCAGAGAACCTACGTCACCTCCTCAACACTACCGAAGGGTACTACACATCCGGATATGGTGCAGGAGGAGACAGCCCCGACAAGGTCCTCGAGATCGTCCCCGGGGCAGTGGAGGACGCTCGCCGATTTTTGGACGAGCGACCGGAGACGGCCGAGCGTTTTGAGCGGGTTGCCGATCTTGTTGATGGCTTTGAATCGCCGTTTGGGCTTGAGTTACTGTCCACAGTGCACTGGATCATCACCCGGGAGAATCCAGCTTCAGAGAAGGAGCTAATCAGCATGTTCCGCAGCTGGGCGGACCGAAAGGACCAGTTCACGCCGAACCAGATCCGCCTCGCCGATAGAGTTCTGCGAGAGAAGGGGTGGATCGGGGAGTGACGCAGGAGGCTGACACAGCTTGTGGGAAAGCGTCTGTGGTGTGTGACGCATAAGGGCAGCGTGTGGCCTGCACAGACCCGGTACCCCGGTTCGCATGGCTTGGGCTAGCGTGTGGCCAGTGGTGGGAAAAGCAACCCCCCTTGGGTGGAGCGGCGCAGCTGGTCTGCGCCGAGCCTTGGGGGTAATAACATGCGTGGGAGAGGGGGCCTCGACATATACACGCAAGGAGAAGATCAGAATGATGCGTTGGCCAACCTGCGGGAAGCAGCGCAGCTCCACATCGAAGAGGTTGGAGTTGGGAACCTCAAGCTCACGAGAGTAGAGCGACGGGGACTGACACTGCACGTTCATGCCTAAGCTCCCTCAGATTACGGGTGAGGGATTGG
>PXEP01000128.1 GCA_003566155.1 Candidatus Acetothermia bacterium | reverse complement strand
CGCGTCAAGATCAAGCTAGGGGAGGTGCGGTGATGGCCAAGCAGAACGTCTCCATTTCAGGATCGGGAAAGATCGGCGGAGGGGACTACGGCAATGTCCGCATCTCCGGGGCGGGTCGTGTCGACGGGGACCTTACCGCTGAGGAGATTCGCATATCCGGTTCGGGGCGGGTTATGGGTACCGTCAGGGCACGGGAAATCACCGTGTCCGGCTCGGGAAGGTTCACCAGCGATGTGGAGACAGAGTCCTTCCAGGGTTCTGGGGCTTGCGCTGTGGAGGGGAACCTAAAAGCGGGGGAATTCAGGTGCTCAGGCTCTCAGCGCATAGCCGGCGGACTCACCTCCCATTACGTGCGGTGTAGCGGCACCCTGGCTGTGGGGAGAAACGTGGAGAGCGATGTGTTCACCTCCTCGGGCAAGTTCAACATCGAGGGGCTTCTCAGCGCCGATCGTGTGGAGGTCCGCCTGGTGGGGGAGAGTCGGGTGGACGAAATCGGTGGGGAAAAGATTGAGATCCGGGGGGATACAGGATTCAACGTACAGATTAGCCTCACCCGCGGGTTCCGGATGGGTTTCGGCGGAGGTTCACTGCGGGCAAGGAGCATCGAAGGCGATGAGGTGTACCTGGAATCCACGCGCGCAGAGGTCGTACGCGGGGCAACCGTGCGTATCGGACCCGGCTGCCGCATCGGCCGTGTGGAGTATTCGGACTCCCTTGAGGTCCACGAGGATGCCGAGGTCAAAGAACGGGTGAAATCCTAGCCTAGCGGATAACGTGGCAGCCCTGGCTGCCACGTTACCTCACGAATTCGACGATTCCCCGCCATATGCCTTCAGCTATGCGTTCCTTGTACTCAGGATTCTGCAGAAGCTGGTGCTCCCGCGGGCAGGTCAAATAGCCTACCTCCACCAGAACGGCAGGCAGGTCCGTGTGCCGGAGGTAGAGCGGCTGGCGGAGCACTCCGCGGTCCGTCGCCCCAGTGGCGTTCACCAAGTTCCTCTGTATAACCTCAGCCAGCTTCCAGCTCACATCCCCGGGGCGTACGGACTCGTGGACCCACGTTTCCGCACCACAGATGGTGGTGCTTGCGTTGGCGTTCGCATGGATGGAAATGTACATGGCGGCGCCCTCCCGCTCGGCCATCCCCACCCGCTCCCTTAGGTCGACGTAGTAATCACCGGAGCGGGTCAGGAGAATCTCTATCCATGGTTCCTCCCCGGCCAACTCGGAGACACGCAGCGCCAGCTCCAGTGCTATACGTTTTTCCTGAACCCCATGGACGATGGCCCCCGGGTCATGACCTCCATGACCGGCGTCCACAACCACGATTACAGGTTCCGGACGTCGGGGAGGAGCAGGGGTAGGAGCAGGCCAGCGCGCCGAAGAGGCCACGATGAGAGCCACCACAGCAGCAAACAAAGCAACGGCCAGCGCCCCGAACTTGGTCATCGAAACAGCCTACCCGACCCGCGAAGTATGCCGCCAACCCCTCTGTCCACGCAAGCTAGGACAGACTCTCCTCTGCTACGGGGTGAGCGTCAGTCCGAGAACGGCACCACGGCTTGTGTTCCAGCCAAAGTACACTCTCCAGCCGCCCAACTCCACTCCCAAGCCAACTCCGAACGCGGGCGTCGCTTCCCAGTAGAAGTCGGCGGGGTCAGGCTCGATCACCACAGCAGGGTAGGCCCCTTGGGGCTCCCACCCCGGAAGGTCGACCATCTCCTGAAAGCTCATTCCCACAGTGAGGTACAGTCCCAGGTCGTTTTCCAAGCTCAACCAGCCGGCGGCATAGGCCTCCAGCTTGGGACCTACCGGGACGGTTTCTTCGAGACCCGGCGCCCCCCCGTCTACCGTCGGCGGAGGCCCGCTGATCGCAAAACCTAACCCCACCACCTCCGACCATAGTTCAAAGCCGACGGAGAAGGCCTCGGGGGCGGGATGAGCGGGGTCGAAGCCGAATGTGAAGCCTACCCCCAGCGGGAGTTCTACGTCCGCCGTGGGGGGCCGCGGAACGCGGGGCCGGGTCGGCGAGAGTTCCACGACGATATGCGCCTCATCTCCGTCGCCCAGCTCCACCCTGCGGGTAACCGTTTCGTACCCGGTTAGCCTTATCTCCACCGTGGTCGCTCCGGCGTGCACCGTACCCATAAAGGGCGTAGTGCCCAGCCTGCGGCCGCCGGCCCACACTGCGGCCCCGCGCGGGCGGCTTTCCACATGAAGCATGGCCCGGGGCTGGTAGATGCGAAAGCCGGTCCAAGCTGTACCCCACCGTTCTCCCACAAGCTCGGTCAGTTGATCGGCGAACGCCTTCGGATCGGAGAACTCCAAAAACGGCTCCTCTGCGAACCTCTCGGCCTCGTAGAAATCAAGCGGCTCGGCGGTAGCAACAAGCTGCAGGTACTCCATGCCTTCGGGCTCAGTAAGGCGCATCCGCCACCCTTCTGTAGGCAAGGTGTGCGTGCCGGCGGGGAAGCGAGTCTCCTGCAGAAAGCGGTTGGGAGCCAGAAGCTTCACTTCCCCTTCCGTTGTCACGTTGTACAAATACACATAGGCATCGTGGGTCAAGGAAAACTTCACTTGCAGTAGCTCTCCAGGGGCATAGGTTGAGCGAGAAGCTGCCAGCTCGACACCGAACACCGGCTCATCGGGAACGGGGATGAGTCCCGTGGGGACCACGTCGCCCCCACCCACGCTACTCCATCCCAACAGGAACAACACAAGCACAATGCCCTTCATTGGTCCTCCTTCAGAGCTTGCCGAAGCGCCCACAAGGCCAACAGCGCGCAACTAGACCGCGTAGACGTCAGTTCGCCCAACGCACTGAGCATCTCTTGGTCGGCAAGCTGGGCGAGTTGTCCGACGGGCTTACCCTTGATTCTCTCCGTGAGAAGCGATGCCGCCGCTTGGGATATCGCACATCCCTGCCCGTCGAACATCGCGGCGGACACCCGTGTGCCTTCCAGTTCCAGTTGCATGCGGACCACGTCCCCACACAGCGCGTTGGCCTCCACCGCCTCCCGATCCGGCGCGGGTAGCCGCCCCTTATTACGAGGACGGCGCCAGTGATCCAAGATTATCTCCCCGTAACCCTTCATCGGAGTATCCTCCATGCTTCATCCAGCGCGGAAAGCAGCGTTTCCACCTCGCCGCCGGTGTTATACACGTAGCACGACGCGCGGCAGGTGGCCGCCACACCCAACCGCCGCACCAGTGGCTGGGCGCAATGGTGACCCGCCCGAATGGCTACACCCTCCTGATCAAGAAGTGTGGCCACATCGTGTGGGTGGACTCCTCTCAGGTTGAACGACACCAGTCCGGCCCGCGCAGACGGATCCAGCGGCCCATATACACTGATATACGGACGGCAACTTAGACCCTCCAACATCCTCTGCACAAGCCCGACATCGTGGGCTCGCACATCCCTCAGTCCCAACTGACTAAGATAATCAACGGCAGCCCCTAACCCTACGGCCTGGGCAAACGGGGGCGTCCCCGCCTCGAACCTCCGGGGCGGTCTCGCCCATGTAGCCCCATCCAGATGTACTTCACTGATCATCTCACCGCCGGTCATGTACGGCGGGAGTTCCTCTAGAAGTTCGTGGCGCGCCCACAGAACCCCGATTCCGGTCGGGCCAAGCATTTTGTGGCCGGAGAACGCCAGCATGTCCGCTCCGAGCTCGCTCACAGACACCGGCATGTGGGGAACGGTCTGCGCCGCATCGACCACCACGACAGCCCCCGCACGGTGAGCGATATCCGATAGCTCCGGGACGGGGTTGATCGTCCCCAGGAGGTTGGAAGCATGGGTCAGCGCCACCACCTTGGCCCCCGAGGAGAGCACGCGTTCGTAGGAAGCAAAGTCCAGTTCGCCGCCTTCGGTTATCGGCACCGCTTGCAGTCGCGCGCCTTGCCTCCGAGCCGCCTGCTGCCAAGGCACGAGGTTCGCATGGTGTTCCATCTCGGTCACCACTATGCTATCCCCGGCCTGCACGCGGGCCTCGCCCAGCGTGTATGCGGCCAGGTTGAGCGCCTCGGTGGTCCCCCGGACGAACACGATCTCCTCCGCCGAAGCCCCTAGCAGGCCGGCCACCTTGGCTCGGGCCCCCTCGTACATCTCTGTGGCCTCCGCAGCCAGCTCGTAGAGCGCCCGGTGCACGTTGGCGTTGCTCCGCCGGTAGAAAGCGGCCATCGCCTCGATCACTGCGGTGGGCTTGTGGCTGGTAGCTGCCGAATCCAGGTACACAAGAGGGTTGTCTCCCTGCTGTCGCCCCAGGATGGGGAAATCCCGACGGACCGCGTGCACATCCATAGCCGAGTCGCCTCCTCCCAGATGGACTGGATGGAGTCTATGCCATTATGGCGTGCCCGCCAGCCGGATTCTTGAAGACAGCTTGGTCCGCCTTCGCCTCTTTGTTGTCCGGATCCTCGGAACCGGCGCCACCGTTGGCGGAACGAAAATCACTCGCACGCGCCCCGTGCCCGGGGCAAAACCCCCTGCTTGATCCAGTAGGTTAGGGTTTACGTCTCGCGGGCGGCGAGTAGCTGGTCGATCTTCTCCTGGTCAAAACCGATCACATGTTCTCCGTCTATGTCCACCACTGGTACCGCCTGTTGCCCTGTCTTGCGAATCATGTCCATAGCCGCCTGTTGATCGGACGATACGTCCACCTCTTTGTAAGCTATGCCCCGCTCGTCCAAATGCTTTTTCACCACTTGGCACCACGGGCAGGTGGGTGTGCTGTATACGATGACCTCTCGTTCCATTTAACTACCTCCTTCCTTGATATGGTGCAGCAATTCCGGCCGCACCAATTCCTTCAGCTTGGGCGTCAGCATCACACATCGTCGCTGGCCTCGCCTCATGCGTCGGATGAGTCCCGCGCTTTCCAATGCCCGCAGGTGATAGGACACGCTCGGCGCGGACAGTCCCAAGCGGGACGCCAGGTCGCCACAGTTAGGCTGTTCATCGCCAGCCAGGTACCCCACGATCCTCAATCTCTCGGAGCTTCCGAGCGCGGCGAAGACCTGTGCTAGTCGCTCTATCTTCTCTTCCACAACGGCAAAGTTAGCCGAACGGACCGCATATTGCAAGGTTGTTTATTGCTCAAAATTTGTAAACGTGGCCTTGGCGCCACTTCGCTCGCCTTATACCGGCCGAAGCCCTCGTTGTTTGTCGTCCTGTAGCTTATGGCTCGTAGCTTGTGGCTTGTGGGAACATCGAACCACTGCCAACGATGCGGGGGCCCTGGCCCCGCAGAGCGCTCTCATTGGGACTGAGGGGAGGGGCTACAGGCCACACGCTGGTTCATGCTATGCCTTACAATGCCCCATGGACATCAAAGTGACCTGGCAGGATACCATGAGGTTCACCGGCACGGGTCCGTCTGGGCATAGCATTGTCATGG
>PXEP01000038.1 GCA_003566155.1 Candidatus Acetothermia bacterium | reverse complement strand
TCGATGTCGCAGATGAACCATTCGATGGCGACGATGACCGGAACGATGGGCCGGATGTCCGTGGACATCAACCGCTTCACACGACCCGAAAGCCTGATGCCGATGTCGCCGTTTCGTTGATTGCGGCGGAGCTGGCTGTCCCGGCGATCCGGCGCCGGGAAACCATCGGCCAGGGGGCTGGCTTCCCGTCTCTTTTACCGGTTGAATCCCCCGATACCTCCCTTGCGGACGTCCTTATCCGGCGGTCTCAATCTTCACCTGGCGCGGCCGAGAACTTATGATGTATCGGCCTTTTACCCGAGGTGCAAGTGAACGATCGCCTGGCCACTAACCGGAGCGCAGATGAACCGTTGACGGCCGACGACGAGCTCGGGCCGGAAAAGGGACATCAGGACGTGCCCGACAATACCTCTGTCTGGACAGAAGAGGATACATCGGAGGCTGCGATTGGGCGGGCCGCGGACGGTCAGGGCGATCCTCTGCTTGAAAGCCTGCTGCTGATTGCCCGTTCGCACGGGGCGCAGCTCACGCGGGACGCGGCGATGAGTGGCTTGCCTGCGTCTGACGGAAGGCTGACCCCTTCACTGTTCGATCGCGCAGCCCGGAGGGCTGGCCTGAGCAGCCGCATCGTGGAGCGGGATCCACGACATTTACGGGATGAACTGCTCCCGGCAGTCCTGCTCCTCGAGGGTGACGAAGCCTGCGTGCTGGTGGGCTGGAACGAGGACCGTTCGGTCGCATCGATCGTCTACCCCGAATTGGGCGAGAGTCGGTCGGATGTGTCCTGGCCGCAGCTCAAGTCGATGTACTCCGGCTGGGCGATCTACGCGCGGCCTTCGTTCCGAATGGATGCGCGCAGCCCCGAGGTGTCCAAGGATTCGAGCGGGCACTGGTTCTGGAGCGTAATCGGCGAAAACCGCGGCCTGTACCGCGACGTGCTGGTCGCGGCCGCCATGGTGAATGTCTTCGCGCTCGCAATGCCTCTGTTTGTGCGCAACGTCTTCGATCGCGTGGTCCCGAATCACGCCGTCGAGACGCTCTATGTTTTCGCGGCAGGCGTGGTGGTTGTGCTCGTTGCCGACCTGCTGCTGCGCTCGATGCGCGCCTATTTCGTCGACAAGGCGGCGGCCCGGGCCGACGTGAAGCTGTCGTCGGTGATCATGGAACGGGGGCTCGGCATGCGCATGGAGGATCATCCACCCTCGGTGGGCGCCTTTGCCGCACGTCTGAGCAGCTTCGAATCGGTCCGCAGCTTCATCTCGTCCGCGACCGTACTGGCCTTCGTCGATTTGCCCTTTGCGCTTTTTTTCATCGCCATCATCGCGCTGGTGGCCTGGCCGCTTGCGATACCGGTAGTGATCGGCGCGTTGATCCTCGGACTCTGGGTGCTCGTGGTGCACCGCAAACTGAAGGAGCTTGCGGAGACCATCTACCGGGCGAAGGCACAGCGCAACTCGACCCTGGTAGAGAGTCTCACCGCTGCAGAGACCATCAAGACCCTGGGCGCCGAGGGCCGGATCCAGGCTGTATGGGAAAAGATGACCGCGCACATCGCCCGGGAGAGTGCACGGAACCGGATGCTTTCCGCGAGCGTTTCCAATGGCGCGAGCTGGGCGCAGCGCATGGTCGGCGTTGCCGTGATGGTGATGGGCGTGTTCCTGATCATCGACGGGGCGTTGACCGTGGGCGCCCTGATCATGGTGTATCTGATCGCCGCCCGCGCGATGGCTCCGATCGGCCAGGCGGCGGGTCTGATGATCCATTACCATCAGGCCTCCACCGCACTGGAGTCATTGAACCAGGTGATGACGAAGGAGGTGGAGCGCCCGGCGGGTTCGACTTTCCTGAGTCGCCCGCGTATTCAGGGTGACATCGAGTTCCGGGGCGTTGCCTTCAGCTATCCGGATCAAACGACGCCAGTCCTGAGAGATGTCTCCTTCCGTATTGCGGCCGGCGAACACGTGGCTGTGCTAGGCCGTGTGGGCTCAGGCAAGACGACCATCGCCAAGCTGGCGCTCGGCTTATATCGGCCTACCGGTGGAGCGGTGTTCGTCGATGGCGTTGATCTCAGGCAGATGGATCCCGCCGAACTCCGCCGCGGCATCGGTCATGTCTCCCAGGATGTCACGCTTTTCTACGGCACGTTGCGGGAAAACATCGTGATGGGTAACCCGCTTGCGGATGACGATGCGATCCTTCGGGCGATCCGGATCAGCGGGATGGAGGATCTGATCAATGCGCACCCTCAGGGGGTCGACATGCAGGTGGGTGAGCGGGGCAGCCGCCTGTCCGGCGGTCAGCGGCAGAGCGTGGGTATTGCCCGGTCAGTGATCCACGAACCCGGGATCCTCCTGCTGGACGAACCCACCAGTGCAATGGATCAGTCGACCGAACGCACCATCAGGAAGCGTCTGGCCAGCTTTATCGAGGGGAGAACGACGATCCTGATCACCCATCGCACCTCGCTGCTGGAACTGGTCGATCGCGTCCTCGTAGTGGACCAGGGCCGCATCGTCGCCGACGGGCCGAAGGACCAGGTTCTCGGGGCGTTGCGTGAGGGTCGTATCAAGAAGGCAAGGGCATGAGTCAAAGGGATCCCCGGCATTTTGTTCAGACGCGCCCTGTGACGGGTCGGCTCAGCGCATGAACCGTCGTGAGCGCAGGGTTCGCGGGGTCGGTGATGACCTGGGCGGCTGGGAATCGGACGCCGAATGGACGCTGATACAGCAGCGTCCGGCACGGGCCCGCGGGCTGCTCTACACGCTGGTGGTCGTGTTTGCCGTTCTGGTGTTCTGGGCGTCGGTGGCCGAAGTCGACGAGGTGGCCAGAGGTGATGGGCGCGTGATTCCCTCGGCGCAGCTTCAGGTCATTCAGTCCTTCGACGGGGGGGTGGTGTCCGAGATTCTCGTGCGCGAAGGTCAGGTCATCGATGAGGGCCAGGTCCTGATCCGTATCGATCCCACGCGCTTTCTCGCGGATCTTGGCGAGACCCGGGCCAGCGAGTCTGCGTTGCATGCCCGTGCCGCCCGGTTGTCGGCGCTGGTCGCCGGGAACTCCTTCGAGTTGACGCAAGAGCTTTCGGCCACTCCCAGTGCAGTCCTGGAACAGGAGATGCGTTTGTTCGAGACGAGTCAGCAGGAACTCGAGGCGCGGATCGCCATTGCCCGGGATCAACTGGAGCAGCGGGAGCAGGAACTGAACGAGGCGCGGGCACGGCGCGCTCAGGCTGTGCGGACACTTGAGCTGTCATCACGCGAGCTCCAGGTGACCGAGCCCCTGGTTGCCTCGGGCGCGGTTTCAGAGGTCGACGTGCTGCGCCTGCAGCGGGAGGTCTCGCGTGCAAGGGGGGAGAGAGACCAGGCCGACGCACAGATCCGGCGTCTGCAATCGGCGATCAGCGAGTCGGAGGCGAGGATTCGGGAGGGCGAGCTTACATCCAAGAATCAATGGCGAAGCGAACTTTCGGAGACCCTTGGACGCCTTTCGGAGATCGCAGAGGGGACCACGGCGCTCGAGGATCGGGTTCGCCTGGCCGAAGTGCGCTCTCCGATGCGGGGGGTTGTACAACGCCTGTTCGTGACCACGCGGGGTGGCGTGATTGCGCCAGGCCGGGAGGTCGCCGAGGTCGTCCCGCTGGACGATCAGCTTCTGGTCGAGGCGAGAATGTCTCCGAGGGATATCGCGTTCCTGCGTCCGGGACTCGAGGCCAGGGTGAAGTTCACCGCCTATGACTTCGCGATCTTTGGAGGACTCAGCGCAACGGTAGAGCACATCAGTCCCGACTCAATCGTCGATGAGGAGGGAAACACGTTCTACACGGTGCGCGTGCGGACCGAAGAGCCGGGTTTTGGCCAGGATTTTCCGATCATCACGGGGATGGTGACAGAGGTCGAGATCCTCACGGGGAAGAGGACGATTCTCCAGTATCTGCTGCAGCCGATCCTGCAGGCGACACAGGTCGCCTTCACGGAGCGTTGACGATGCATGTCTTCAAGATGGCACCCGCTGAAAACCCCTCGCCACGGTGGCGTGAGGCCTTTCCTGGTGCAGCATTGCGCCATCCTCCTTTCGTGGAGCGGGAAGCGCACCCCATCGACGTGTGCTGGATCAGCGCCGGTATCGATCGCTGGACGGAACTCGTGAGCGAACAGGCGGAGCGCAGTCGCGTCGTGGTCCATTCGAGGCAGCCCGGTGATGACGAAGCGATCACCGCCTTCGAGGCAGGAGCTCACGGCTACTGTCACAGCCTTGCCAATACCGCGATCCTGCGGGCGGTTGCCAGTACGGTCGCTGCAGGGGGTCTGTGGGTTTCACCCGGTGTGATGGGCCGGATGATTCGCACGCTCCGGCGATCAATCTCTTCCGAACCGGAGGCACCCCCGCCCGGTTTCGAGACGCTGACGGTCCGGGAGCGCGAGGTCGCGCTCGCAGTGTCGACCGGGGCCGGCAACAAGGAGATTGCTCTCCAACTGGGGATGACGGAACGCACCTTAAAGATGCACCTCGGGTCGATCTTCAGGAAGCTCGAGGTCAGGGACAGGGTTCACCTCGTCCTGCTTCTCGCGCAGCCCGGACAGCGGGCCGGGGGTGGGTCATGAATGCGTCGCTGCGGCTGCGCCGCGTCGCGCTATCAGGAATGTTCCGAGGGGCGGGTCATCACGTCCGGATCCTTACCTTGCCCTGTACCTCGGTACAGGTTTCGGCGGTCGGCTCAGGGGCTAGGCTTTAGGCAACGAAATGTGAAATTCCGCGCAGCCTTCAGCAAGCGGATTACAGGGAGAAGCAGTTCATGGCAACGGATTCGGCAGTCGCGACCGTCACTTCGATCACTGGAAACGCCACGGTCCGGGATGCGGATGGAAATGTCCGTATCCTCCGGACCGGGGACGAAATCCATCCCGGTGACGTGATCCTGACGGAGCCCGGCGCCAGCGTGGAGCTGGCCTTCGACGACGGCGCGCCGTTCACGATTGCGGGCGGTGAAGTGGTGACCATCAGCGAGGACGTTGCGAGCACCACGCCGCCGTCCCCTGAGGAGTTTGCGGTCGCAGGCCTGACCGCGGAAGAGGTTATAACGGCGCTGGAGCAAGGCGAGACCCTGGACGAACTGATCGACCCGCCCGCAGCCGGCCTTGACGCCGGCGGCGAAGGTGAAGGCAGCAGTTTCGTGATGCTGGATCGCATCGATGAGCCCGTTGAGCCTCTGAACTACGACTTTGGTGCGTTCGAGGCTGCTACACCGGATATCGAAGTCCCAGGTGGAGACGCCGATACGGACACCGACACCGATACCGACACCGGTACCGATACCGATACCGATACCGATACCGATACGGATACCGATACGGATACCGATACGGATACCGATACGGATACCGATACGGACACCGATACGGACACCGATACGGACACCGATACGGATACCGATACGGATACCGATACGGATACCG
>PXEP01000207.1 GCA_003566155.1 Candidatus Acetothermia bacterium | reverse complement strand
TCCAAGATCAGAAGGGACGGGCTGCACATCAGCGCCATCACGATCATCACCCTCTGACACATCCCGCCGGACAGCTGGTGCGGATAGCGACGCATCACGCGCTCCGCGTCAGGGATATTGACTTCTCGGAGCATCTCCACCGATTCGGCCCATGCCCGCTTCTTGGAAACCTCCATGTGCCGGCGGTACACGCGGACAATCTGCTCGCCCACCGTCAGTACAGGGTTGAGGGCCCGCATGGGGTTCTGGAAACACATGGTGATCTTATTCCCACGGATGTTCTGCCACTGGGCTTCCGGCAGCTCGAATAAGTCGAGCCCTTCGAACACCGCCCGACCGCCCAGGATTGCTCCAGGGCTATCGATCAGACCCATAATCGCCGCCGCCGTCACCGATTTCCCCGAGCCCGATTCGCCGACAATGCCCAGCGTCTCGTCCCGATCGATGAAAAACGATGCCCCGTTCACGGCACGCACGACCCCGTAGTACGTGAAGAACGCCACCCGCAGCTCGTCCACTGTAAGCACACGAGTCATGGCGTCATCTCCTCATCCTCGGGTCCAGGATGTCACGCAGCCCATCAGCCAGCAGGTTGAACCCCAATACCGAAAGGAACAGCGCCAACCCCGGGAACACGGTCACCCACCAGTCTCCCGCCAGCAGTGCGTTCATCCCGTCGCTGATCATCATCCCCCACTCGGCCTGCGGGGGGCGCACCCCTAGACCAAGGAAGCTGAGGCCGGCGACGTTCAGCATCGCGTAGCTCATGTCCAGGGCGCCGGTGACGATGATGGGGCCGATGCTGTTAGGCAAGAGATAGACAAGGATGATCTTCCACCTGGGCACACTGGAACTTTTGGCTGCGTCGATGAACGGTGCCTCGCGCAGCGAGACCACACGGCTTCGCACCATGCGGGCGAACGTGGGGATCATGATGATCGTGATCACGATGATCAAGTTTCCCGTCCCCGGGCCGATCGCAGCAGCGAGGCCCATCCCCAGGATGAACGGAGGGAAAGACTGCATCACGTCCATCGATCTCATCACAACCGTATCGATGACCCCCCGGGAGTAGCCGGCAACCGCCCCGATCAGCGACCCTGCGAGGAAGGCAAACCCCACCGAGGCAATGGCGATCATGAAGTCGACACGGGCTCCAGCGAGAACGCGCGAGAACACATCCCGACCGTAGCTATCCGTCCCGAAAATGTGGGTGCTGCTGGGCGGCTGCATCCTGCTGCGCGCCATGGTTGCGTTCGGAGGGAACGGCGTCACTGCCGGCCCAATCAGAGCAACAAGAAGCATCATAAGCACCAGGACAAGACCGATGGTCGACACAGGATTCTGCCGGAACACCACACGGGAGAACCCCAACCGACGACTGCTTATCTGTTGCAGGCGTTGGGATTCGGCTTCACGCCTGGCGGCTTCCTGCGGCGAAAGCACACGTGCCGGTCGCATAACTAGTACCGAATCCTCGGATCGAGCAGGGCATAGAGCACATCAACCACCAGATAGATGGTGACGTACATCAGCGCCACGAGCATGACGAACGCCTGGACCGGTTGATAATCCAGGTTGAAGATCGCGCTGATTGCGTATCTGCCCATCCCGGGCCAGGAGAAGATCTGCTCGACAAGCACTTCTCCCCCCAACGAATAGCCGTACTGTATACCAATCATCGTCACCACCGGGAGCATCGCGTTGCGGAGGGCGTCGCGGAAGATGATGGTCTTCCTCTTCAGCCCCGACGAGACCGCCGTCCGCACATAGTCCTCCCCTAGGACATCCAACATGCTCGTCCGGGTGATACGCACGATGGGCGAAAGCATGGCGAACGCCAGTGCCGTTGCCGGAAGAGCTATCTGGGAGAGCGCCGAAGACAATGCCGGGCCGTTGAGTGTCAGTATAGCGTCGACGATGTACATGCCGGTCAAGTGCTGAGGGGGCGCAACACCGAATCCAAGCCTCCCCATGGGCGCCGGAGACCAGCCGAGTATGGAGTAGAACACCAAGATCAGCATCAAGCTTGACCAGAACACGGGGATCGACACGCCGCCTACCGAGAGCAATCTTATGGCATGGTCGAATTTCGTCCCTTGCTTCACGGCCGCAAACGCTCCCAGCGGGATTCCTATTAGACACGCGATCAACATGGAGAACGTGATGAGTTCAAACGTGGCGGGGAACCGACTGAACAGCTCCGTAGTCACCGGTAGACCCGTGCGCCAAGACGTCCCGAAATCTCCCCGCAATACGTCCTGCATGTACACGATGTACTGCTCCCATATGGGCAGATCCAGGCCCATCTGGGCTTCCACCTGCGCGATCTGCTCGGGAGAGGCAAGCGGCCCCGCAGCCAGGATCGCCGGGTTTCCCGGGATCAACCTGGCCATGACGAAGGTCACCATTGATATCCCGATCAATATCGGGATCAGCTGTAGCACTCGCCTGACGATGTAATACAGCAGTGCCATGTCCCTGAGCCCCCAAAGAAGTTTCCGGGGCGGGGCCACGGCAGGTCAGCCCGTGGCCCCACCTTGGTCGCCTTACCGGCGCCGAGCCCGCTTAGTCCTTGTACATGTACCTGTACAGGAGGAAGTGGGCGCTGTTGTACACGAACCCTTCTACCTCGCTCCGCATGCAGGTGATGCGGTCGGGATGGTACAAGTAGACGATCGGAACGTCGTCGGCGATGATTTCCTGTAGCTCGTCGATGAGTTCTTGCTGTTTGTCCGGGTCGGTTTCCCGAGTGGCCTGGTCGACCAGGCTGTTCACCGTTGGATTGTGGTACTCTCCGTAGTTGCAGCATTCGCTTCGCGAGTGGTAGTTGAAACTCAGCTGGTACACAGGATCGTTGACATACGGTGTCCAGTAGATCAGCGCCATCTGGTATTCGCGGGTTACTCGGATCCGCTCGAACCGCGATGCGGCCACCCTATCGATCACTAGGTCGATGCCGGCCTCGGCGAACTGGTCCTGCAGATAGATCGCCACAGCCTCCTCGACCGGGTTGTCCAGTCTGTAGCTCAGTTCAACCTGGATTCCGTCGGGATACCCCGCCTCTTCCAGGAGCTCCCGGGCCTTCTCCGGGTCATGTTCGTAGTGGAACACGTCCTTGTGCCCCGGTGTCAACGCGGGGACAGGACTGGTGGCCGGAGACGCAAACCCGTGCATCACTTCTTCCATCAACTCATCGTAGTTGACGGCGTGGGCGATCGCCCGGCGGACAAGCACGTCGTCGAACGGAGGCAGCGTGGTGTTGATCGCCAGGTACTCGGTTCCCGGTGTGGCCACGGATACGACGTCGATGCCGGGACGATCAACAAGCCTTCTTTGCACCTCCTCAGGCGAGATGAACAACGACACATCTACATCCCCCGCCTCAAGCAGCATGATTCGCGTAGCCTCGGAGGGGACGATGTGGTATACAACGCGCTGGGTCTTGGGCTCCCCGCCGTAGTAGTTGGGGTTGGCTTCCAGAACGATCCTGCTGCCGGGAACGTATTCAGCCACGTGGAACGGCCCTGTCGGCGCGACGTTGGTGTACATCCAGTTGTGTGCGTATGGGTCGTCTTCTGTGACATGCTTCTTCAGTTCGGCCGAGTCGACGATGGCCATGACCTCCAGCTGCAGACTCGGCAGGAACAACGTGTTGGGCTCATCGAGCACAAAGCGGATCGTGTGGTCGTCGATCACCTCGACCTGATCCATCGAGGACACTCCGATCACATCCCACAGCCAGCCGGTCCCGCCGGGAATGTTCATGCTGCGCTCCACGGTCCACCGAACGTCTTCAGAGGTGAACTCGTTTCCAGAGGCAAACACCACGTCTTGCCGGAGGTAGAACGTGTACTCCTTACCGTCCGGCGAGACTTCCCACGACTCGGCTAGCATTCCCTTAGGACGCGATTCGTCAAACATGGCCACGCCAGCAGGGGAGTCCTCGGCGTCCAGGATTTCGTACGTAATGAGCGAATCATAGCAGTTCCGTACGATCTCACCCGCAGCATAGAAGATCACCGTAGCCGGGTCCCACCCTTCGACATCTTCTCCAAGAGCCACATGCATCTCAGCGCCAGCCGCCCCCACAGAGAGCAGAAGCAACCCGAGCAATGCTGTTCCAATCAAACTCCACTTATGTTTCAACGCTCAACACCTCCGCAGCAGATTACGTACCTTGGTCACTCATTCCGACACGTCAGGCACTCGCTCTTCCCTACACCCACCCCCCTTGCCTACTGGATGGGTACCCGCCAAACCGCTGCACCGCGTCGAGCAGAGCGAACACGTTCTCCGGCGGCACATCCGGTTGCACACAGTGTGCCGGGGCCACCACATACCCCCCGCCAACGCCGAGCGCCTGGATTTGCTGCCGAACGTGTTCCCGCACTTCCTCCGGCGTTCCGTACGGCAACACGTGTTGGATGTCCACCGCGCCGTGAAACGAAAGATCGTCGCCGAAGTCGCGCTTCAAGTCGACCGGATCCATCCCCGCCGCTCCCGGCTGTATCGGGTTCAGAATGTCCACGCCTATGTCAATCAGATCAGGAATCACGGGCGCGACCGCCCCACACGAGTGAAGGAGAACCTTGGTCGACGGGCTCAGTGCCTTGATCTCGCTGATCAGCGCACCAATACGCGGCAACACGATGGACCGAAGCTGCCGTGGGGAAATCATGAGACCCCGTTGGGTTCCCAAGTCCTCGGTCAGAAGGGCCACATCCAGAACGCCATCCGTCTCCCTTAACATGGCCCGCCAGAACTCGAGGTTCACCTCCAGCAGCGTGTCCATGAGTCCCTCAGCAATAGCAGGGCGCCGGCCGAAGTCGATGTACGCGTTGAGATAGCCTCGCAGCCAGAACACCATCTCGAAGATCCCCGCAAAGCACATCGTGCCCACTGCGAAGCCGTCTTGTTGATGCTGTTGCGCTTGCTGTCTCATCCCGCTTACCCGCGACGCGGCGTCTTGCGGAAGTTGCAGTTTCCTCTTGCATTCAGGCCACGAAGTCGCTTCGCTCAAGGGGGAGGCAACGATATCGTAGTAGAGACCTCCCGGCGGCCGGCGGCGGACAATGCCCCATTCGTCAAGGTAAGCATCGTCCGGCAGCTCTGCCTCAGCGCTCGGGTCGATCGGCCCGTTGGGGAAAACAAATCTGAGGTCCCCGGCGCAGCGCTTGTTGATTTCCGCGCATGGTTCAACAATCTGCAAGGGCCGCGCCGTGACCTTCGGCGGCGGTGGTGTGACTCCCAGGTGGCGGCACATACGGTCGTGGGCGTCCAAGGTGAAGCTGGCGATACCGTGCCCCAGATCGTAGCTGATACCCCCTGAGGGTTGCCTGTCGACTGCCGAGCGGAAACGCTCTCGCGGCAAGACGCACCCGGAATCCGCGGCACACTGCTCACGCCACACCTCATTGGACATTCCGGAGCACCTCTTCCCGTCCATCGGCTCAACATTCTACAATAGATTTGTA
>PXEP01000082.1 GCA_003566155.1 Candidatus Acetothermia bacterium | reverse complement strand
AGGTTGCACTTCTCCTGGTCCACGAACGTGGCGTGTTTGCGGATGCGGACGTTCCAGTTGCCCACAAAACCGGAGACCTCTTCCACCTCGGAGTTGGACAAGATCCGAATGTTCGGGTGGCGATCTACTTCCACCATTTTCGGGGTGAGGATGCACTGGGAGCAGTCAAGCGTAGGAAAGGTCTCCGACAGTTGCGCCATGCGCCCGCCGATGGAGGGGGAACGTTCCACGAGCAGCACCTCGTACCCGGAGTTGGCTATATCCAGGGCAGCCTGGATTCCCGCTACACCGCCGCCGATCACCAGGCACTTGTCGAAATGGCCCATCTTCGCCGGCTCCAGGGGCAGATTGCCCTTCACTTTCTCCACCACAGTGGCCAGAATGCGCCGCGCCTTATCCGTGGCCGCCTGCCCCCGATGAACCCACGAGCACTGCTCGCGAATGTTGGCCATCTCCACCAGGTACGGGTTTAGGCCCGCCGACTGCGCAGCTTGCCGGAATGTCTCTTCATGCATACCCGGCGAGCACGCAGCCACCACGACACCGTTCAGCCGGTTCTCCCGCACCGCCCGGGCCACCATTTCCTGGCCGGGATCGGAGCACATGTAATCGTAATGTGTGGAGAAGACCACCCCGGGGATGCGGGCGGCCTCATCGGTTACGTTTTCCACGTCCACGGTTCCGGCGATGTTCCGCCCGCAGTGACAGACGAAAACGCCAATCCTAGGCTGCGCCATGCGTAGCCTCCTTGGAGATATACTCATACCCGGCGTCGAACGCGCTCTTGTTCAAATCCTTTGTGTGAGGAGGGACCGAGCCCAACACAGCGTTGAGTAAAGCATCCCGGGAAACTCCGGGCCATGCCGCGGCCAATGCGCCCAGCATAACCACATTGGCCACAATTTTTCGCCCCAGGGACTCGGCAATACGGGTGGCGGGCACCTCGACGATCTTCACGTCGGAGCGCTCCTCGTGCTCGACAAGGTCCTCATCCAGAAGAAGGATCCCGCCTTCCTTTACCTGGGAGGAGAACTTCTCGTACGCCTCCTGAGACATGATCACCAACGCCTCAGGCTGCGAGATGTGGGGGTAGTCCACCGGCTCGTCGGACACGACAACCTCGGCGGCGCATGCGCCGCCGCGGGCCTCCGGTCCGTAGTTCTGTGTCAGTACCGCGTGGTTGCCATCATGGATGACCGCGGCGTTTCCGGTGATCCTACCTGCGGAAACAATTCCTTGGCCGCCAAAGCCAGCAAAGCGGATCTCGTGTCGCATGGTACCGGAAAATCTACCCGCCCCCGGCCGACCTCCACATGACCGCGGTCAGTCGCAACCATGCGCACCGTTAGTTTCGTTCAAGCAGAACGTTAGCCCAATGCCTTCGCTGCCCGCTTCCGAAGGGGATTCAGCTGATTGCTTTCTCGTTCTCCTTGTCAAACAGGTGCATCCGTTCGGTGACAGCTTCGAGCGTGATCTCCTGCCCATGCTCGATCGGCAGGTGGGGATCGAGCTTGGCCACTACATCATCACCGGCGCAATCCACGTACACGATCTGCTCGTCCCCAAGTGGTTCCCGCACCCGAACGCGGCCCGGGAACTGCATCGCCTCTCGCGGCTGGTGCATCATCTCCGGCGTCCGGATATCCTCAGGACGAATCCCCATTACCACTTCCTTGCCCGCGTACGCTTTCACCTCGTCGGTAACCTTCTCCTCTGCTATAGCGAGCTTGAACCCTTTTCCCTGGACGTACAGCTGACCATTCTCCTCCTCCACCTGAGCGTCCAGGAAGTTCATCGCCGGGGAGCCGATGAACCCGGCCACAAACATATTCGCCGGGTGATCGTAGATGGTTTGCGGCCCCTCGTACTGTTGTACAAGTCCCTCCTTCATCACGGCCACGCGATGACCCAAGGTCATGGCCTCGGTTTGGTCGTGGGTGACGTACACGGTGGTCGTCTTCAGCCTGTCGTGCAGCTCCGAGAGTTCAGCCCTCATTCGAACGCGCAATTTGGCATCCAGGTTGGACAGAGGCTCGTCGAACAAGAACACCTTCGGATCACGAACGATCGCCCTGCCCAGGGCCACCCGCTGTCGCTGTCCGCCGGAGAGTTCGCGCGGTTTGGAGCGCAGCTTGTCCTGAATGCCCAGAAGATCAGCCGCTTCTCGGACGCGGCGCTCGATTTCCTTCTTGGCAATCTTGCGCAACTTTAGGCCGAAGGCCATGTTGTTGTACACGTCCATATGCGGGTACAGGGCATAGTTTTGGAACACCATGGCGATATCCCGGTCCTTGGGAGGGACGTCGTTCACCAACCGATCCCCAATAAGGATCTGTCCTTCGGTAATGTCCTCCAGCCCAGCCACCATGCGCAGCGTGGTCGTCTTCCCGCACCCTGACGGGCCGACGAGCACGACGAACTCGCCGTCCTGAGCCTCCAGGTTCACCTTGTCCACCGCGGTGAAGTCCCCGAACCGTTTGGTCACCTCATTCAAATTCACTTCAGCCATGGCCGACTCCCTCCTTGCACCCGCATTTGTGAACTATTTGGACCACGCTCTGCGCGCCCCTTGGCAGAATTCTCCCCGAGAAAACAATTGTACCAGCTTATCCTCCTCCGACAGGAGGGAAAAAGGTAAGCGTGTCCCCGTCGGAAAGCCCGGACTCCAGCCCCCCAGCAGTACCCACATTGCGTCCGTTCACGAAAACGTGCAAATGGTCGTGCAACCGCCCGTCGGAGAACATAAGCTCGGAAAGGGCCGGCTCCCTGTGGGCTAGTTCCCGCAACGCGTCCTTCACAGTGGCCCCGTCAGGCAGTTCCAAGGACTGTCTGTCCTGGCCTGCCGCCTCGCGAAACTCCGCAAACAGCTTGACCAGTACGTGCATCACCCGCAGTATACCTGACGATATGGAATCCTTCATCTTGGCGCTCATTCGGGCGATCGATCTCTTCGTGTGGATATACAGCTTGATCGTCATCGTCCGCGTGCTGACCACGTGGTTCCCTGGTGCGCTGAGCCTATCCCTGCGTCGCTTCTTGGAACGGGCCACCGAGCCGGTGCTTGCACCCATCCGGCGCGGTCTGACGCGCTTGGGTTCAACGGGCACGCTGGATCTCTCACCTTTGATCTTGCTGCTTGGGATACACCTTGCTCGCTCGGTGCTTGTGCGCCTCCTTTTGGGATTTGTCTAGTGATTAGTCGCCCTGCTTTCCTTCGCCCATGATCCAGCGCCGCAGGGACTGCAACCGCTCCCTAATCCTCCCCTCCCATCCTGCCTCCCCGGGGCGGTAGTATTCACGGCCGGATAGCGACGGCGGCAGGCTGGACATCGAGGCCACTTTGTGCGGCAGGTGGTGTGCGTACTGGTACCCCTGACCGTAGCCGACCTCCTTCATGGTGGACGTCACTGGGTTCCGCAGGTGCAACGGCACCGGTTCATTGCTCGTGCTGGCAACGTCAGCTTTTGCTTCTCCGTACCCGACGTACAGAGCGTTTGACTTCGGCGCCAGTGCCAGGAAGGCCACCGCCTGAGCCAGCGCAAGCTCCGCCTCCGGCATCCCCACCCGCTCCACGGCATCGGCCGCCGCTACCGCCAGGGGCAATGCCTCAGGCTCGGCCAACCCTACATCCTCCGAAGCCATACGTACCACGCGTCGGGCCACGTACCGGGGGTCTTCGCCGGCCTCCAACATCCGCGCCAACCAGTACAAAGAACCATCAACATCCGAGTTGCGCACAGCCTTGTGTAGCGCGGAGATAACATTGTAGTGTTCCTCCCCCGCGCGGTCGTACCGGGGGGCTTTACGATCCAACGCCGTGCTCACCTCGGCCACCCCGAGTGTCCCCGTTCCCACCACAGCGACCACCGTTTCCAGCGCGGACAGAAGTCGCCGCGCATCGCCATCGGCGTATTGCACCAGAAACTCCCGCGCCTTCCCACACAGGGACACCTCTCCGGCGTAGCCTCGGCTGTCTCCCAACGCGCGATCCAACAGCGCCTGCAGCTCCTGTGCCCCCAGCGGCTGAAACACAAACAGCTGGCAGCGCGAAAGCAACGCCGAGCGCAGAGCGAACGATGGATTCTCGGTTGTCGCCCCGACGAAGTAGACGGCTCCCTCTTCCAAGAACGGAAGCAGCACATCCTGTTGCGCGCGGTTAAACCGGTGGATTTCGTCCAAGAACAGAAGATCGCGCGTTCCCGTGCGCAGCCATTCCCGTCGGGAATCCTGCAGGGATGTACGCACCTCGGACATCGTGGTCAACGCGGCCGACGCCTGCACAAAGCGAGCCCCGAACCGATGGGCCAACAATCTTCCTACTGTGGTCTTGCCCGTTCCCGGAGGACCCCAAAATACGAGCGCGCCCACCTTTCCTTTGTCCACCAGCGCCCGCAGCGGGCCCTGGGGTCCGAGGATGCTCTCCTGTCCGAGGAGTTCATCCAACGTGCGCGGGCGCAGCCGTTCAGCCAGCGGGGCTTGTGTCCCCCACAAGTTATCCATCCCCTGCTCTCTCCCCGTGCCCACCATCACCAGACATTGTACATATCCGCCCAGACCTCAACCTGTACGGCACAAAGTCCTAGGGAAGAATACGCTGCCCATACCTTTCATGCTATCCTGGAGAACGCTGATGCACAGGCGGCAGCGGGCGGAAGAGCGTATGAGGGAGGAGGTAACGCGAGATGACCACCAAGACGATCCAACCCGGCCAATCGATTCAACGGGCCGTCGATGAAGCACCAGAGGGAGCGCTGATCACGCTCGCCGAGGGCCAATGGCACGAGCAGCTCCATATACGTAAGCACCTTACATTGAGGGGAGCCGGCGCCGGAAAGAGCATCATCATGGCGCCGGTCGCCGATCCACCAATCCGGGTTCGTCCTCGCAAGGGTGTGCAGCCACCTAACGTACGCGTCGAGAACCTGACGTTGACCTCGGCCTGGTGGTGGAGCCGCGGGGGCGTGGTAGCCGAAGGCGGTGCCCAGGCCACCATAACCGAGTGCGTGGTCTCCGGTAGTGGGCGGTACCGGCCGCTCCTGCGCTCTGCGATGAGCGCGCTTTTCCGGGCAGCAATCGCCGTACCGGTCTTCATGGCCGTCCTGGGACTGCTGGACGGGGCACTTGAGCTCCCCCGATTGTACGAAGGGCTGGGCTTTGGCGCGGTATTCTTTGTTCTGCTTTGGCTATGGGAGCGGGGCGAGGAGCTGTGGAAGGAGCGCCGATCCCGTCCACGCGCCTGATGCTCAAGGCAGCGGCACACTACGGTCTTGCCCGTCTATCCTTGACAGGACTGCGTTCTCATCCGTAACATACCTTGCTTGCGGGTGGTTAGCTCAGCTGGCAGAGCAGCGGACTCTTAATCCGCGGGTCGGGGGTTCGAATCCTCCACCACCCACCAACGCGGGCCGTTAGCTCAGTTGGCAGAGCACCGGCCTTTTAAGCCGGGTGACGCAGGTTCGACCCCTGCACGGCCCACCATGAGTGGTTGTTGCGTGGTGGAGCAGACACCGTAGACTT
>PXEP01000005.1 GCA_003566155.1 Candidatus Acetothermia bacterium | reverse complement strand
TTCCTTCCGGTGGACAAGCTCCTTCTGGTCCTACTTGTTGTGGTGACCGCGGTGTTCTTTTTCAGCGACCTGGACATGCTGATCCAGCGGCAGGTGTTCCACCCTGAGGACGGCTGGCCCCTGGGAGAAGCCGCCCTGTGGTGGTTCATGAACGACTTTGGGCGGGCGATCCCGATGGTGATCGCCGTGGTTGCGTTGGTGATCCTGGCGGCAGGCTTCGCCCGCAAGCGGTTGGCGCGCTATCGGCGGGCGACGCTGTTTATGGTGCTACTTATGGCTATTGGGCCGTTTTTGATCGTGGACCAGGTGATGAAGCCCGTCTGGGAGCGGCCCCGTCCGCACCAGGTGGAGGAGTTCGGCGGCGAGCACGCGTTCGTGCCCGTATGGATGATGGGGGAAACGGGGAGGAGAAGCTCGTTCCCTTCCGGGCACTCGGCGCTCGCCTTTTACATGATCTTTCCCTACTTCCTCTTTCGTCGCCGCAACAGAGCGCTTGCTTACATGGGCCTGGCGGTCGGAGTGGGCTACGGCTGCCTTATGGGGGCGGCGCGGATACTCACCGGGGAGCACTTTGCCTCCGATGTGATCTGGGCGTTTGGTGTCATGTATGTCGTGGGGTTGGTGCTTTCGCCCTTATGTCCGGCGCGTGGCAGCCGCCGCGTGTACGTGCAGCCAGGTGGCACGGCCGCCGAGGGCGAGCCCGAGCCTACCTAGCGCCCTGTGCCGGCCGGGTAGCGCCGCGGGCATGCCCGGGGACGTTCATCGGGACGCGCATGGGGCGGCGTCGCACGCAAGGTGCGACGCTACAACACAGGGATGGTGACAGGTGTGTAGCGTCGGGGCTTGTCCCCGACGCTGCCATGAAGGTTGCAGACAAGGTGCGGCGCTACATGGTCAGGACGAGCTTCCCGAAGTGTTCGGCCTGTTCCATGATCCGGTGGGCTTCGCCGGCCTTCTCAAGCGGCAAGGTGCGGTCGACAAGCGGACGCACTGTGCCGTTTTTCACCAGGGCCCACACGCGGTCCAGTTCCTCAGGGAGCGTTCCGTAGACCCCGAGGATGGAAAGCTCGCGGCGGTACACCGGCTGCAAGTTCATGCTCACCTGGGAGCCGGAGGTCGTGCCGCAGAAGACGACCCGCCCTCCGGGTTTGGTCGCCGCCAGGCAGTCCTGCCACACGGCGAGGCCGACTTGTTCTGCGACCATGTCCACCCCGTCGCCCTCTGTCAGCGTGAGCACCTGTTCGGCGAGGTCAGCGGAGGCGTCCACCACCTCGTGGGCGCCGAGTTCCTGCAGGCGCTTGGCCTTGTCGCCCGAGCGGGTGGCGGCGATGACCCGTGCTCCGGCCACCCGGGCCAGCTGCACAGCGGCCGTCCCCACGCCCCCGGTGGCCCCGGTGATGAGGATGGTTTCGCCCGGCCTTAAGCCCCCGCGACCAAACAGCATGTGGTAGGCGGTACTGGTGACAAGCGAAAACGCCGCCCCTGCGGCCGGCGACAGACCCCGCGGAAGCGGGCGGAGCGCCCCCTGGGGGACGACCACCTGTTCGGCGTAGCACCCGTCGCGGGCGACGCCCAGCACCCCGGCGTTCAGGTTCGGCCTGGCCGCTTGGGCAGGGAACAACCACGGGACGACGACTACCGGTTGGTCCTCCTCAAACCCCCGCGCTCCGGGGCCGAGCTTGTCCACCCGGCCCGCCCCCTCACAGCCCAAGATACGCGGGGTGGTCACAGGTACGTTCCCGGTGCGCACCCAGATGTCCAGGTGGTTCAGTGCGGCTGCCTCCAGGCGCACCCGTATCTCGCCCGTCTTGGGCTCAGGATCGGCCACTTCCTCCATACGCAGGACCTCCGGCCCTCCGATTTCGTGCATGCGTACGGCTTTCATTGCCACCCCCTTGTCAGCGACGTAGCCAGCTCACGTACCTGAGTGTACTGCGCCGGGCGGGGCGTGCCGTGGACCTCGACCGCGCCGGCGAGTTCCATTTTTGTCCCCTCCAAGAGTTCCTTGGCCTGGCGCGCCGCGCCGCCGCCCCACCCGTAGGAGGAAAGGAGCGCCGCTCGCTCGGCCGGGGGCTTCAATGCCCGGACCAATAGGGCAGCGTAGGCGGCCGCCGGGTGCAGGCCTCCAAGCACGGTGGGCGCGCCGAGGACAATAGCCCGGCTGTCGACGAGCTCCTTAGCCAGTTCCCCGAGGTCGGTCTCGGGAAGGGGAAACAGCCGCACGTGGACACCCTGCTCGATAAGTGCGTCGGCCAGGGTGCGGACGAGCTTGTCCGTGGCGCCCCACATGCTCACGTAGCAGATTGTGACCTTGGCTTCGGTCTCCCCGGCGGTCCAGCGGCGGTACAGGGACAGCACGCGCTCCGGATCGCGGTGGACGGGTCCGTGGCTGGGGGCGATAAGCGTTGGCTCGAGGTCTTCGACCGTCTGGAGGGCGCGCTGGCCGGCCTTGCGCAGCGGCATCATGATCTCGCCAAAGTAGCGCTTGGCCGCCGATTCCCAGTCGTCGAGCTCGTCGGCGTAGATCCCTGCGGCGGTGTGTGCCCCGAGAAAGTCGCAGGGAAACAGGATCTTATCCTCCTCCAGGTAGGTGAGCATGGTCTCCGGCCAGTGGACGAACGGCGCCTCCAGGAACCGAAGCGTCTTCCCGCCAAGCTCCAGGGTGTCGCCTGTGGATACAGTGTCCACCCGTTCGGAGGGAAGCTCATGCATCGCGGCGGCCATGTCCGCGCCCTTGCCGGTGAGCACAAGGCGGGCCTCGGGAAACTCCTGGAGCATGCGGGGGATGGATCCCGCGTGATCAGGCTCGGCGTGGTTCATGACGATGTAGCGCGGGGAAACGCCTAAGGTCGCTAGGTTGGCCAGAAGCTCGTCTTCGAAGCCTGGGTTCACCGTATCGATCAACGCGGCGTCGCGGTTACCTTGGACCAGGTAAGCATTGTACGATGTGCCCTGGGGAAGCGGGATCAGCCCGTCGAACAGGCGGCGCTGCCAGTCCTTGGCGCCTACCGAGTACACCCCGTGCTCAAGTTGTATCGTTGCCATGATGTTCCTCCTCTAGCAGTTCGGCCGCCCTCCGCACGTGGGGGATGACGATCGATCCCCCCACCACCAGGGCCACGCTCATCGCCTCGGCGAGCTCTTCGGTGCGCACCCCGTGGCGGCGGGCCTGCAGAAGGTGGTAGGTGATGCAATCGTCGCACCGCAGGACGAGCGACGCCACAAGGCCCAGGAGTTCTTTGGTCCGGGCGGGCAGGTTCCCGTCGGCGTACACATCCCGATCGAGCGCCAGGAAGCGCTTGAGGGGCAGGTCCGCATGGCGCAAGAGCGCCTCGTTTCCCCGCTCCCGGCGTTCCTCGAATTCCTCGGCGCGCTCCATCTAGCCCTCCTCCTTCGGCTCGTCCAGAAGGCGCTTCTGACCCTCGATCTCTTTCAGGGGCGCGATGTCCTGGGTCACCTCCATCGTGCCCAAGTAGCGGCCGTCGGAAGCGCGTACCGGGAAGTAGCGGATGTGGACGAACTTGCCCTCGAACGGGATCCAAAATTCGGCCACGTCGCGCTTTCCGCTCTTGAACTCCTCCACGATCCGCTCCACCGCGTGGACGCTCTTTTGGGGATGGCACTGCTGTACCTTGCGCCCGATCACCGACCGCGAGCGGACGAAGATGCGGTCTTCGGCTTCGTTGAAATAGCGCACAGTATCGTCGGCACCTACGAACGTGATGTCCACCGGGAGCGCGTTCAGGATTCCCTCAAGCTCTTCCGCGGACAGCGCACCCGGCCCTAGGGGGACAGACCCCTGGGGGGCCTCGGGGGGGACTGTCCCCTTGGGTGGGGGGGCGGGGACGGGTTCGGGGGTGAAGCAGCAGTAGCCGAGCTCGTCGAATTCGGCCCGTATCCGGGGCCACTCGTCCTCGGGGATCACCCGGTGGGCGGTCGGGTAGAGGATGTTGTTCTCCTTGTAGATGTGGGAGGTGTAGGTTTCGGCCAGGGAGGTTGCCTGGTCCAGGAGTTCATTGGCCTTATCCCCGGTGGGCTTGTCTTCCAACAGCGCGCGGATCTTCTTTTTGATCTCCCGCAGCTGGTCGTGCTCCATCCACATGACGGCTGGCGGTTCGGTGATCCCCTGGCGCTCCAGCTGAGGAAACAGGACGTTCTCCTCGCGCACAAGGTGGCTTTCGGCCTCCAGAAGGTGATGAGCTGCCTCCTTGGCCTTGTCGAGACTGCCGTCCCCTTCCTCCGTGGTGAGGGCTTCGGCTGCGGCGCGGAGCTTTTGAGTGTAGTCGATGATCATCTCGTGTTCTTTGAGCAGGATATGCAGGGGATGCCATTCGGGGACATCGAGCTGGGTACCCTCCAGGCTCTCCTGGAAGAGCTCCAAGTGGACGTCGCACAGGCGCTGCAGTTCCTGCCTGGTGACGCCCTCCTTGACCAGGTCCTGCTCTAGGCGGGAGATATCCTCGGGCCCGAGCTTGCGGAGCACCTGGCGCAGCTCCTCCCGTACTTTGGCCGGTTGCTCGCCTCTGTGCAGGCGCTGCAGGGCCTGTTTGATTTCCGCGAACCTCTTGCTGTCAAACGACTCTGCGCTCATATCGCCTCCCTCGCGCGTCCTATACGATACGGCTTTACCCGGCCCATATGGTATGTGAGGTGTGCGGGTGCGAGGGGGACAGGCGAGGGGGACAGTCCCCCGGGGGGGTTCGGGGGGGACTGTCCCCTTAGGGGCTGAGCGTGGGACGGTATCAGTAGCCGAGCTCATCGATCGCTTTCTTGAGGACTGCCGCCGATCCTTCCAGGTCGGATTGTTCTTGCGAAGACAGTGGCAACGGCACGACGCGCTCCACGCCGTCCCTTCCGATCACCGCGGGAAGGCTCAGGTAGAGCTCGCCCAGCCCCAGGGCGCTCGGGGTCAGGGTGGACACCGAGAGCACGGCGTGTTGGTTGTGCAGGATGGCTTCGGTGATCCTGGCCAGCGCCGCGGCCACTGCGTAGTAGGTCGCTCCCTTACGGGAGACGATCTCCCGGGCGGCGTCGCGGGTAGCGGAGAAGATGTGTTCCCGGTCGAACTGCGGGAACGGACAGGCCGTGCGGCTGCAGAACTCGTCCAGTGGGACGCCCGCCACTGTGGTCCTGCTCCAGGCGGCGACCTCCGAGTCCCCGTGTTCTCCGAGTATGTAAGCGTGCACGTTTCGGGGATCCACCCCCAGTGCTTTGCCCAGCAGATGTCGGAACCGGGCGGTATCCAGGACCGTGCCCGAACCGATGACCTGCTCGGCAGGAAGCCCGGAGATCTTCCACGCAAGATGGCTCATCACGTCCACAGGGTTTGTGGCCACAAGGAGTATGCCTTGGCCGGCCACACGGGGGACGACCTCGGAGAAGACGGCCGCGTTGCGGTGCAGAAGATCCATACGGGTTTCGCCCTGCCGTTGGGATGCCCCTGCGGCCAACATCACCACGTCGGCGGTGCGGCAATCGTCATAGTTCCCCGTCCACACGCGGACGGGATTGGTCAGCGGGGCGGCGTGGCTTAGGTCCATGGCCTCCCCTTCGCAGCGCTCTTGGTTGAGATCCACAAGGACGATTTCTCCTACGGTTCCGCGCATG
>PXEP01000017.1 GCA_003566155.1 Candidatus Acetothermia bacterium | reverse complement strand
GAATCGTTGTGGGGTCATTTCAAGCAAGAGAACGGATCGTTGCTCATCGATGCGGACACATTCGATGAACTGAAACAGGCTGTGGACCAACAGATGATCTACCGCAACGAGAGACGACGGCACGCGGGACTTGACTACCTGACACCCGTGGAGTATCTTAGATCTGAGGGGATACACGTTAAACCGTTAGCGCAAGATGCCCTCTCAGCTGGGTCCGCCCAGGGGGCGCATGTCCCGGACCGGTTCATGGGGCAGGGAAGGAGGTACGGCACCATCCACAGTGGGTACGCGAGTCCTTGCTGTTTGCGATGGGTACGGCCCTGCTGGGCGGCGTTGTCGGTTACGCCCTGTCACGCAGACCTGGGGCTGTCATCGGTGCTATGGCTGGTGGAGCTCTGGGTGTATGCACGCACCGCTCGGAAAGCGAGCCATCCAGTGCCTTGGCTCAGTTTGCGAGCGTTGCCAACAGGGTGTGGGACTCGCAGCCGTCGCGGGTATGGACAGCGCCCAAGACGCGGCCTCGACCCCCCTCCCATCAGAAGTTGGCCTGACGCAGCCTTCGCTTTCACGGAGAAAAGGGGCAGACGACCACGAGGGGGCAGCGGAGGAAGAGACTTACGCAAGCCCCAACGAGCTGATCCCGCTCCCCCACGGCCGCGGTGTGCTGCCCCGATGGATGGCCGACAAATTCGGGATCGACAAGATCCTGTGTTGATCGCGAATGGCTCTGGCAGTCACGGCTCTTGTCGCGTCAGTAGTCGCAGGCCTTGAGGAATGCTCTGGCGCTCTCGATGTATTGCCAGATCAGACTGGGAGGGATCATCAGCCTTGAACCCACGGCATCTTGGACGCCAATCTCGGCGATGGTCGCCGGGAGGGCAAGACGCATTTCTTCACTCGGTATGGCGCCGTTGTGGTGAACAAGGCAGTTCCTGACTAGTCCGGCCTCCCAGAAGCAGGGGCCTATCGGCGCAGCTGTGAAGGAGAGACCGTAGCGGTCCGACAGCACGAAGCCGAGGTACCGGGTGTTCAGCAAACTGGTTGAGGCGTGAAGCCCGTGGCTCTGCTTCTGCCATTTCAACTTCTGGGGGCGGAGCCGTCCAGGCACATCGTCCAAACTGATTCCTTCCCGTTCTGCTATGTATTCCTTGACGAAGGCCTCTAGCAGGCTTAGCAGGTAAATGCACCGCAGCTTAGGGAGGACATTGACGCAATCCTTCACAAGATCGTACAGTGTGCAAGGTGCATTGGCTGGTATCTGAAGGGTCCGCTTTGCTGCGGGAGTTATGTACTGTCGGCGCAATTCCTCGATCAGTAGGTGATCGTGGTGCTGTCCGGCAGCGATTTCGTTGTTGATCTGGCGCTCAAACTTGCGACACGTCTTGTTGTTGAGATCCATAGGCTCTCTCCTACTGCTGAACGGGCATGCACTTGGGTAGCTGGAGGCTGTGCCCGTCTGGCACAGATGGTTGACGGGCTAGGCTATTCCCTTCCCTGCAAGTGTCCAAACCAGTGTCGGCCCAGTTTCTTCGCGAAGTGCCGCGCCTCTCGCAGACTCATGGGATCCTTCGGCGCCGGGAACTCCTTCCTATCTGCATGACGTGCGTCATCACCGACGGCGTCTCTGCTTTGTACTGTCTGTTTGAACCGCCTCTCATCCTCTTTGGACACCCAGCCCTTCTTGTACGGGTTGGTGCCGATGGCATCCCGGATGACTTCGTACACCTTGTAGAGTTCGCCTGGGGTGGGCCTTCTAAGCTGCCGGAGCACAAAGCGCACCTCTTCTTCCTGCATGGCCAGGGAAAGCAGCCTAACAGACTCAGGAGGCTCATCACTTGGCGTTGCTGCCGCGCCCTCCACAGATGTAGCTTGCGCATACGCGGTCATCGTTGCAGTAGCTGTTGCCTTCACAAACACATGCCGTTTCCACCGGCCGTCCTCCCTGTGCTCCACGATCGCGTCGAGGTCCACCTCAGCACGATGACCGAGGAATGCGGCGACCGTTTCCATGTAGGGCAGGCACTTCTCTGCAAGCATGTAGACCTCTGATGACGTGGTACAGCGTTCGAAGCGTTCTGACGTCAGATAGTACCCTTCCCCCTCCTTGTGTACCTGCCATTCCCCGGAGGGGAAGAGCTGCACCAGGCGCTCTAGGGCCCTTTCACTACCGCTAAGCTGCGCCCACCACCGTCTCACTTCACATCCTCCACTCTGAGTTCTTGAGTTGTTTCGCCCTGGTGCCGTGGCACAGTTGGGCTCCACATCCTGCGGTTCTGGTTAACCCCTTGCACATGGATAGCCTTTCCGTGGGCGACTGACCCCCTCTCTTGAGTGAGGCTCACGTTTCCCAGAACCCTTCCGGTCTTCCAGCGCCACAGCCTGCATGCACCTCCGGTGGAGCCTCGCCCCAAGTGGAGTGTTTCAGTCGAAATCACTGGACGATTCCCGTTGGAGTACGCATGTCGCGTAGGCAGAATAGCCATCCTTGTTCACACTACTCCTTACTCTGGTTGTCGTGGGCGTAAGTAGCCCAATGCACTTCCCTGAATTCGTCAACCTCACGTATAATGCGCTCCCACTCATCAGGGCTGCTTCCCAGCATTTGGCCCTGCATCTCAGCCAGTACTTCGCCAGCCATACATACAAGGAGAAACGTATCCTCCTCGGAGATTCGCTCATCGGGGGTAACAAGCTGTCCGTGAACACAGTCTATGTACAGTGAGCTGTTCCGGATCGCCATCAGTCGGTCCTCGCGAACCCAATCAGCGAACTTCGTCTCAAGAGGGCCATAAACACGTGTCACGCGCGAGTTGACGAGCAGGTTCCACACCACAGCTTGGCTCTGCTTCGCACGGTGGTCCCTACTCATCCTCTCTTTCTCCCTTTTCTCTTGCCCCAAGAACAGGATTGGAGCTTTGCCTGCTTCCTCAATCAGCGTCACTGCGCAGAAAGTAGCCAGAGGATAATCACCTTCCGAAAACAACCTTCGACAGCGGTCCCAGTACCGCAGCAGATGACGCCTTACTGTCTCTGTCATTGTTGCCTCCTCCATTGGACTCGAACCAAAAGACTGGCTGAAAGAACTCCCACTTAGTCAGTACATCTTCTGCGAACTAACACCTCGTTTACGGGATGTCCGCACGCCTTTTCGAGTCTTGCATGATCATTGTGCCCACTACTGCTCCTAAGGTTGGTCTTTGCTCTCCCCGTGACGATGCCCCTGCCCTGCTGAATTCAGTTGATCTCGCATTGCCTGTACAAACGGCGTCAAAGCCTCTCTTTCCTTCTCTGTCCACGACATTTCACCGCCCATCGAATTGAGTCGACTCAAGAGCTCTTGGGGGTCGGCAAACTGCCTTAGCCTCTTGAGCGCCTCTCCAGGGCGGGCTACCCAATCGAGTCGCGCAAACGCCTCTACAACAGTGACAAGACCCTCTCGGGACTGCACTTGAGCACCTACCCAGTCTCTCGCCTCCTGCTCGGCTCCCAAGGCAGCCCAGACATGTAGCAGAAATGCCAGCTCCTGCTCTCGAAGCAGGGCCCCGTCGTCCGCCGCATCCCTGAACCTGCCAAGCATTGCTGCCTGAGCTTCCACCAATCCGTCTCTGTCGATGATCTGCTGCTCACGGGAAGCCTGCTCAGTGGTTCCTGAGTAGACCAGATAAGCAGGGACTGCAAGCCCCTCAGCGGAAACTATGCCCTCAAGAAGAGTTGCTTTCCGATCCGACTCAGGTATTTCACTTAGGAGCTCCTCAATCGTCAGTCCGATCTCAGCGTACAACGGCAGGTACGAAGACCTTTGCTCGGCATGTTCGACTGTCATGAGTTCTCCGGATGCCTTCAGCACTGCCTTCACCGCGTTGGCCACATGTTCTGCCGGACACCCCTCCATATAATGGGGCAGGTGTCGGATACAAGCACTGATCCAGCTTGCAGTTGTCTCCCTTCGATGAGCAAGCTCTTGGAGTTTCTGGACGAATGCCTCGATATCCCCAGCCAGTGATACCAAAGCGAGCATGTCCGCTCTTGAGGGCGTTTGGATAGGTATGCTAAGGCGAAGATACAAGTCAAAGATGTCCGGATGGCAGATGCGCCTGTGTCTGTGCCAGTCCCCCGAGCGGTCACCGTGAGAGCGTGAGTTGTCAAGTGCACCTTTGACCTTTGGAAAGAGCAACTCCAGAATTGCTCTGACTGCATCATTCCTGCCAAGCTCATCACTCTCGAGCCAGGCTTGGTGGAACGACTTCAGAGACATCTGGCTGTCGGCATGGTCATACACAGTCAACTGCCCCGTAAACATCTCATGATTCGCCCTGATGCGTCCGTAGATACCTGGTAGAAAGAGACGCACCGCCTCGATGCCCAGTAGATCGACTATGTTCACCTCCCCCTCAACCGGAGCATGGCTTACTGTAAAGGCATTCAGTAGACGGGCCACATCCCGGGGGGTCGCAATGAGCTTTGAGAGACCGTCCACCAAGAGTATTCGCAGTCTGCTAACATCAAGCAAATCCTCCCCGGGCTCCTCAGTGAGAGCCCTCATCAGTCCGCCTGTCAGCATGTCCGAGAGCTGAGTCGCTTCAGCCTGAGGCAGTTCAACCGGGAGCTGTATGACTTTGTCCAGGAATCGTGCTCCGTCATCCCTATCCAACGAGGCCAACGCTTTGATGACAGGATCCTTCTCAAAAGCGACCAAGTACACGACATTCGGGAAATCCGCTACAGCACGGATAAGGGTGAAGAGCTCGCGTATTTCTTCACCAGTCAGACGGTCGACGTCGTCCATTAGAACGAAGACTTTCCGCCGGCTCTTCTCGAGTTCGCCGCGTATGTTGTCCTTCAGCTTGTGTACATCCTTAGGCGACCGCCGGCATATCCGAGCGAGGAGAGCGCCGAATATCCTGTACCGGGGCGGGAGGGGACAGCCTGATAGGATGTCCCCAAACTCAGCCAGCTTCTCCGCTGTACTGTGCAGAACTTTCTCTCTGTTGCTGGAAAGGGTTGCCGTCAGTTGGCGGAAGAACCGGGTAAGCAGTTCCTCCGTTCCTGAAAACCACCAAGGGTTAAAGCGCACCCAAATCGGTTGCTGTTCTGCTTCGCTTTGGACGAGGAAATGCTCAAGGAAGTTCAAAAGAGTTGACTTGCCTGAACCCCAAGGACCGTGGATACCTACAACGAAGCCTTCGAGGGGAGCCATGCTAAGCAGGCTGTGAGCAAGGTTCTCGGCGAATGGTGCGTAACCGAGGACGTCGTCCTCAGGATGAGCAAGTGGCCTATCTGGGTGCAACATTTTCTGCTCAGTCATCGGCAGATGATGTCACCTCCTGCAGTCCCTCCCACGGTTCGGAAACCAGATTGGAGGGGTGCGGCAGTAGACGGACTACTTTCCGCTTCTCCAGTAGTACGCGGGGGGAACTCCACGGGGAAGGCAGGGACACCATCTCGCTGTGCAGACCAAGCGGCTCGGTGACTCCTTCTCATCCCTGCACCCACCCTTCGCACAACACCTCGGCCTGCTCAAGCACCGTCCGCGTTGCCTTCTCCTGCTTGTCCGGGGGGTAGCCGTGCTTGCGCAGGATGCGCTTGACGAGCACGCGGAGGTGCGCGCGTACGTTCTCCCGCACGGTCCAATCGATGGTGACGTTGTTGCGGACTGTCTCGACAAGCTCGCGGGCGATCCCACGGAGCGTTTCGTCCCCCAG
>PXEP01000133.1 GCA_003566155.1 Candidatus Acetothermia bacterium | reverse complement strand
GGCCTGGTCCTCCACCCACATACCGGGGGCACCGTTATCGTTGATCGTGCTGTCGGTTACCTCAGCTTGGGCGGTAAGCGCCAGTTCGATGCCGGCCAACCCGTTACGGGCAACGGTGGTCCGTTCGATCGTGGCTCGGGAGGATGAAGTGAACACCAACCCCACCTCCCTGTTTTCGGTAACAATGGAGTCGACGACACGCACCGTGGTGGATCCGACCACCCACATGCCGTACCCGTTGGCCGATATCTCAACATCGCTGATGTCGGCGGCGGCGGAATCGTCGAGAATGAAGGCGGCAATGTTGTTACCGGTGAACCGGGAGTCCTCGACCCGAGACACGGACGCTCCCTCCTGCCAGAGGCCTCCGTTCGTGCTGTTGGCAACAGTGACGCCTAACAGAACCGCTTGGGCTGCATCTTCCAGCTTGAGACCCCACGCATTGTCCGAGACCTTGCAATCGACCACGGTAAGCTGCGCCGCGTCCCGCACGCGTATCCCCTGGGCTTCTACGCCGTCATACGCCCCGGTCACGGTCAACCCTTTCAGCCGTACCTCCGTCCCCTCCGGGCCGCTGACATCGATCGCAGGTTGCTCGGGCTCCGCCGCGCGGATCACGGTGCTGTCCGCCCCCTGTCCGCGCAGGGTGATGGACTTTTCGATCGTCAAGCTCTCCGTCCACTCCCCTTGGGCAAGGTGGATGACGTCACCCGACTGCGCCCCGTCCACCGCCACCTGGATCGATTCCTCCGGCTCCAGGACGAGATCGGCCTCCGGTGCCTCCGGAAGGCTGAACGAGATCCACGCCACCACCGCCAACCCCATTAAACCAAGTAATATCCACGTCAACTCTTTGGCCATTCGGCAACCACTCCCTCCAGCGGAATTCAGGCATTAGCATAACACAGCGCTCCCCAACCAGCAGGAAGGAAATCGACCACCGTCCTTTAGCTCCCCGTTGCGCTGCAAAAGAGGAGGCCACATACTGTGTACGTAGCGGACTGCGCCGGGGCCATGGATCCGCGGCACAGAACGCTCAAGCTATGATAAGGCTATTTGTGTACACAGTTCTGCCCGGACTCCGTGCTCTGTTGATAGGCTTGCGTACTTATGCTCGTTCCATTGCCCATTCCCTCCACAGGAAGATGGTCCGGGCCGTGCGCCGCCACCAGGGATGACCGGTCGCACGAAGCGTTCCTGTCCCGTAGCCGACACCTGCTACCGGCGGTCGAGTTCCCCGCCCTCTTCCTCGGCCAAAAAGTCAAGCTCGTCCGTACACAAACTGTCCGCACCGCCGGGGATACGATTCCCCGCTCCCATGACGATCCCGGCGAAGTCATCCTCGGTCTCCAGACACGGCTCTTCCCACAGGGACACTGCCGACCTTGCGTTATCGGCGAACTCAGTATTGTTGAGGGTTAAGCACGCCGAATCCTTGGCCAGTACACCGTCGAAGTTGCCCGAGATCACACAGCTTTCGATCTCAGCACAGGCCGAACCGGCAACGGTCACCCCGGCCCACTCGTTTCTCACGATGTCGGTCTCCGCAACCGTGACCTCCGCCCAGTCGCTTATCACCATGCCCCATACATTGCCGGCTATAGTGCTGCCGATGACCGTGACCTGGGCATAGTGGTTCACCCAGATTCCATCGGTGTTTTCTACCAGGTCGCTTTCGATGATCGTGACCTCGGCGGTATCTCTAATCCAGATACCATCGGCATTGTTTGTGACAACGCACCCGCGGATGGTGGCCTGTGCCCCACCCCGAAGGACGATCCCCGCCGCGTCGCTCCGGGACACTCTGCTGCCAGACAGAAGTAGCTCCACTCCATCGTCCACAAGCACACCTGTGCCGTGTCTTGCGTCCGCCCCACCAAGGGCCAGATCGGCGACGGTCACCTGCGGGGCATCCTCCCCAAACGGGGCGGTAATGTGCACAAGTGGCATCTCCGGATCGGCCGCCCGGATGATGGTTTCTTCCACCCCGGACCCGCGAACGGTAATGGGCTTTTCCACTCGTAGATTCTCCTCCCACTCTCCCGGGGCCAGACAGATGACGTCCCCGGGGGAAGCCTCGGTGACGGCCTGCTGCAACGATTCACCCGGATGCAGAACGACCGTGCATTCCGGCTCGTCGGCAGCCGCACCAATCCCGGCGGCCAGACCGGCCAGCGCCAACGCCACACTCAACTTGTAGAACCCCACGCTTCTCATAACGTCAACCCTCCTTCATAGAGATCATCTTCCCACATACCCCAGACTGCTCGCCACTGATCAGCGAGCCCCGGCCGCGTGCCTTCACCGATATCCCTTGAGCGGCCCCGGAGGGGCCAGGAATATAGAACGATTGCCACTCCACACTGTTCCAAGTCCATAGACACTGTTCTTAACAGGAAAGAATCAACCCCGGTAGTGTTTCGTGCATCACAGACTGCGGACGGGCACCTGCCCTATAGTCTAGGAACGCTGAACAGGCGGGAGGAGGAGATCATGCGCAGATGCATACCTGTAGTGCTGTTGGCAGTACTCGGGATGAGCATCGTGCCACTGGCGCAAGTGCAAGACCTGGACATCGATTGTGTGATGCCCAGGTACATAGTGGCCGATGACCTGAACAAGGATGGTTACCCTGATCTGGCTGTGGCTTGTCACTCGTGCAATACGGTGACCCTGCTGCAAAACCTGGCCGCGGAGATGCCCGACCCATGTGCGGCGTTCGACGTCTCAATGGCTCTCGATTGGCAACTGGACGATGCACCCATGGCCATCGCAGCAGGCGACTTCCTGGACGAGCCTCTGCAGTGCCCGCGGACGAAGGAATGGTACTTCCCGTACTACTCCCCATTCCCGTCCATCGTTGCGGTGTCGCAGTATCAGCCGGGCCTGGTTCGTGTTTCCCCCATCGAGCACGAACCCCCCATGCGAAACTTGGTCGACGGAAGCATTGAAGTTGAGCGCCTGGGCGGCGCCTTCGCCACGTTGAACCATGTCGCCCTCGGGGACCTCACCAACAATGGCGTGTTGGACGTGGTGGTGTTGGACGGAGTGACCCCCAAGCTGGGCGTGTTCACCGGCGGCCGGGATCCGATCGAACCTGTGCTGGAGGCGAACACCTCCACCCAAAAGTCGCCGGATACCATCGTCGACCTGGCGAATTATCACCGCGCATACCACGTGGCCCTTGCCGACATGAACCGTGATGGACTGCTGGACCTGGTGGTGGCCGCCGACGGCAAGGTCTTGTTCTTCCAGAACGAGTACACCCCGCAGGCCGGCCTTTCCTTCACCCTGCAGGCCGAAGTTACTGTAGGCACGCACGTAGCAGGGCTGGCTATCGCCGACTTCAACAGGGACGGCTACCTGGACGTGGCAGCTGTGGACCCCGAGTTCGGCGCGCTGTCCATTGTGAGGAACAAGGGCTGCTGGGACCTGAGGCTGGAGCAACGGCTCAAGCTGAGTGGGGGCCCCGTAGCGGTGGTTGCCCTTGACTGCACCCGAACCGGGCTTGTGGACCTCGCTGTGGCGCAGAAGGAGTCCGATCAGATAACCATCGTCATGAACCGGCTCCGAGGCACCGAGGGGATCTCCCGGCCGGACGCTTGCGACTGGTCGGAGAAGGAGCAGGACGAGCTCGTCGACCGCGTGGAGTTCATCGTCAGCCATTCGTACTCCGTGGGGAAGGACCCGATCGACCTGGCCGCGGCGGACTTCAACCAAAACGGCATACTGGACCTGGCGGTGGCGCTTCACGGCGGCGGACCAAGCGGCGTAGGCCCGGCAGTGCAGATCATCTACAACCCTTGCTGCTGCCCGACCTGTGACGGAACCACGCCCTGCTGTGCTGATGCGGACTGTCATCGCGACGTATGCCCCGAACTCGTAGGGGTGGACCCAAAAGGATAAAGCTGGGGTCCATCCACATCACGGGCCCCAGCGAGGCGGAAGTAGGCACTGAGCTAGAGTTCACCGCAACTGTGGAACCCAAAGAGTTCACCGATGTAGAGGTCTCGTGGCAGGTGGAGGGGCCGGAGACGATGCGCGCAGCTCTGTCCGTCGAACAGTCATTCACGATGACCCCCCAGGAGGAGGGCGAATACACGATCTCGGCCACGGCCGAAGGCCCGGAAGGGGAGACGGTGGAAGCTACACATCCCCTAAGCGTTACCGCGCCGGAGCCGTGTGACGAACCCCCTGCGGAGGACGAGGAAGAAGAATGTATCGACAACTCAGCCGACAACAGCCCGTCAGACAATGGAGACGACGAACACAACGACGATGCTGCTCCGCCTGCGGACGACAATCCGCCCCACAACGACACCGCTGAGGGGGGAAAGGTAACGGAGCTTTCTCTGGTCACCAGGACCATGGAACGCCTTCCCTCACAGGGATTCGCCGTGATCGGGGCCGGGGATCTCACCGGCGATGGCGTGCCGGACCTGGTAGCCGGCGGACCGGACACCCCGCGCATCGTGTTGTTCGAGGGCCGGCTTGACGGCACCTTCACTGAGCGGGTCACGGTGAGCGCTGGCCTGAGCCCGGAGCAGCTGGTTATAGCTGATTTCACGGGGAACCGGCTGGGAGACATCCTGGCCATCAGTTGGAGCGCCGGACGGGCGAACTTGCTGCAATCCACCGGCGCGTTCGAGCTCTCCTCCCCCACAGCCGTAGATCTGCCGGACTTGGCTTGGGGAGCCTGGACGACCAGCTTGGGGAACAACCCCGGAAGTGCGCTTGTGTGGGTTACCGAGCGAGGTCCGTCGGTATGGAGCTTTCGGCAGGGGAAGCCCTCCGTGGGCGAGCTTTCCTTCCCGCTTCCTTCCGATGAACTGTACAGCTGGATTGAACTCGAGGGGTCGGTAGGGCTGGTCTCCTACGAGCGGAGCACCCGACAGCTAAGCATATCCTCGGCCGGCGGGGAGGAATATGAGCTGTATAGCTTGCCCAGCGGCGTGTCGTTCCATGCGCTTGCCTCCGCCCCCAACCCCCAGGGAGGGGGCCTGACGCTGCTTGGGCTGGACCAACTGGGGCGACTACACAGCCTGTGGTTCACCCGCAACGACCGATGAACACGTGGAAGGGGTGGTGCGAACGGCGGTTCTCCCCGGGCCCGCAGGTGGGCCCGGGGAGCCGGATGCTGCTTGTGACGCTGGCTGCGATCGCCGTGCTCGCCCTCGCTTGTCTCCCCGCTCTTGGCGTCTCTGTAGACCACGGCCGGGGAGATCCCGATACGCCCGGGTGGTGCATACTTAACTGGTACGCAGTCTGCACAACCGGCACCGCGGCCGTAACCGACCAGGGCCTTTTGCTCAATCAAGTACACAGGCCCCCTGCCAGCGCGTTCGAGATCAGCCTGAACAGGCTGCGAGAGACCCGGCTGCTGTTTCTGCTGGACAGTCCGTCCACCGCGGGCAGCGTCCGAGTTTTCTTGGACGCCGAGCTCATCAAGCAGGTCCGCGTGCCCACCGAAGGGAACTGGTGGCTCAAGACCTACGAACTACCGAGCCGCGGGATCCTTCGGGTGGAACTCGACGAACATGTTCAAAGACTCACCATCCGCAGCGCCCTCATATCTTGTCATGTAGAGCCCTCTTGTTGTGTGGAGCCCAAGGAGTGCCCGGAAGCAGTCGAGCCTGACTATCTGGGGCATCTGTTGGTCGGCGTCGCGGTAGGCCTGGCGGGGGCAGCGCTTGTTTGGCTGCTTCTGGGGGATTAGATGAAGGCT
>PXEP01000042.1 GCA_003566155.1 Candidatus Acetothermia bacterium | reverse complement strand
TGACTCGCTACCAAGTCGCCAACTGCTATATGGGGCGCGTGGGCCTCATCAACTCCGGTGGTGCAGCGGGTAAGGACGACATCCGCCAAGCAGTTCGGACGGCCGTGATCAACAAGCGCGCCGGAGGCATGGGACTGATCAGCGGCCGGAAGGCATTTCAACGGCCCATGGAAGACGGAATCGAACTGCTAAACGCAATCCAAGATGTGTACCTTAACCCAGAGGTGACCATCGCCTAATGGCGAGCAGCGGTACTCCAAGCTCCCGACTAACGGGGCGCCGGCACCCTGGCCGGCGCCCCCGAAACAGGCTGAGCATCAGAATCGTAAAACAGCTGCGATGGGCGCGCCCCCGGGGACACCATCGGCATCCAAAGCGTACACGGTTCCCCCGCTCAACAGCGTGTGCACAGCGGCGTAGTCGAGGAGTTCCTCGTCACCTGGCTGCCATTCCTGGTGGGGCTTCACTTGGCCGCTATCCGGGTCGAGCTCCCCCCACATTCCCGTATCCTTGGCGACAAACAGCGTGTCCACACGCTTCTGGTGGACCATAGGTACCACATCCTCCACTCCATGGGCCGTATATCCCGTGCCGGCCAGCTCGTGGTACTTTCCGATGGCCTTCTCTTGCGCTCGGGCGAACATGGGCTCCACCAACGCCCACGCCCGTCGATGCAGCACTTCATCGTTCATCTCATCGGGGCTTCCTTCCACACCATGCTCGACCAAGGCCCGGATATCGCTTGCCTGGCGGTACAAAGCCTCTACGTAATCCACCCCCGCCAGTACAAGCGGAGCGTCCGCCCCAGACAGGAGCTTCTGGATCCCGTCGTCCACCATGTGGAAGAACTGGAGAAGATCCTTCTTGTGGTATTCATCTTCTCCTCCCCCATGGCCGTGGAACACCGCCTGTCGCTTACCCTGTCGGGGGGGTGTGCCCGTATGAAACTGCAGATGCGGCTCCGGTTCGTCCCTTCCCAACGCCTGAGCTAGGTTGGTCGGCACCCCGCTCAAATCCATCTCACTCATACTGTACCGCGAGGCCTCAAACAGCCGTACGTGATTCTGGCTAAGGGAGAGCACATAGAACCGTCCATCGCCGCTTAGCAACCGAAGCAACGGCTTGATGAAGAATCGGTCTCCAACCATGGCCCGCTCCCGGAACTCCACCGGCAGGCGCAGCGTTCGCATGCCCCATGGAGAGATGAACGCGGCCAGCCCCGTGCTCTGGGTCTGCCAAAACGGCCGCTCGGGGATCAGCCGCCGAGCAGGCTCCAGAAGCGCATCGGCTTCTTCGGCCTTCACCCCCGAGGCCACCAATCTCTCCCTGGCCTTCGCCACCAGATTCTTAAACCGGATCGGGTTCTGACGGGTCTCTTTGCCCGCCTGAACCGTAGGCATGTACACGGATACGCATTTGCCCTCCGAGCGTTCAAGGAGGGCTTGCAGATCCTCGCGACGAAGCGGTCTCATCCTATTTCCTCCTCCCGGACCCCCGTTGGGGATCCATTCGCCTTTCTACCGAAGCGACAAGCGTAAAGCAACCGACGCACCGCCTGGCGCTCCGCCATTATGTCAGCTACAGTGTCCCCCCAAGTCCGACACGAATGTCCAGGGAGGGAACGTAATGCTGAAGACCAACGAAGATCGTGTTGTGGAGTTCATCCTGCAGTGTCAGCCCGGCCCGCCCAAGAGCCGAGGCCGGTGGGGCGTCGATCATCAAGGAGTTCCGTATCTGTTGCCGTCCATCGGAGGGATCTCTGTGAACGTGGGGATTGGTGATCCCGCCTTTGGTTGGGCGGGCGACCACGTCGAGCCAGGGGTCAGCTGCACAGCCAACACCAACAAGCCGTTCGAACACCCAAACGTTTCCTTGCAGATATTCTCCTGTGCCGGGAACGTGGCTCGGGTGAATTCTGGAGAGGCCAAGGGCAGCATCGGCTACACAGTAGGCCATCACGGAGGGTCGGAACACATCATTGTGGAGTTCACTCGCGGGGTCAAGGAGAAGCTCACCTATGACGACAAGGTGATCATCCGAGGACGGGGACAGGGGCTGAAGCTGTTGGACTACCCCGACATCATGCTGTTCAACCTGGACCCACAGCTCCTCTCGCGCATGAACATTGAGGAGTCCGGCGGTGGCAAGCTGCGCGTCCCGGTTACCACCAAGGTGCCTGCAGCTTGTATGGGTTCCGGATTGGGGGCAGGAAACGTCGCATCCGGAGATTATGACATCATGACCAGCGATCCGGATACGGTACGAGAATACAAGCTTGATCAGATACGCTTCGGAGACTTCGTCGCCTTGCTCGATCACGACAACCGCTACGGTAGGGCGTATCGAAAAGGCGCTGTTACAATAGGAATCGTCGTACACAGTGACTGCCGCACAGCGGGGCATGGCCCTGGCGTGACCACGCTCATGACCTGTCCTAAGCCGCTTATCGAGCCGGTAATCGATGAGAAGGCGAACATTTCCGGCCTCATGGGGGACGTGGTGCGAGAGGAATTCAGCGAAGGCAATCAGAAGTAACGCCCATCTGCCTTAAGCGTGCACCACGGGGGGCGTGTTCGGAGCGACCCGAGCGCGCCCCCTCTGGCCGTACTGTACTCAGTATGATACTCCGGTGTAGTTGCGCAGTTTGCTTAACTGGTGCGTGGCCCTCACCTGTCGAACGGTACCTGTGAGCCCCCTTACGACCAAACTGTCCGTCCTGGCGCCGGAGCCGAAGTACTTCACCCCTCGCAGAAGTTCGCCGTCGGTTATTCCAGTGGCGGCGAAGAACACGTCGTCCGAAGAGACAAGGTCGTCCATGGTAAGCCTCTTGCGGAAATCGTAGCCCAGCTGTTGACCGCGGCTTCGCTCCTCGTCGTCCCGCGCGTACAGACGCCCCTGTATCTCGCCGCCCATCGCCCGCAGCGCACAGGCCGCCAACACCCCTTCCGGCGTTCCACCAATGCCCATGAGCACATCGATACCGGACTCGGGCCAAGCAGTCATCAGCGCTGCCGCCACGTCGCCGTCCGGGATCAACCGGATGCGGGCCCCGCAGCGCCGCACCTGCGCTATCAGATCGGCGTGGCGCGGCCGATCGAGGATAATCACCGTCAGGTCGTCCACACTGCTTCCTTTTGCTTTGGCTATCTGTGCGAGGTTGTCCGCGACCGAGGCGTCCAGGTCCACCATGCCCTTCGCCTCTGACCCCACCGCCAGTTTGTCCATGTACACAAACGGCCCCGGGTAGAACATGGTCCCCCGCGGTGCGATGGCCGCAGTGGCGATTGAGTTCAGATTACCCATAGCCAAAGGGCGCGTGCCGTCGATCGGGTCCACGGCAATGTCCACCTCGGGCGCGTCACCGCTTCCCACGCGCTCGTTGTGGTACAGCATCGGCGCCTGGTCCTTCTCCCCTTCGCCGATAACCACGCACCCGTCCATGTGCACTGTGCTCATCATCATCCGCATGGCTTCCACGGCCGCCCGGTCCGCGGCCTCCTTGTCCCCCCGCCCCATGTATCTCCCGGCGGCCAGTGCCGCGGCCTCCGTTACCCGGACCAGTTCCAGCGCCAGGTTACGTGATGGTTCCACCGAAATATCCACCACCTCCTAGCTCAGACTCTAGCACGCTCCCCGGGCCGTCTCCCATTTGCCCACTGCCGGCTTCTTCTCGCCCGTCACCCCTGCTTCACCTCGGCCATGGCGCGGCGCAGGTACCCGGTCAGCTTGATAAGCGAGGGACATACGTAGGAACAGAGGCCACAGTCGATGCAGTCCTCGGCGTGAAGACGACGGAGCTTACCCCGCTGCCCGCGCTTCTCGGCCTCCATGATCAGTACCGGATAGATGCTTACAGGGCACACCATGTTGCAGTACCCACACCGAATGCACGCCCGCTCCCGCTCGTAAGGGCTGCGTTCCTGGGGATCGAACGCGGAGATGGCCGCAGTCGCCTTGACCAACGGCACGTCCGCGTGGGGCACCGCTCCCCCCATCAGCATGCTCGCTACCACCAACCGCTGCACCGTATCCGGGGGGATTCCCATGTGCTCAAGCACGTGGCGCATAGGAGTCCCTACCTTAACCCACAGGTTGCGGGGGCCTGTGTAGCGAGAGATGAAGGTGATCCCTCGTGAGGTCAACGGCTCGCCGTCGTACAGCCCCCGAGCCACCGCATAAGCGGTGAACACATTGTGCACGACCGCACCCACATCGGGAGGATATGCCCCGCAAGGCACCTCTACGTTCAGCAACTCCTTGACCAAAAGCTTATCGCTGCCCACGGAATAGCTGGGCCGAATGTGCGCTAGCTCAACGCCCGCCTTGCGCAGCCGCTCCTCCAGCTCCGGGAACTCCCCCCGCTGGGCCCGGGTGGCGAAGATGCACTCCTTCACGTTCAGCATCCGAGCCATGGCCCGTATTCCGGCCACCAGCTCGGCGGGCCGCTCCTGCTTGAGCCGCACATCGCAAGCCACGTTGGGGTCGCTTTCTTTGGCGTTGATCACCAGGTACTCCGCTTTGTCCCGGAACGATAGCTTCACGTGTGCGGGAAATCCTGCCCCACCTAGCCCCACAACGCCCGCCTCGCGCACCGCGCCCACGAGGGCATCGGGCTCGGCATCCTGCAACCGATCCGGGTCAAATCTAGACAATCTCAGCGGAGGTATCTCCTCCGACGCGCGCTCGATAAAAACAGCCTCGGATTCTGCCCCCAGCCCAGGGTGATATGCAGTGTCGATCTTGGTCACTCTTCCGGTCACAGGAGCATGTACGGGTACACACATGTGCCCCTCGCCATCGCCGATCTTCTGCCCCTCGGTCACCCGGTCGCCGGGGCCCACCAGGGGTTCGTTGGGCGGTCCAATGTGTTGACGCAAGAACACAACGCACAACTCCGGATCCGGGACTCGCTGAAAGGGGAGGTGTTCGGCGCCCCGCTTCACGGTGGCATCCACCGTGAAGCCTCCGCGCTCCTGGAAGTGGTATTTGTCCCTGCGCAACCTCATCGTACACCTCCGTGACCGTAAGGCCGCCTACGCCCAATGGTATCTATGAGCGGCGTAACCAGGTTCAACGCGACCAATACGATGATTGAGCCTCCGAGCACGTTGAGCTGCTGTAGAAGGAAGGTCCCCACACCCAGAGCTGTACCAAACAGGTACTGTCCGCCCTCGGCAAGCGGCGTGGACTGAGGCTCCGTAGCCATAAAAAAACCCATGAAGATGACGCTTCCAGTGAACAGGTGAAACGCCAGCCGGTCGACCATACTCCCCCCGGTGACAAGAGACATGACAGCTGCCAGCACCCCTACCGTGAGCAATAGCGAAACCACGATACGCCACTTCAACCTAATCCAAAGGACGGCCCCGATCCCGGCGACCAGCACCGCCAGGCCAGAAGCCCCGCCGATCCACCCGTGGTCCTTTAGCAGAACAAGACTCAGCGCACCGGAGAGCGCGCTGCGTCCGTCGTAGAAGGCCACCACCTCATCGAACCCCGCAGCAGTCCACAGGTCGAGCCGCAGATGTGCAGGATAGAACATCATCCCGGTCCCCAATCCCGCAGCGATGGAAAGAGCTGCCAACAGAAGCACCTTGGATGCCGCCGCGGGGTTTAGGTATTTCCGTCCGCACAATCGCCCCTGGAGCCACTTGAACACCACCATGGTCAGGGCCGCCACGCCCACCGTAGCGTAGTACGGGGCAGCGATGGGCATGGATAGCCCCACGATCATCCCCGCCACAAGCGGAGAGCACGGCGATTTGTAGCTCGTAGTGCCCTTGCTCAGCAGCTCTGTGTACGCCAGGGAGTAATGACAAAACAATACTGTCCCGATGGCAATCGCAATATGCGCAAGCGCCGAAAGACCCATGGCCGGCAGCGCGGCGAGCGCCGGGATGCACATAAGCAAGAATGTGCGCAGCATCACCTTGTCCTTGGTGATACCTGAATGGACGTGTGGCGGAAGCTCGGAGATATAACGCAGGTTTGGTTCCTCCCTCATCGGCTACCTCCTCCAGCCCATATCCTACTCCCAAGTTGTCCGGTTCGCTTTCTGGGAGCAAGTTGCGGGAAGAACCCGCAGGGGAACGCCAGCTGCGTGGCGTCCCCCGTCAAGGTCCAAGTGCGTTACTTGAACGGATCCCACCTGGCGGTGAGCTTCTCGTATCCAGAGGGGAAATGCTTGCGGAACAACCGATAGTAGTGGAGCTCCTTGGGAGAGGTAAAGACAGCGCCCTGGCTGCTCTTTGGAGTTCTCTGCAAATCCTTGGCGCTTACCTTGCTGGCGGTGAGCTGCTCCATGAGGTCGTCCACTCCGCTACCCCGGGCGAAGCGCAGCTTAGGCCGCTTGGCGATTTCCTTGGGAAGCATATCACGGAACGCCTCCCGCAAGATCCACTTTTCGATCTGCTCGCCATCCTGGGCATACACTTTCATCGCCAGAGGAATGTGCTCACTTAAGGCAACGACTCTTCCGTCAAGAAACGGCGCCCTGTAATCGACAGAGTTGGACATCCATCCGCGGTCCAGCCGCCTGAGTGCAGTGTTGTAGGCAATCTGCACAAGCTTCTTGGCGACCTCCTCTTTCTGCTGGGGGTCGTCCACGGCCTGCAGTTCGCGGAAGTAGCCGCCGAACAGTTCATCGGCCCCTTCTCCCACCAGTATGCAATCAGCATGCTGTCGGGCCAACCTCGCCGTGTAGTAATTGGCGATGAACCCGGAAACACAGTCTTCATCGAACGACTCCAGAAACCACACCGCTTGCGGTAGGAGCCGCGAGATGTCCTCATCGGTGATCCGGTAGATGTGGTGCTCCATACCCAGGTAGTTGGCCATGAGCTTGGCATATCCCAGGTCTTGGCTCGGATAGCGCTTGATCGTAGAGCTAAACAGCTTGAGCTTCTTGTTGTACTCGCGAGCGATGGCGGCAATGAGTGAACTGTCTAGCCCTCCGCTCAAGGAAACCCCCTCCACGGCGCCGTCGGCCATCATCTTCTCCACCGCCTCGATCATGACCTCGCGTAGCGCCTTGGCCGCCTCGGCGGGAGTCTCGAAGTCCGGTATGTCGTACTGCTGCCCAGAGAACGGACGCAGTCCGTCCCGACTCGAGTAGATGTGCCCCGGCGGAAGCTCGTGCACCTCTGGCGCCACATCCACTAGCGCCTTCGCCTCGGAGGCAAAATACAACTGGCCGTCCTTGGTTCCATAGACCAGCGGCCTGCAGCCAACCGGGTCGCGCACCAGGAGGGCTTCGTCCTCGTCGATGACGGCGCAGGCGTAACTCCCGTCGATCATGGAGAAGCACTCGGCCCCATGCTGCTCGTACATTTTTCGCAACAGGGCCACGTTTGTGGTCTCGTAAGGCCGATCGTTGAACAGCCCGCCGTCCAGCAAGACGAACGGCGACTCCTGGCCACCAAAGGAAAACGTGCTTTGGTACGACGTGTTGATCTCCCCGCAGCCCACGGTGGCGTTAGGTAGATTCCGCACGACCGAGTTATCCGGGCCTCGATGCCTGATCTCGTTCAGCATCCGCCCCACGTCCTTCGGACGCGCCTTCTTGCCGTAGACCCCTGCTATCGCGCTCATACTGTCAACCTCCCTCACACAACAACACAGCACACCCCACATGGTCCCCGCCCGGGTGGCATGCGCTAACCTCTGTGATGAACCTCGCTGCTAGTTAGAAATACGGGAATGGCGTTTGCGGGGCACTCTGCAGCAGCTTCCATACAGGCGCCGTAAGCCTACATTATTACGCATGAACAATCATACCACATAGAAGGGGGACGGGCAAATTTCTCCTGCCTTCCCCGGCAGGATTTGCCCGTCCCCTCAGGCGCTGTACCCCTCACTTAGGCTACAGCAGTATGCCCCCTATCACAGGTTGATCGTCACGTCCGCTTCCTCACGAAGCTCGGTCAGCCACGCCTGCCAGGCTTCCTCTTGCTTGCGGTTCACCAGTTCCTGCTCGATGGACTCTTGAACCTCCTCGAACGGGACCAGTTCTCCCTCCTCATCACGAAACTGGTCGGGATTCTTCTCGTAGAACTCCTCTGCTTCGTCTTCCGTTACGGTGACGTCACCTACGACTTCCTCCCGGAGCGTTTCCTCCACCATCATGTCGCGAACATCCGCGGCTATCTGCTCCCGGAAATCCTCGATGGTCCTGCCTTGCTCGGCCAGCGCGGCTTCCAGTTCGTCGTCGGTCATCTGGTTCTGCTGTTTGACGTTGTCGATCGTTCTGTCGACTTGCGCTTCCACCTCATCCTCGTCAGCGGTGATATCCATTCGCTCCGCCTCTTGCTCCATGAGGATGGTGTCGATCATGTCATCCAGCACGTCCCGCTCATAACGTTCAAGGAATTCCTCGCCTTCTTCAGTAGTGAGCAACGTCTGCGCAAAACGAGTATATTGCTGATAGATGGTGAACACGATCTGATTCAGTTGGGCCTCGGCCTGGACCTCCTCGCGCGTGATCTCGTCGCCTTCGACAATCGCCGCCGGCTCATCGGCCAGGGCAGGAACGGCCAGCAAAGCTGCCATGAGTACTGCTGCTACAGTGGTAAACATAAACTCACCTCAATGAACTGATTACCACAGTGTGAAGCAGACAGTAGCCGTTGTCAAAAGGAGATTGTATGGAGATGGAAAGTGCCTGGCCGAACGCTGCTTCATCTTCGCTGTCGTCCTGCCAATTCCTGTTGCGTCATGGGCACTGCCCCTCTGTGTAGGAGGTCTTCCAACAAGCGTGTCGCTTCTCCCCCTGTGAAATCGCGCTCTGCGATTCCGGATGGCTCTACGAGCACCACGTCTTTCGGAGCGACGGTGCACAAGACCATGGACAGCACCGCCAGGTTCCCCGGCCCTACCCACAACGGGGCGATGATTACCCTGTCGGCGCGCTGCAGCTCCTCCCGCAGTTTGCTTAACGGTCCGTCCGACACCGGGGCAAACGGTGCCTCAACGATTACCGGGATCCCCAATTGGCAGGCCACTTCATAGTCCGTGTCCAGAGGTGCCACAACACCGAGTTTCACATGATGCCGCTTTGCCAAGTTCGGCAGCAACGGGGCCGCCGCCCCGCCACCCCCAATGACAACCACGTGCCCCTGCCTGGTAGACGGGGCCGCAGCGGGCAGAAAGTGCACGTACACCGAGCCCGTAGCAGGATTCCTCCCCATCACACAGTCCACGTCGAATGCGTCCCTCACTGTATCCGGGGAAAGCACCTGTGCGGGCGTTCCGCACGCGATGACCGTTCCATCCCTCATCAGTGCAAGTCGGTCCGCAAACGCCGCCGCCATGTTTACGTCGTGCAACGCCATGACAACCGTGATCCCGTCTCCCGCCCGCGCCCGCGCAAGCCCTAGGAAGTCCAGTTGGTGGTGGATATCTAGGTGGGCCGTAGGCTCGTCCAGAAGGAGTGCGTCCGGCTCCTGAGCAAGTGCCATGGCCAAGAAGACCCGCTGCCGCTCTCCGCCTGACAGCTGGCTCACCGGCCGATCGGCGAACTCGCGCACCCCCGTCAGTTCCATCGCCCGAACTACGGCCCGTCGATCTCGGGCGCCGAGCCGTGCCATTCGAGCCATGTGAGGAAGTCTCCCCATCTCCACAAGTTGCAGAGATGTGAAATCAAACTCGGCCCGCCGATCCTGCTCCACCACCGCCAGCCGCCGGGCCAACTCCTTTGCTCCCAACGTGCTCAGCTTGTCCAAATCGAGATAGACCGTCCCCAACGAAGGGTTAAGCACCCCAGCGATGTGCCGAAGCAGAGTTGTCTTTCCGCAACCGTTGGGTCCCAGGAGCGCCAATACCTCTCCCGGTTCGACCTCCAGGCTAGCATTGGACAGAGCTTGCCGGTCCCCGTAAGCGAACTCGATTCCCCGGACGCTAATCTTCATTGGAGCACGCCACCCCGACGTCGCCGAAGAAGGAATAGGAAGAACGGCGCACCGATGAGCGCCGTCAGAATCCCCAGCGGAAGCTCCGCCGGGCGTAATACCGTTCGGGCCGCGGCATCAGCCCACACCAGAAACACACCTCCGGCCAACGCGGATGCCGGCAGCAGCCGACGGTGATCCGGTCCCAGCACGATGCGCATTGCGTGTGGGGTGATAAGCCCGACAAAGCCAATCGTCCCGGCGAACGCCACCGCGGTCGCCGTGAGCACAGTGGTGAGAAGCAGGAGGAGCAGTTTTAGTTTCTCCGGACGGATGCCCAAGCTGAATGCCCCCTCATCGCCAAGCGAGAGCGCGTTCAACTCACGCGACATGCTCCACATCGCCATTCCACCGATGAGGGCCACTGGGAACAACGTCCAGATGTGCGCCCAACTAGCTCGGCCCAGGCTTCCCATCGTCCAGAAGAGAATCTCTGCCAGCTTTCGATCTCCGGCAGTGACGAACATGATGAAGCTGGTAACGGCCGCGAACGCCGTACCCAATGCAACACCTGCCAGAATCAGGCCCAGCCGATCGGGCGCACCTCCAGCCGGCCGCGCCACGAGGTAGACCAACCCCACTGCCGTCGTGCCCCCGATGAACGCGCCAAGGGGCAACGGGATGAACGCGGTCAGACCAAGTGCGATGGTCACAGCCGCTCCTGCCGAGGCTCCGGAGGCAATCCCCAGGACATACGGGGATGCCAAGGCATTACGGAATACGCCCTGGAGGACAGCTCCAGAGAGGGCCAGCGAAAGCCCCACAAGGTAGCCGAGCAGCACGCGCGGCAACCTCAATCCATGGATGATCGTGGCATGCATGTCCCCCGCCTGCGGCGCGAACAAAGCGGCCATGGCATCCGCAAACCCGATCCGAACAGGCCCCACCGATATGGCGCCGAACAAGGTGAGCACCGTAGCCCCAGAAAGAAGAAGCAGCAACAGTCTTGCTCTCACTCTCGCTGAAACGCCTCCGGATGAAGCCTCTGTGCGATTTCCCTGAGCGCGCTCGCCACCCGGGTGGAGGTCATTTGGGCAGCTCTGATCGGGTAGACGCGTCCTTCCCGCACTGCACTAACCCCCTGGAGCCGGTCGCTGCCCATAACATTCTCAACCTGGGCCGGGTCAGTGAAGATCACCTCAGGATCGCGTGCCAATACTTCTTCCAAGGAGACCTGGGGGAATCCAACGACGTCGGCGAACACGTTCCACCCCGCTGCTCGCAGCAGAAGCTCGTGTTCGACCGACCCCGAGCCTCCCACGTACGGAGGGCTGTCAGGAGCATCCATGTACAATAAAGCCGCCTTCACGCGCTCCCGGCCCAGCACTTTGCCTTCCAGGATCACAATCTCCTCGGCAACACCGCCGATAAGCGCCTTGGCCGCTGTCGGCGTCCCGACGGCCACACCCACAGTGCGGATCGCGGCGAAAATGTCCGGCACGCCGGCGATGTATCCGCCTTCCGCACCCGCTGTAAGCACGACCACGCCAGCGCGCTCAAGATCAGTGCGGATGTCCGCCCAGGCACCGAGAACCACGTCCGGCTCCAAGCCCACGATGCTCTCCACCGAGGGAGCGAACGCCGGTCCCACCGACGGACGGTCCTGGAGTTCCTGCGGGTTATTAGGGGAATCGGCGATCCCCACCACCCGATCGGCCACATCCAGATCCACCACGATCTCCCCGTACAGTGCTCCCACCACGACGATCCTGTCAGGAGCTTCGCGGACCGTGATCTCCCGGCCGCGGTCGTCCTGTACTGTGACCGGAAATCCCGTCGCCGCTCCGCCAAGGATCGCTAGCAGGAACAGCGTGGCCAGGGCTACTGCCAACCTGTGCGTCACTCTTGTCTCCCGTATCGCGTTGTTGTCCATGATAAGGATCTTGCGGCGAGCACGGATCCCGGTCAAGCAAGACAAGCAACGCTGTTCGCACATGAACCGCCGATCGACGCTGTCCACAGAGCTACCTCCGTGCACTCGGTCCGCCCCCACCTTTTGGGGGAACGCGTATTCGGCAACGTGGCAGACAAGTTGCCACGTTCGTAGCTCCCTTCCAGACTGGAGTGTACCGTTTCACGAGCTCGGGGAGTTGGGCGCGGCGGCACACAGAGGGGCGACACTACAAAACGCATTCTGGGTCGACTCCAGCGGTCGGCAGTACCACACCCAACTATCGCCAAGCCGACAGTTCGCTGTTCAACTCGGCGAGTATAGCGTCCGCCGTATCGGCGACCTCACGTTCCAGGTGACTTTGCCTTTCCTTCAGACGCTCCCGGACCGTGGTGTCTTTGATAGAAAGTGCATTGGCGTCAACGTTGTCCAGCGCTCCCATCGCGCAGGCATGGGCCAAGCGGACCGCGCAGCTGATATCGCTGGTCAGAGGTTTTGCCCGCAGGGGCATGATCTCCTTGGCCACGCGCAATACCTCGACAGCCTCCTCCGCCACGCGAAGGGGGACTTCGGCGGCCCCTAGCAGCGCTTCCTGGAGCGCCGCGCGGCGATTCTGGGCATCTTTCTCTTTCTCCTTGGGCAGTTTCAGCGCTTCGTCCACCGCCTGGTAAGCCCGGGCATCGTCGTCTACGCGTTGACAAAGCGCTTCACGCAGTCGCGACGCAGCCTGGCGAAGCTCCTGCGCCCTTCCTTCGTCGGCGCCCTTACGGCGACCGGAGACACCGGCAACCATCTCTAGCAGTGCCGCTGCGGCGGCTCCGGCTAGCGAAGCCGCCGACCCCCCGCCGGGCGTGGGGGAAGCCTCCCCCAGCCGAGACAGAAACTCGTTCATCGTAGTCTGCGCAAACCCATCTTCGTTCATGCCTACCTTAACACCTCCGCAACGCACCGGATATGTGCCGGTGTCGTCCCACAACAGCCACCCACTACCCTGGCCCCTATGTTGACCCATGCCAGTGCCCGTTGTGAGAACTCCTTCGGCGAAGTCGGATACGCCGTTCCCTGCTCGCCAAGCTGGGGAGTGCCGGCGTTGGGCTTCACCCAAACAGGAACCTCGGCCGCTCTGCACAGCCGCCGACACAGCTCATCCATGCCCTCAGGACCTACGGAGCAGTTAGCGCCTACGAACAATAGCCTCTCCCTGTTCACCTGATGCGCCAGGCCCAGGAGCGCCTCCACCGGTTCCCCCATGATGGTGTTCCCCCGAGCATCGAAGCTCATCGAGCATCCCACCGGGAGCGTTGTCTCCTTCAGGACTTGTTCAAGGGCAATTTCCAGCTCGGTCAGAGAGTAGAAGGTCTCCAGGATGAGCCCGTCCACGCCCCCCTCGGCCAGCGCTGAGGCCTGCAAGGAAAAAGCCTGTACAGCTTTGCATTCGGTAAGCTCGCCCCACGGCTTCAGCAACCGGCCGGTCGGACCGATAGATCCCAGCACAAAGAGTCCTTCCGCCGCCTCCACGCACAGTCTAGCTGCCTGGACCGACAGCGTGGCGGCCTCTCTTTCCAAGCCCAGCCTCTCCAACTTCACCGGATTGGCCCCAAACGAGTTGGTAAGCAGAAGCTCGCTACCGGCCTCCACGTAGCTACGATGCACAGCCGAAACCGCGTAAGGGCGTTGCTCGTTCCACAGCTCCGGAGGGACACCTGATGGCAGTCCTACCTTGTGCAGCTCTGTGCCCAGCGCCCCGTCGGCAATGATCACCCGGCGAGACGCCACACGCTCCCTAAGACGCTGCCCGACCACCTCTCCCGACCTGGCCTCCTGGCCTATGGCGCGCTAGTCGACCGGAATACCGCTCTGAACACCAGCCGCAGTCAACGTATTCCACATGAGCATGGTCACCGTCATCGGGCCAACGCCCCCGGGCACAGGAGTGATCGCCTCGGCCTTGTCCACCAGGGCGTCGTAGTCCGTGTCACCGACAAGTCGGAAACCGGATTTCTTGGACGGATCTTCCACGCGGTTCACCCCTACGTCGATGACCACGGCACCTTCCTTCACCATATCGGCAGTGATGGACTTCGGTGCCCCCATCGCTGCGACCAAAATGTCGGCCTGCCGGGTGATATCAGCCAAATCCCTGGTGCTGGTGTGACATACGGTCACCGTGGCGTTTGCCCCGGTCCTCTTCTGGATCAGGATGCCGAACAGCGGCTTGCCGTTGAGGTTGCTCCGGCCGCAGACCACCACATGTTTCCCTTCGGGACTATAGCCGCCACGAACCAGGATTTGCTGCACCCCATGGGGCGTACACGGCAACAGATAGGGATTTCCAATCAACAGTCGGCCCACGTTCTGCGGGTGGAAACAGTCCACATCCTTCTTCGGATCGATGGCTTCGATGACCGGATCCTGGCTAATATGTCGCGGTAACGGAAGCTGCACCAGGATCCCGTGGCATGTGGGGTCCTCGTTGAGCTCAGTGATTTTGGACAGGAGCGTCTCTTCAGAGGCATCCTCGGGAAACACCACCGTCTCCGAGTCAACCCCCACCTGTCCGGCGGTCTTCTCCTTTTGTTTCATGTAGGAGACAGACGCCGGGTCCTCTCCCACCCGCACCATCATCAACCGTGGCGTTACTCCCTGTTCGTGCAGTTGGTCGCTCTTGGCCTGAAGCTCAGTCTTAATGTCGGCTGAGATATCCTTGCCGGACAGGACCTTCGCTGGCATGTATCCTCCTTTTGCTAACGGAAACTTGGAAACCCGTGCCCCAACGTTCAACACATTGTAGACGGAGTACTGCAAGGTGCGCAACTATAGGCTGGCTGCCGGCCAGCGTGACGTGCCTTTTGCTCTGTTTGCGAGCGAATCCGCATTTCCTCGCCTCTCCGGGCGTATGTTAGAATGACGCGTGGACAACAAAGAGTGGAGAGCGTCATTTGAGCCGAGGATCCGCAGCTTGCGAGACGAACTGCGCGGACAGCCGCCCGAGGAACTGGCGGCCCGGGCCGGGGTCCAGTGGAACGGTGACAGCTTCGATATCCTTCTTCTGGGTAAGCCCTATCGGATAACGTACCCCGATTTCGTGGTCCGGTTCACCCCCAGCGACGAGCCTTGTCCGGAGGAATTGCAAGCAATGCTGCTTGATTACCTGAAACTGGCCGATGGGACGCAGCCTGCGGGCCGCTGGGTTTCCTATAGAGAGCTTCCGCACGGGCAATTCTACTACCACGCCTTCCAGGGCTATGCGGAGCGACCGCTTGTTCAAGAGGTGGGAAACGATGTGGAGCGGCTCGCACAGGCAGCGCGCAGCGCAGGCGGGCGGGAAATCGACTACGGAGACTGTGGGTATGCCTTCGACGTCTTGCCCCAGGTGAAGGTGGCCCTAGTGTACTGGAAGGGGGATGAGGAGTTCCCCCCCACCGCCTCGGTTTTGTTCGACGCCTCAGCCGAGCGGTACCTGCCCGTGGACGGACTCGCCCAACTGGGGCGAATGGTGAGCTCCCGCGTGGCAAAAGAATACCGCTCGTTGGGAGGGTAAGGTGCCAGGGTTGAAGGTGGCTGTGTCGGGCAAGGGAGGGGTGGGCAAGACGACGCTGTCGGTGCTGCTTGCCCAAGAGGCCGTGCGGCAAGGCCACAAGGTTCTGCTGGTCGATGCCGACCCGGATGCCAACGTGTCGGCAACCCTGGGCCTGGAGCGAGAACCTCCGCCACTGGCTCAACACAACGAGCTGGTGAACCAACGGAGCGGCGCCGACGGAATGGTCAAGCTGACGCCACGAGTGGACGATATTCCGGACCGATTTTCCGAAACAAAGGATGGGGTGCGTGTGGTGTCATTGGGGGCTGTCCGCTCGGGGGGAGCTGGCTGCGCTTGTCCGGAAAGCGGTTTTCTCCGACAGCTACTGTTGCACCTTTTCCTGGAGAGGGATGAGCTCGTGCTGGTGGATATGGAGGCGGGTATCGAGCATCTGGGGCGGGGCACAGTCCGAGGAGTGGATGCGCTGCTTCTGGTCGTAGATCCCGACAGGAAGAGTAGCCAAACCGCTGGCCGCATAGTGTGTCTGGCGGCTGAGCTGGGCCTGAACAGGGTGTGGGCGGTGGCGAACAAAGTGTCCGGCCCACAGGAATTCGATCGCATCGCCCACAGCTTGCCCACAGGGGTGCCCCTTCTGGGCCAGATCAGCGATTGGCAAATCCTGCGCACCGACGGCCCCTTGTCGCTTGGTGCCTTGCCCAATGACGCAGGGCAAGAGGTGGCAGAGATCCTCTCCCGGCTCCGGCGAGAGGCCCAAGCAAAGGGGCCCCAAGAGGCCGGAAGAGAGAGCAGTCAAGATTAGGTCTATTCGGCTCGGTTTGCCCGCCGTCACAAGGTACGCTATAGTGTTATCTAGATGCAGTGTTCTGCAAGTAGCCTTACCGCAAGGTTTTTCGCATAGGCAGAACCAGGTATGCGACAGGCGCCCCGTCCGCGGAACAGCAGCCCGGGGCGGCGTGCACCAGTGCCGTTAGACTAGGTGAAACGCCGACAAGAGAAGAGTAAATGTAGGTCCAAGGAGGGTGGAAGTATGTCGAGAACCATCGCCAAGGCGGCCATCCGTGGCGCGCACAGTTACGTTTCCCAAGCGGAGGAAGAGCTTACGCAAGCGATTGAGTCACACAACCCCGAGCGGGAGCTAGCTTTCCCCAACACCGCCTACCATCTCCCACTAATCCTTGCTTTGACTGGGCTCGAGGTCGACAACCTAGGGCAGGCTCAACAGGCGCTGCAACATGCCAAGAAGTTGCTCCCTCCGGAACCTACGGACCAAATGTGGCTCCCGTACTTGGGAGGGACGCTGGATGCAGGAATCGCCACACTGATGGCCCAAGAGATCATCGAAGCTTTACGCTATTTCCGAGGGGAAGAACCGGAGGAACCGTGGCTGGGATTCACCGACGACACGATCCTAAGGACTCAGGGGATCAAACTAGTGGATGGCCGTATGCCCGGGTTCGCCGCCTGCGTCGGAGCCCTGCCGACCAACGAACAAGCGGTTGAACTCGCCCGTTCTCTGCAGGAGCGCAGCATTTTGGTATTCATGGCCTCGAACGCCTCCGGCCGCAGCATGGCCGAGCAGCTGGCCGAAGCGGGCATAGAGATGAACTGGGACACCTTCCTTGTTCCCTATGGAAAGCAGACCTCGGCAGCAGTCTATGCACTCAACTTCGCCGCCCGAGCCGCTATGACGTTCGGCGGGGTCAAGCCAGGGGATCTGGATGCCGCACGAAAAATCCTCATGTACAACAAAGAGCGGGTGTTCGCCTTTGTGCTGGCCTTAGGGGCGGATTTCAAGCCCGAAGAGAACGGCAGCCAACTCCTAACCGACGAGAAGTACGCCACCGCCGCCGGAGCCATCAACTTTGGCTTCCCCGTAATCTCGGACTCGACCATTCCCCAAATCCTGCCACGCGGTATCTGCACATACGAACACGTCGTGTCCGGCGTTTCGCTGAAGGAGATCGTGAACAAAGCCGTGGAAGTCCGCGGGGTGAAGATCAAGGTCTCCGAGATTCCCATTCCGGTACCCTATGGAGCGGGGTTCGAGGGTGAGCGGGTCCGTAAGGAACAGATGCACGTCCAGTTCGGCGGCAAGTACACGGACTCGTTCGAGCTCCTCCGCGGCCGATCCATGGATGAGGTGGAGGACGGAAATGTAGAGCTCATCGGTCCCGATATCGACGAGGTGGACGAAGGAACAGCGTTGCCCCTCGCCGTGGTGGTCGAGGTCGCCGGGCGTAGCTTCAAAGAGGACTTCGAGTCGGTTTTGGAACGCCGCATACACCACTTCGCCTCCTGCACCTTCGGCGTGTTCCACATGGGCCAGCGGGACATTCCCTGGGTCAGGATCAGCAAAGAGGCGTTTGAGAAAGGCTTTCGCCTCAAGCACTACGGCGAGGTTATGGTAGCCAAGTTCCACGATGAGTTCTCGGCGATCGTGGACAAGGTGCAAGTGAAGATCTACACAGACGAGGACAAGGTCGCCGAGCTGCTGGAGCAAGCGCGTGACATCTATCGCCAGCGTGATGAGCGAATTATGGGCATGAAAGACGAGGACGTGGACACCTTCTACTCCTGCGTCCTTTGCCAATCCTACGCGCCCGATCACGTATGCGTGGTCACCCCGCAGCGACTTGGGCTGTGCGGCGCGTACACGTGGTTGGATTGCGGAGCGAGCCACGAGATGGACCCCCACGGGCCCAACCAGCCCATCCAAAAGGGCGAGGTGCAGGACGAAGTAAACGGGATATTCGCCGGGGTAAACGAGTACGTGACGAGGGCATCAAACGGAAATCTTGAACGTGTCAGCATGTACTCCATCATGACCGATCCCCAAACCAGTTGCGGTTGCTTCGAAGTCATTGCCGCCGTTCTTCCGGAGGCAAACGGCGTGATGTTGGTGAGCCGTGAGTACCAGGGAGACACGCCCATCGGAATGGGATTCTCCACCATGGCGGGACAGATCGGCGGAGGCCTACAGATGCCTGGTTTCTTGGGCATCGGAAAGCTGTACATCACAAGCGAAAAGTTCATCTCCGCCGAGGGAGGTCTGCGGCGCGTTGTCTGGATGCCGAACGAGCTCAAGGAAGAGATCAAAGATCGACTGCAGGAGAGGTTAGAACAGATGGGAGAAACAGACCTCCTGGACAAGATAGCCACCGAACAGGATGCCACCACCTCCGAACAATTGCTCGAGGTCCTGCAGAACAAAGGTCATCCCGCGCTGGAGATGGAAGCTCTCGTGTAGCCAAAAGGGGGAATGCATGGCCAAAAAACTAACCGGTATTGAGGTGTACAAGCTCCTGCCCAAGACCAACTGTGGGGACTGCAACTTCCCCACATGTATGGCGTTTGCCATGCAGGTAGCGGCGAAGAAAGTGGCGCTGGAGGAATGTCCGCACGTATCCGAGGAGGCACAGACCGCGCTCGGGGAAGCACAGGCACCTCCAATGCGTACGGTCCAAATCGGGAGCGGCGAACAAGCGCTCTCCATAGGTGGGGAAACGGTCATGTTCCGCCACGAGGAGAAATTCCACCACCCACCCGCGGTGGCCGTACGGATAAGCGACACATTGTCCGACGAGGAACTCGGCCAACGGATAGAGGAAGTGAGCGCTCTGCGCTTTGAGCGAGTGGGAGAGGAGATCCAGGTCGACCTCGCGGCCGTGCACTGCGAAAGCGGTGATGGGTCGCGGTTTGCCCAAGTGGTGAATAAGGTGCGGGAAGACACCGGTCTCCCGATATTGCTTCAGTGCCCGAAAGCGGAACTGCTCTCCGAGGCAGTGGTGGCCGCCGGCGAGCGCCCGCTTCTGTGGGCCGCCGACAAAGAAAACTGGGAACAAATGGCGGACCTTGCGGCGAAACACCAAGCGCCCCTGGCCGTGACCGGGGAGTCACTGGAGGAGCTGGCGGATCTCACGGGCAAGCTAAAGGAGAAAGGAATTCAGGACATCGTTCTCCATGTGCATGGCTCGGACCTGGCGGATCAACTGGGGCAGCTTGTCATCACCCGCCGACTGGCGTTGCAAAAGGAGTTCCGCCCCCTTGGCTATCCCACCCTGGCATTCACATCGGGCGGAGACCCCCTACAAGAAGCGGCGGAGGCGATTACGTACATCTGTAAGTACGCAGGGGTCGTGGTCCTGGAGAACACGGTGCCGGAGGCCGCCCTCGCGGTTCTCACCGCCCGGCAGAACGTGTACACCGACCCACAGAAGCCCAACGCCATCGAAGCCAAGCTGTACGAGGTAGGGGACGTGGGGCCCGACGCCCCTGTCCTTCTTACCACGAACTTTGCCCTGACCTACTTCACCGTCGCCGGCGAAGTGGAAAACAGCCGTGTTGGCGCATACATCTCCGTCGTCGATACCGAAGGCCTGGGCGTACTGAACGCATATGCAGATGACAAGCTCACCGCCGATCGGATCATCAAAACGGTGAATGAGCAGGGCGCGATGGACAAAGTGAATCACAACAAACTCGTGATCCCAGGGCTGGCCGCCATGCTGCGCATGGAGGTCCAGGACGAGTCGGGTTGGGAAGTCATCATCGGACCCGAGGATGCGGCGCGAATCCCACACTTTTTGCGCAACGAATGGAGGACTAGCTGAGCTCCGTGGACAGGATTCGGGTTCGATTCCTGCCCTCCGGGGAGGAGGTCCATGGCCGCCCGGGCAGCACACTGCTTGAGCTCGCCCGCGAGGCGGGGATCCCCCTGTCGGCCGTGTGCGGCGGAGACGGGATATGCGGCGGTTGCCGTGTGATCATCCAGGAGGGAGACGTGGAAGCCACGCCCACCACACTGCTCACACGAGAGGAGATCCGCCGCGGCTACACGCTTGCCTGCCAGACCAAGGTCAGCGGGGATGTGGAGGTCTTGATACCGCCCGAGTCCCGCTCCGAGGGCGCCCAGATCCTGTTGGACCAGGATGCACAGCGCTTCCGTGCTTTGCTCCCAGCTGAGGAAGAGGACATCTCCTACGGCCACGACCCTCTGGTGAGCAAGGTGCTGCTGGAAACGCCTCATCCGTCGCTGGAGGACAATCTGGGCGACCAGGAACGGCTCCTGCGCGAGATAAGCCGACAGGCCAAAGGCCCACCAGTTCAAATGGGCCTGAAAGTGCTGCAAGGGCTTCCCGAGACGGCGCGGAAGGCAGATTGGAAGACTACGGCGACGCTGGCACTTCGGGCGGGCGTTCGGGAGTTGGTTCAGCTGGAGCCAGAAGACCAGAACAGGAATTTCGGACTGGCCGTCGATATAGGGACTTCAACCGTGGTGGCCCACCTGGTGGATATGGCCAGCTCCCGCACTGTAGATGCCGAAGCCTGCTACAACTCCCAAAGCCAATACGGCGAGGAGGTCACCCGACGGATCATACACGCTGAACGCCAGGGCATGAAGTCCCTGCACGATGCCATCATCGATGACATCAACCGACTAGTGACGGCGCTGGTCTCTCGCAACACCGTGGAACTCAAGGACCTCACGGCGATCGTGTGTGCAGGGAACACGGCGATGCAAAGCTTCCTGCTCGGGTTAGATCCCTCCCGTCTGCGTAAGGCTCCCTATGTCCCAGCGGCCACATGTCCTCCCCCGGTACGGGCGGCCGAGGTGGGGATCAAGATCAACCCCCGCGGCCTCCTGTACACGGTCCCCAGCATCGGAGGGTGGGTCGGAGGAGACATAACAGCCGGGATTATCGCTACCGGACTGCACAAGAGCGACCAACTAACGATGCTTCTGGACATCGGCACAAACGGGGAGATCGTGCTGGGAAGCAAGGAATGGATGCTCGCCTGTTCCACGTCAGCCGGTCCGGCGTTCGAGGGCAGTGGTGTGCGCAGCGGAATGCGGGCCGGCCAGGGCGCGATTGAAAAGGTGGAGATCTCCCCGCAAGGGCACGTGCACTATCAGACGATCGGCGGAACCAAACCCAGAGGCATATGTGGCTCGGGCCTGATAGATCTGGTGGCCGAGCTGGCGAAGACGGGGATCATTGACCGCTCCGGCCAGCTGAAACCTGGTTCCTCCCGAGTACGCGAGAACAACGGCCTGCTGGAGTTCGTGGTCGTCTCGGCAGAGCGAACAGACGGAGAGGAGGACCTCGTGCTGTCCCAAGCGGACATCGAAAACCTCCTCCGGGCAAAGGCAGCGGTGTACGCCGGCGCCGACATCCTCCTTGCCTCGGTGGGCCTGCGATTTTCCGATGTGGAGCGCTTGCTCGTCGCTGGGGGCTTTGGCAACTACTTGAACCGCGAGCACGCAGTACTGCTTGGCCTTCTTCCTGATGTAGAGTTGGAGAGAATTCGTTTTGTGGGTAACACAGCGATCATGGGAGCCAAACTGTCCTTGTTGTCGGCTGAGGCGCTGGAACAGGCTGAACAAGCCTCAAGATCAGTCACATACTTCGACCTTATAAGCTATCCGGACTACTACGATAACTTCATGTGTGCGAAGTTCATCCCCCACACCGACGAGGAGCGCTTCCCCAGCGCGGCGGAGAAATTGAAGGAGGCCGCGGTCTGACATGCCGTTTACTATCGCAGTTGCGGGAAAGGGAGGCACCGGCAAGACAACGCTCGCAGGACTTCTCATCCAGGCTTTGCGGGCGCGGAACGACGGCCCGGTGCTGGCTGTGGATGCCGACCCCAACGCCAACTTGGGGGAACTCCTCGGACTACAGGCGGACACGAGCATCGGCCAGCTCAGAGAGGAGACACTGTCCCGCGTGGCCGACCTTCCGCCCGGCGCCTCAAAAGAGCGATACCTGGAACAAGGCCTTCACGAGTGCTTGGTGGAAGACAGAGGCCTTGATCTCCTGGTCATGGGGCGGGGAGAAGGGCCCAAATGCTATTGCATGGTGAACCACATCCTCCGCAAGTACATCGAGGTCCTGCGGGGGAGCTATGGGTACGTGGTACTGGATAACGAAGCCGGACTGGAGCACTTGTCCCGCCGAACCACGCAGGACGTGGATGCCCTACTTGTGGTATCTCAGCCCAACCCCATCGCGCTGCGGGCCGCACAACGCGTGGTGGAACTGGCACGCGAACTCGACCTGCGGATCGATAGAGAATACCTAGTGCTCAACGGAGTGACCGGGGAACTGCCGCAGTCCCTCCAAAACGAAATTGAAAAGCTGGACATCCCCCTTGGCGG
>PXEP01000022.1 GCA_003566155.1 Candidatus Acetothermia bacterium | reverse complement strand
CGGTGGTCATCTTCTCGTCCAGCCTCTGCTGCACCTCGTCTTCCGACCAGTAGTAGTTCATGTCGTTTTGCACCTGTTCGAAATACGAGCAGGTCACTCCCCCAGCGTTACACAGAAAGTCAGGGATTACGTAGATCCCTTTGTCCGCTAGCAGTGGCTCCGCCTCGGGAACAGTGGGGCCGTTGGCCCCCTCCGCCAAGACCTTCACCGACGAGGAGATTTTCCCTGCGCTCTCAGGGGTGATGGCGTTCTCCAATGCGGCCGGGATAAGTACAGTGGCATCTTTTTCGATCCACGCATCCCCATCCTCGATCCGATAGCCGCCCTCCTCGGCCTTGCGTTTATCCACCGTCCCGTAAGGATCGGTAATCGAACGAAGAAACTCGATGTCGATGCCATCGTCTTTGCTGTAGGTATAGGCCTTCTTGTCGTGCCTGTCCCAACAGGAGATACACAGAACCTTACCCCCCAGCAAGCTTTGGAAGTACTGAGCAGCATACTGGCCTACGTTGCCGAAACCTTGGATAGCGCAGCTTGCCCCAGCAGGATTGATCCCCAAGACCTTGAGCGTCTCACGGATGGTCACCACAACCCCAAACCCAGTAGCCGAAATCCGCCCCAGGGAGCCCCCGGCTTCCACCGGCTTTCCGGTGATCACGCCCGGGACATATTCACCCCGAAGATTGCAGTACTCATCCATCATCCACACCATCATCTGCGCGTTGGTTCCTACATCCGGACCGGGGGCATCCGAGCGGGGGCCTAGGTTCTTCCACATGTGCCCCATCCACGCCCGGCACAGGCGCTCCTTCTCCCTCTCGGACAGCGTGGAGGGATCCACCTTCACCCCTCCCTTGCCTCCGCCCAGTGGAATGTCCACCACCGCGCACTTCCAGGTCATCCACGCCGCCAGCGCCTTTACCGTATCTACGGTCTCGTCGGGGTGAAAACGCAAGCCTCCCTTGCACGGCCCACGTGCATCGTTGTATTGCACCCGCCAACCTTGGAACACACGCACGGATCCGTCGTCCATGCGGACCGGGATGTTCAGCTCAAAAACGCGGAGCGGCTCCCTCAGAGCCGCGGTGACTCCCGGTGGAAGCTGCAGGGCTCCCGCCACCTTGTCCAACTGCCTCTGTGCTACGTCAAACGGGTTTACAGACCCAGACTGCGACATTCCTCGGACCTCCTGTCACACGGGGTGTTCCCCATAAGTGGGGTGTCATGATGTGTTGTACGCTTCGTTGAAGAAGCACGGCGATCTAAGTCTACATTACCGTGCATATCTTCACCACCGCCGGATCGTGGGTGCTAAGGCCGACCTTAACGATTAGCTAGCTCTGATCGTTAGGCGCTAGAATGGCTGCAGTTGCGATCGTGGCAACAACAGACGTCCGGCCGGTAATAAGACGGGGTCTGCTTACATGGGGAGGAACTGATGCGGTATTTCGCTCGAGCTGCCCTGCTGCTGGCAGCTGTTATGTTAATGGGGATTACGGTATCCGGGCAACAGGTGAACCTCGATGGCCCGACGGCGATGGGTTGGTGCGAACAAGGGACATTCACCCTCGAGTTTGCCGCACCCGACACCCAAACCGCGAGTTCCATCGTCGTCACCAACACGATGCCCAACGAACACTTCAGCTATGTAGGAGGGTCGACCGAACTCTTGCTGCACGACGGGACCCTCCTCACCCAGGATCCTGTGGAAGATGGAGAAGAGCTCATATGGGAAGTAGATGATCTGCTTGCACAAGTCTACGAGCTTCCCCCCGGCGAGCACTTGTCTGTAGTTTTCGATCTCCGTACCGCCTGTGACGCTGTGTCCGGCACCAACACCGCTCGCGTCGAGTTCATAGCAGCTGAGACTGTCAACGAGGTCTCGGATTCCATGTCCATCGAGCTTCTTCCCGGGGCGGTTTCGATCTCCAAGCTTCCCTCGGAGATCGACGCCCGGGTGGGAGATGTGGTTACCTGGACAATAACAGTGGAGAGCACCGGACTGGGACCGATTAAGAACGTCGTAGTGACCGACATCCTGGGAAGCGGCCTTGCCTACCATAGCTCTACGCCAGCAGCCGATGTGGATGGGCAGTCGGTCATCTGGGATTCCTCCACCGAGTCTGCGCTCGAAGAGATGGCTCCGGATGAGTCGGTGGAGCTTGAGCTCCAGGCCGAGGTCATAGCCTGCGAAGGCCTAGGGAACAAGGCCGACGTCCGGTTCGGCTGCGAGGACGAAGTGTGTTTCGACACGGCTGTGGACGGAGGCACCGCGAGGGCTTCCATCCGCCTCATTTTGGAGAATCCTCTCCTTACGTTCACGCCCCCGCAGATACAGCTTCCGTACTGCTCACCGGACGGCGTCACCGTCGACATGCCCGTGACCAACGAGGGGGAGGGACCGGCCAGGAACATCCGCATCTGTGTGGACTTCTTCCCGTTGGAGGTCACGGATGTCGCAGGGGATGCCTCGTACGAGGACGGGTGCTTCCACCTCCCCGACATGGAAGCCAATGAGTCCTTTGACCTCACGTTCACGCTCGAGTACCCGTACGACTGGTGCGACGGCGGACCCAGCGGGGAACTCTATTACCAAGCGATCTACGAGAACGTCTGCGGCAAGGAGTTCCGCCCCCCGGAGGACCTCGGCACCTACACCACGGACTACGGGCCCGCAGGACCGCCCTCCGTGTCCGCCTCGATCGTCGGTCCCAGCGTGACACACATCGGCAATAAGGAGACATATGACGTGTCGGCGGCGTTTTCCGGCCTCGCCGAATGCGGCGTTGACGGAACGACAAGCGACGTGGACGTGACGGTAGATGTCCCCGACGGGTTCGAAGTGGAGGACGCGGGCGGAGGTACGTGGGAACCAGGTCCCGACGGGACAGGCGGGGCCATCCACTGGACCTTCCCCTACGACGAGCAGCTCAACACAGTGATAGAGCTTGCGGTTCCAGGCACGGATTACTGCTTCACCACCGCCACCACATGGATCGATGCAACGGCAACCGATTGCTGTGGTTGCGAGCTTTCTGCCAGCGGCTCCACCACAGCCGCCATCGAGTGTGCAGAACTCGTAGACTCAGACAAGCAGGCCCAGCCCTCGGCCGTTGAGTCTTGCACGGACACCACGTACACCACCACGTACAACTTCGCTCAGGCCGCAGACGTGGACATGGCTCTTATGAGCCTGGACGCGGTCGAGGACATCATGTTCGGCGACCTCGTGTTCACGGAGTACGCCGACAACGCGCAGGAGTATGTGGAAGACTCCTTGGAGATCACGATCGACGGAAACGTAGTCGACTCCTACGATATTGTGGACAACACGCCTGCGGGAACCCTGGAGATCAGCAATATCAACGGTGCATGGGGAGAGACCTCTGTCGAGGGCCGAACACTGACCTTCGAATACGAGCTACGGGCCACTCCCGACTCGCTGCCAGACACCTGCCCGGGGACACACACATTCTTCTCTTGGTCCTCCCTTGACCTTGGCCCCAACTGCGATCCGGATGTGTTCGGCGAGTGCGAGAAGTTCGAGGTGACTCAGGTCACGATCAGCACGCCGTCGATGAGCGTCGACGTAAGCGGCCTGCCGACCTTCGTCGACCCGTGCGGCACCTATGAGATCGAGGTCATCCTAACGAAGACATCGGACTACGATCCGCGGAACGTGCGCCTGCAACTGGAGCACCTGAACTACTACATCGTGGACCTGGGCAGTATCGAGTGCAGCGGCGTGAGCCCGAACGACTGTACGTCGCCCGCTGACCTCGGCGATGCATACGAATGGGATTACGGCGACGCGTTTGTCGGCAAGCCGTTAGGGGCACAATCGGCGTTGACGTTTGAGGTACGCAAGCGGTGCCTGGAACCCGGAGTGGTGCTGTCAGCCAACGCCTATTACGAAGACGCCTGCGGCGCCGAATGCCTGGCGTCCGGCTCTGACTCCCCTTCCCGCCAGCGCCAACCGGATATCTTTGTGGTGAAGACCCCCGAGGAGATCTACGCCACGCGCAACGAGGTCAGCTGGACGATCTATGTGGTCAACAGCGGGTCAGGGTGGGCGTACGAGGTGTGGGTGGACGACATCCTGGGCGACGGCCTGGAATATGTGTCGTCCACGGTGTCCCCCGGGACCGGAGTGGAAACCTACCCCAACCAGGATCACGAAGGGTTCTCGATAAACGGCGTTTCCTGGTACATCCCCGACATCCCCCCCGGAGGATCTCGGGAGATCACCCTCGTGGCCCGCATGGTGAGCTGTACCGAGCTGGACAACGAAGTACAGGCGGGCTTTGCATGTGGAGACGTGGAATGCATGGTTCCCGAGAGCGATGACTCAACAATCGATATTCCCACCAGCCGAGTTGTTTCCACCTCGTGGACCGAGTCCAGGATCGACATCTGTGAGCAAGTGCCGGCCACGATCCGTATCCGCAACGCCGGCGATCCGGCCGTGTACAACGCCGAGGTCAGAGAGTCCCTCCCCGAGGGAATGACGTACGTGCCCGGGACCACCGAGTGGCGGGTGGACGACGGTCCTTGGTCCCCTGGGGGAAACCCGACAGAACTAGGATCCACGCTGATCTGGACCAAGGACGAGGTTGAAGGCCTGCAGGAGATCCGGTCGGGGGAGATACTGGAGATCCGGTTTGACCTCCAGGCGCTGTGCGACTTCACCGGCGGAACGCTGCAGGTGGTGACCGAGTACGAGAACGTCTGCGGAGATCTGAAGAGCTCCCCGGTAGGGACGTTCTCCGTCGACGCGAATGAGCCAGAGTTGACAGTCCAGAAGTCCCAGATCGAACCGCCGGCAGGCAGCCCCATCGACTGCGGTGGCGAAGTCCGCTGGCGCATCGACGTGACGAACACCGGCAACGCGACCGCCGAGTATGTGTGGGTGGAAGACACTCTCGGTGACGGGTTCACCTACGTGAGTTCCAAGGGCGACGGGGTGTACAGCGTGGACGACGGCTGCAACGTGGGCCAGGTAGTCACCTGGGCCCTGGAGGACCTTCCGGCCGGAACAGCAGTCAGTCTATACCTCACTGCCCAGGAGTCCGGCTGTGGAGAGCTCACCAACACGGTCGAGGCATGGTGGGGTTGCGGCGAATCGGACGGCACCTCATGCACCATGGACGCCACTTGCCTGACCGATGTATCCGCGTCCGACCAAACCACGGGGACCCGCACTCCCACGGTGCGCCTGAGCACGACCGCCTCCCCGACACCGATCGAGTCTTGTGGGGAGACACAGTTCACGCTCACGGTGGAGAACACATCGACGGCCACCGCGAGCGCACTCGATGCAAGAATTCAGTTGCCCCTAGGCCTGAAGTACATCCCCGGAAGCACTGAAATAGACTGCGGCACCGGTTTTTCCCCCGCCCCCGAACCGGACGAATTGGGCGGGTACCTGTACTGGTACGACGCGGCAAGCACCGTGGACAACATGTGCGCAGAGATACCGCCCGGAGAAAGCATACGACTGCGATTCGGGATCCAGGCGGCTTGCTACACGAGTGCGGCTAGCGTAGGCGTGCGTGTCTATCACTGGGACTGCTGTCTGTTCGATCAATACTCACGCTCCACCTCCCGGACCCTTTCCCCTGCGGTGCCCGAACTAAGCGTAAGCAAAACACCGGATACCGTGGCCCTTGACTGCTACGACGAGACGGACACGGTGACCTGGACGATCACGGTGACGAACACCGGGGACGGCACGGCTGACTGGGTGACGATCGAGGATGAGCTAGGTG
>PXEP01000024.1 GCA_003566155.1 Candidatus Acetothermia bacterium | reverse complement strand
GATACGGGCGGCTCCGGCAGTGGGTGGATAACCTGGCCCAGGACATGACCGAGCGCGGGGCGAACACGTTGTCCGAGCTTGCTTCTCAGAGCAGAACGCACCTAGCCCGGGAAGCCACGCACGCGCGACAGGATAGAAGATACCGCCGCCATTACTACGGCGGGGAGCTTCCGAAGGTTGCGTCGCCATTGGAAGCCTTCGACTGCATAGCAGCTCCCTGCGTGGAGCGATGCGCCATCTTCCAGGACGTCCCCGAATACGCCTGGTGGATCGCTCGCGGGAACGACGACAAAGCGCTCCAGGTCATCCTGCACCGGAATCCCCTTCCCGGGATCACCGGCTATATCTGTAATCGACTGTGTGAAACACGGTGTACCCGGATCGGCTACGATGAACCCGTGCTCATCCGGGCGCTAAAGCGCTTCGCGGTCGAACACGGCTCCTCCCACATCCCCTCCCCCGCACCACCAACTGGCCGGCGTGCAGCCATCATCGGCGCAGGGCCGGCCGGACTGGCCGCAGCTTATTTCCTCGCCTTGAGCGGGGTGCACGTGACACTGTTCGAACGACGGCTCACGGCGGGGGGTTGGCCGGCAGTGGCCCCTGAGTTCCGCTTGCCCCGCGAGGTGGTGGATAGCGATGTGGCGCGCATTGAGAACCTGGGGGTGGAGTTTCGGTTGGGAGAGGAGTTCTCCGCTCCCCCCCAGGAGCTTCTGGCCCAAGGCTACGATGCAGTGTTCTTGGCGTGCGGTCTGCAGCGGGACGCGTTCCCCGAAATCGAGGGAGAGGACTCGACCGGGTCTTGGGGAGCATTGGACCTCCTGGAGCGGGTGGCCCAAGGGGAACACCCCCAGCTGGGAACACACGTGTGTGTCGTAGGAGGGGGGAACACCGCTATGGACGCGGCACGGACCGCTCAGCGACTCATCGGCCGCCCGGTGACGGTGGTGTACCGCCGTACAGAAGCCGAGATGCCCGCCGACCAGGAGGAAGTAGAGGCTCTGCTGGCCGAGGGAAACCAGCTGCTTACGTTACGCTCTCCGATACGGGTAGCGACCCGGGACGGGCGGGTTGTGGGTTTGGAATGTGTGCACAATGAGCTGGGCGAGCCGGGTCCGGACGGGCGGGCATCTCCGCGTCCCTTGCCGGGAAGTGAGCATACCCTGCCAGCCGATTCGGTGATCTTCGCCGTGGGGCAACGACCGGCTGTGCAGTTCCCTAGCGGGCAGGACGTTACCCTCACCTCGGACGAAAGGTTATCGGTGAAACCAGAATCGGGCAGGGTCGGCTGCAGCGTGTACGCAGGAGGGGACTTGGCCCGTGGTCCGGCAACCATTGTGGAGGCTTGCAGCGACGGGCGACGGGGCGCCGAATCGATGTGCCGAACCTGGGGTGTTCCCTTTACCCCCCCTCCGGCGCAGTTCCCCGTGTTGACGCAGGAGGAGGTCACCGCGATCAAGGTTTCCCGTACCAGGCGACAACCCCCCCAGAGTCCGCAGCACCTACCACCTGCGCAGCGCCGGGCGTTTGCCTGCGTGGAACAGACCCTTCCCATCGACCAAGCCCGGAGCGAAGCCGACCGCTGTCTCCAGTGCTCTTATCTGTGTGATAAGTGCGTCGAAGTGTGTCCCAACCGCGCGAACATCGTGTACTTCATTACGCCGCGCACCTCAGAGCTTCCAGTGTTCAGCTGCGAAGGAGACGTGCTCCGAGAAGTGGACACGGAGACGGTGCGTATCTCCCAGAGAAGACAAATCCTGCACCTGCATGAGCTATGCAATGAATGCGGAACCTGCGCCACTTTCTGTGTACACCAAGGGCGTCCGTACATGGACAAGCCACGGTTATTCTACGACAAGGTGCAATTCCGAATGCAGGACGACAATGCCGTTCACATGTCCGGCACGGTGCTCCGGCTTCGATCGGGAGGGGAGGAATGTCAGCTCGAGCGACGGGAGGATCGTTGGCTGTACACCGATCCGGCGCTGTCCGCCGAATTGCGGCATGACCTGACTCCGGTGCGTGTCCGACTTTTGGAACCATTTGCCGGGCGGCGGACGCTACATCGGGCGGTCGAGCTGGCCGTGTTGTTCGAGGGGCTGATGGAATCAACGCCCCACGTATCTGACGGCAGAGAGGAAGGCTGAGCACGATCGAACACCGAGTGGACCGTAGGGCAAGCGTGGTCGTACCATGTGCTTGCAAGACTTGACAGTGGGCGGCCCACAGGGACATCTGGGCGGACACAGGTTCGGTGAAGGAGATGAAGATGCTCTGGCATGACCGTGGACTGCAATGTGAGAGGGCAGCGCATGGGTGAACCCACGGAGTTGCGATGCGTGAACTGCGGGCAGCTCTTTCCACCGTGGTCCCTCGATTATGCCTGCCCGGATTGCGGGCCCGACAAGGGATCGCTGGAGGTTCTGTATAACTATCGGGCGTTGGGTCGCAGGCTGACCCCCAAATCGTTCGCCGAGACACAGCAGCACTCCTTGTGGCGATACGAAGAGCTCCTCCCTATGGGGCGGGAACACGCCGTCAGCCTGCGGTCGGGAGGCACGCCGCTTTACTCGTGCCGCACCCTGGCCGCGGAGCTCGGATTGCGGGGCTTGTGGACCAAGGACGATGGCCTCAACCCTACCGGCTCCTGCAAGGACCGGAGTACGGCCGTTGCAATGGCTGCAGCGAGAAAGCTGGGACGGGCTTCGTGCTCGTGCGCATCCACCGGCAACGCCGCTGTGTCCTTGGCCGGATTCTGTGCCTCGGCAGGAATGCCCGGCTTCGTGTTTGTACCGGAGACGATCTCCCGTCCCAAGATTGCTCAGCTGCGGGCGTTCGGGGTACTGGTGTTCGCGGTGGGGGGCACCTACGAGCAAACTTACGAGCTGTGTTCGGAGGCCAGCGCCAAGTACGACTGGTTTAACCGCTCAGCAGCGGTGAACCCGATGAATGTGGAGGGCGAGAAGACAGCCGCCTTCGAACTCTGGGAGCAGTTGGGCGGTGAGCTTCCCGAGTACGTGGTCACCCCTGTGGGAGATGGCTCGTTCATCTCCGGGCTGTGCAAAGGGTTCCGGGAGCTGGTTCAGGTAGAACTGGCCGCAAGCACACCCGCGGTGTTCGGCGTGCAGGCAGAAGGTGCAGCAGCAGTCGCCCATGCATTTGCTCGCCACAAGCAAGGCCAGACCATACTCCCCGCAACAGAACCGGCGCAGACAATCGCCGACTCGATCAACGTCGGTCGGCCGCGGGACGTGCTAAGGGCAGTGCGCAGTGTCGCCGAGACAGACGGCGATTTCGTCACCGTCTCCGACGCCGAGATCAACGAGGCGGCACAGGAGATCGCCCGTCGGGTGGGCGTGTTCGCCGAACCGGCGGCAGCCGCGTCCTACGCCGGGCTACTCAGGCTGTTGGACCGCGCAGACATCCCTGCCCAGGCACGTGTTGCCGTGATGGTCACTGGTTCGGGGCTGAAGGATGCCGGAGATTACTTGGACGGACTCCCGGGCCCCATCGTGGTCCCGCCGCACCTCGAGGCGTTGGCCGAACACCTTGACCTATGAAGCTAGCATTCGAGCTGAACAGCCGGCCCGTGGTGCTCGATGTCCCGCCGGGGAGACGGTTGCTGGACCTGTTGCGCGACGATTTGGGGCTCATTGGGACAAAGGAGGGTTGCGGAGAGGGGGAGTGCGGGGCATGCACAGTGCTTGTCGACGGAAGCCCGAAACTGGCCTGTCTGATGCTGGCTGCACAGCTTCCCGGGTGCTCCGTGGTTACGGTGGAGGGGCTTGCACAGACCGGCGAACTACACCCTTTGCAGAAAGCATTCATAGACCACGGTGCTGTACAGTGCGGGTTCTGTACGCCGGGATTGCTGATGGCAAGCTACGCCCTGTTGCAGCGCCACCCTCAGCCCAGCCGGCAGACGGTACGGGACTACCTGGCAGGTAACTTGTGCCGGTGCACGGGCTACGACCAGGTGGTGGAAGCTGTCCTGAGCGTCTCCCGCGGAGGGCAACGCATATGACAGCAGTGGTGCTCGCCGCTGGAGGGGGAGAGCGGATGGGTAGAACGAAGATGCTTGCGCCCTTCCGCGGGCGCCCACTGCTTGAGTGGACGCTCCAACTCGTTCAACAGCTGTCGGTGCCCCACCGTGTGCTCGTGCTTGGCTCGGAAGCGGAGAAAGTACGGGGAGCAGTGCCTGCCACAGGATGGCGAATCATCGTCAATCCGGTATGGGAAGAGGGGATGTCTAGCTCTCTGCGAGCAGCTGAGGCCGTTGCCCCCAAGGGGGGGTTGCTGGTGTTCTTAGGAGATATGCCCTGCATCCCCAAGCGGGCATGCGAGGAAGTTATCTCGCGGGCCGGTCAACGTCCGGTGGCCCCGAGCTACCGTGGGCAGCGCGGGTTCCCCGTGTACATCCCTCCCCCCTTGCGCGGCCAGCTCCAGAACCTACAGGGAGACGAAGGCGCTCGCAGTATGCTTGCGCAGTGTGAACACATCCCTCAACAGCAACCCGGTGTGTTGTGGGATATCGACCGACCGGAGGAGCTTGCGTGCGAAACTTGGAACAGCTTGATGTAGAACACCCCCGTTCTTTGGAGGAGGCAGTGGAACTCCTCGCGGCCGGGGGCCAGGCTGTGGCTGGCGGAACCGACCTTGTTGTGGGAGTGCGCACTGCCAGGCAGACTCCCAACCGATTGGTATACGTCGGACAGATCAGAGAACTAAAGCAAATCGTGCATGACTCACAGGGAGCCCGGATAGGCGCTGCAGTATCTCACGCCGAACTCTTCGAATCTACGGTAGCTGACCGGCTCCCGATCCTCCGTCAGGCTCTGTCAACCATTGGCGGACCAGCAATACGGGCCATGGGGACGCTGGGGGGAAACGCAGCCAACGCTTCCCCGGCCGCCGACGGACTGATCCCCTTGTATCTCCTCGACACGCAAGTGGACATATTTGGCCCGGACGGAGAGCGTAGTGTACCTATCCAGTCATTCATCCGGGGCCCCGGCTCGCCCGATCTGCACCCGGGCGAACTCATTCGCTCCTTCACGGTGCGCTTTCCCCGGGAGAACCCCCTCAGCTATTTCCGCAAAGTGGGCCGGCGGCGGGCACTGGTCATCGCTATCGCATCGCTGGGGAGCCTGGTGTGGGTTGACGGAGACCGGATCCGTGCAGCCCGGCTGGCCCTCGGGTCCGTAGCGCCCACTGTACTTCGTCCTGCCAGAGTGGAGGAAGCCTTGGTGGGCTGCGACCTCAACGCTCCTGCACTTGCTGACATTGCCCGCCAACTGGGTGACGAGACCTGTCCCATCGATGATGTGCGTGCTTCGGCCGACTACCGCCGCCGAGTGGCCGGTTCCTTGCTTCTGGACATGGCCGAGCACCTGCAGTGAGCGCGGTTTCTGCCGAGCGCACCGCCAGGTGGCGGCATGCGGTCAGAAGGAATATCTTCTAAGGTTAGCATTGAGCTGCCCGGATGCTCCGCCCGGAGTTGTCGGTGTGGAGCATCCCCACTTCCGAGGAGCGAGGGAATGAACGTAAGCGATATGATTGAACGCGTGTTGTTTTCCGCAGAGGACATAGAGCGGCGTGTACGAAAGTTGGGAGCTGAGATCTCCTCCACCTACCACGGCCCCTCAGGCGCCTCTTCACAGCCCCCTCTCCTTGTAGTGGGATTGCTCAAAGGGGCACTTCCGTTCATGGCCGACTTGATTCGTGCGATCGATGTACCGTTGGAATATGATTTCATCTCCGTATCGAGCTATGAACACGGGACAATCCCCGGCGAGGTCCGGGTGCTGAAAGATCTGGACCGACCCCTCGCCGGCCGTCATCTGCTCATCGTTGAGGATATTGTCGATACCGGCCATACACTGCAGCATATCACCCGCCGCCTTCTGGCCCGCGAGCCCGCCTCGATCAAGGTGTGCACACTGCTGGACAAGCCCCAGCGGCGGGAGGTCGACGTGGCGGTTCACTATGTAGGCTTCGAACTTGAAGATCCATGGTTTGTGGTTGGCTACGGGCTGGACTATCGCGAACTCCTTCGTAACCTGCCGTACATCGGCGCGTTGCGTGCCAAGTACGTGCAACAGGAGATCCGTTGAACATCCTGGGTATTGAGACCTCATGCGACGAAACCTCCGCCGCCGTGGTTCGTCCGAACGGCACCATCCTGGCCAACCTCGTTTATTCTCAAGCCCAGCTACATGCTTCCTACGGCGGAGTAGTGCCCGAAGCGGCCTCGCGTGATCATCTACGCAAGCTGCCCCCGCTGGTGGAGGAGGCGCTTCATACAGCGCAGATCGACTGGTCCGATATCGGGGCTGTTGCCGTCACCTGCGGCCCGGGGCTCATCGGACCACTATTGGTCGGTGTTTCATATGCCAAGGGGCTCAGCTGGACATGTGCTGTGCCGTTGTTAGGGGTGAACCACCTCGCCGCACACTTGTTCGCCCATTGGCTAGCCTACCCCGAGATTGAACCCCCGTTTCTGGGCCTGATCGTCTCTGGAGGGCACACCTCGCTCGTCCATGTGGCAAGCTGGGACGCGTTCAGGGTTATTGGAGCAACGCGCGATGATGCAGCCGGCGAGGCCCTGGACAAGTTCGGTCGACAGGTAGGGCTTGGGTACCCGGCGGGCCCAAGAATCGATGCGCTGGCGGCCGCAGGCAACCCCGCCGCAGTATCCCTCCCCCGCCCGCTTCTAGATACGGGGTTGGACATGAGCTTTGCCGGCCTCAAGACAGCTGCAGTGTATTGGCTGCGGGAGCATTCGAGCTTCAGTCTGGAGGACCTGTGCGCGTCGTACTTGGAGGCAGTAGTGGAGGTCCTGACCGTGAAAGCCTTCCGTGCGGCCCGGATGGTCGACCTAGAGCATATCGCAGTGGTAGGGGGTGTAGCCGCCAACAGCAGACTGCGTGAAGCGTTCACCCGACAAGCTGCTGAACGAGAAGTGCAAGTTCATTTCCCTCCTGTAGCGCTATGTACTGACAATGCAGCCATGGTGGCAGCCTACGGCTACCATCGGCTACAGTCCGAAGGTCAAGGGGACACGCTGAGACTGCGCCCGGAAGCCGGACTCACCTTGCGTGACTGAATCGCCCATGGCACAGACGCACCCACATGGTCTGTTGACAGTGCAGCAACTGTACGGCTATTCTGGAGCGTGGCAGACAAGATGCATGGTGCAGTGCGGGATGGTGATATCGAGGCGGTGCTCCGTTTATGGAGCGCGGGCGGCGCGCAGAGTCGCGCAGCGGTCAAGGCTATGGCTCAGGACGGGGCACTGCGTTGGGCGGACAGTCTGCTGGCGCACAGCTCCCACGGAGCCCGGGCGGCCGCAGCGGTGCTTGCCCGGACATCCGAAGAGGCTGAGACGATAGGCGCCAGACTACACACGCTCGCTACCCATGAAGAGAGCAGAGTCCGTGCTGCAGCAGCGCAGGCTTTGGGCCTTCAGCTCACAGAGCGGTTCGCGGAGCTCCTGCCCGTAGTCCAATCTTGGGCAACCGATCCATCGCCGAGCGTACGCAGGGCAGCGGTGGAAGCGACTGCCCAGCCGGCTTCTACAGGCAACTTCAGCTGGGCCGAGCCTTTGCTGCGTACGCTAGCCCCGCTGCTGTCTGACCGCTGCCCGCAGGTAAGACGGAGTCTCGGACCCGGCGTGTTGGCGCGCGTGTACCTGGACTCATTGCCCGACGATACCGTGGAGCATCTGGCCCAGTGGTCCACTTCCCACAATGAACAGGTACTGTGGAATGTGGCCATGACTCTGTCCGGGCCTGCCGTGGGTAGGGTGGCGGGCAAGGCCTTGATCGTTCTTCGCAAGCTGGCTCTGGACGACCGCCCATACGTGAGGGCAGCCGTGACCGCTGCCCTCACGTCCTTGACAACGCACGCTCCCCGCATTGCTGTGGCCAGGCTCGAACGGTGGCTCGCCGATGACGAGCGAGCACCTGTGGCACGGGCAGCGCTGCGCCATAGCACCTGACGGCAAGCCCTAGCCAGGAATACGCTCGGCCCTTGGGCCGTCTAGATCTCGAGCTCCAGCAGGCGGTCAGCCTTGAAATAGTCTTCGGCCACTTCCTCCTTGGACCGCTGGTGGATCCTGATCTCGGTGAACGTACCGTCGCGGAGATCCTCCATCTGCACAAGACGAGGGAAGACGCCGATGTCGTCCTCGTCTAGCTCTCTTGCTAGCATGCGCCGGGCCACTTCACCATCCTCGTCGATGAAGTCCGCCCGCATCACCACGTACTCTTCACGGTGTACCCAGAGGAAAATCGAATGCCACTCCTCGACTTCCAGGTCCTCGGGGATGACCTTGATCTTCCAGCAGAGCACATCGTCGAGCGTTACCTCGTCGACCAGTTCACTCCGATAACCATTGCGGTAGGCAAACCCCTCGGCGATTTCTTCGTAGCTTATCCCCGTGCCGGCGACGAACTCGTCCTCTGCCGCGTCCCCCATGAGTTCCTTCACCATGTGCAGCTCGGGCAACATAAGCCACATGCGCGGATCCTTCCCCGGCTCCGAGTGGAACAAGAACATCGTTCCCTCAACAAGGGGCGGGGCCATGTACAACAGGTTTGTCTTCACCGTTCCGTCTTGCTCTTCGCGGCTCCATACCCGGAAGCGGTACTCTTGGGGTTCCTCATTGGGCTCTTCGAGCTTCAGGGTGAACTCGCCCTGAAAGTCGCCCACGCCAATGCCGAGCAAACCCTGGTCCTCTACCCGCTCAAGTATCTCGTCGGCGGTCAGCGCCAAGCCGCTCACCGACAAAGCCAATACGGCTCCAACCAACACTGCGCAGCTAACTATGCACTTCATTGTTGTCCTCCTGCGTATCTTCCACGGACCTACCGGTCCGGATGAATGGAATAGGGGAGAGCAACGCCACAAGCGGTACTCTTCCTAGTACGGCTGGCAGCACGAACAGTGCCCCCAGCACGCTGGTCACCATGGTCAGGGTAATCAGCCAGCCAAAGGCGGTCAACGCACCAAAACTCGACAGCAGCATCACCAGAAACCCGGTCGTAAGGGTGACGGCGTTGATGAGGATCGCTCGCCCGGCGGTACGGTAGGTGGTGGTCAACGCGGCCCGGTGCGATTCGCCCCCGCTACGCGCCCTGCGATAGCGCGTGAGGAAATGGACGGCGTAATCCACACCAATGCCCACGGTCAGACTGGCGATCATCACCGTGGCCATATCCAGGTACGCGCCTGCGTACCCCATGATCCCGAAGTTCCCCGCGATGGCCACCACCAACGGGATCAGTGCGCACAGCCCGGCAATCAGTGACTGCATGATCAGCGCTATGATCACCAACACGGCCCCCAGGCTGGTCCCCAAGCTTACGATCTGCGACTGGACGATCCTGCGCGAGATCTGCACAAAGATGCTCGGCGAGCCGGTCACGTACGTGTACACCTCCGTGTCGAGCGCTTCTGCAAGCGCGGGGCGCTCGGCGTCCAAGAAACCCTCGACGGCTGACTGCAGCTCCACAAATCCGGCCATGCCCACCGAGCGCACCCGGGCCGACACCTGGGCACTTCGGTAGTTCCGCGTCACCAAAGAACGGAGTTCGCCTCCGCCGCCCATGTCATAAAGCAGCATAAGCTGTGCCGCAGCCCGCGAGCTGTCCGGAACCCGGTAAAAATCTGGATCTTCACCGCGGAACGTATAGTGCACTTCCTTCACGAGATCGGCTACGGACGACGTATCACCTACTTCGTCCCGCTGCTCCAATAGGTTCTGCAAGCGCTCCAAGAACGTCAGCGCCTCCGGCTCGTAGAAGGCATCCCGCCGGTCGGTCTCGATGACCACACGCAGCTCTTGCGAGCCGCCGAACTTCTCCTCCACGAAGTTCTGCCCCTGGATGAACGGCGAGTCGTCATGGAAATATTTGGAAAAGTCTGACTCGACTTGAAGCAAGGGAACCCCGACCAACAATCCGGCCAGCGCGCCCGCCGCGATGATCAAGGTCCGCCGCGGGTGGCGAGCCAGTGCGCCGGAGATCCCCTCCGCAAAGGCATCGAATCGCCCCCGCCCACGCCGTTGTCGCGCCGGGGGTAGCGGAAGCAAGACGAGAAGCGCCGGTACCAGCGTCATCGTCAACGCAAATGCGACGAAGACCCCGAATGCGGAGAACACGCCAAACTCCCTGCTCGGGATCAGGAAAGAACTGAGCAGAGTGAGGAACCCAGCGGCGGTGGTGAACGCCGTGACGAACACCGGATTTAGCATGTCATTGAATACGTCCTGCACCACTTGCCTGCGCGTCCCCCCCTGGCGGGCCCGCAGGAGGTACGCGTTCAGCACGTGGATGCCATACGCCGACCCCACCGTCACCAGGAGTACGGGCAGAAAGGTTGAAATGATCGTCAGTTCGGTACCCGTGATCGCCATCAACCCTAACGTCCACACCACCGCCAGCAACACCACCGCCAGCGGCAGAAGCAGCCCCCGCCACAAGCGGAAACTGGCCAACAGCACACCGGACACGACCACGACCACGACCGGAAACAGCAGCGTCAGATCCTGCCGCATGTACCGGTTGGCGTGTACGAGCATCGGGGCGTCACCGCTCACATAGAACCGCTCCGGTCCTTCGTAGCGCGCGGTGATATCGACCAGGGTAGCTTGGATCTCCGCCAGGATGTCCTCCCGATCTTCGTAATCGGGGTGCACACGCAATACCACCAACGCGGCGGAGCCATCCGCACGGACCAGGCTGTCGCGCAACTGCCGCTCAGCCAACACCCGTTCGCGAAACCTGTCCGCATCATCTGCTGTCTCCGGCGGATGCGGGAGCACTTTGTCCACGACGATCTCGCCCTCTCGACCTTCGATCACGTCGATGGTCGCCGGGGAGACGATCTTCTCCACCCAACCGCGTGCCTCCAGAGGTTCCAGCTCGTCGGTAACCGCGTACAGCTTCTGCAAAGAGCCAAGCTCGAAGATCGACCCGCCCTCCGGGGCCGCCATTGCCAACATGAAGACGGACTGCGCACCGAACTTATCCAGAGCGCGGTCGTACTGCTCTACCACCGGATCATCCTGGGGAAGCATCAGAGAGTAATCAGCTTGAAAACCAAGGTGCGGCAGGAACGCTGCGAACACCACGGTAACCGCCATCACGGCAGCCAGCACCCAGATGGGCTTTCGGGTGACAAGACTTCCCAGCCGCTCTCTCATGGGGTCGTCGCCACCAAGTACTTAAGGTGTGACAGATATACAGCGAGCAGCCACGGATACAGATCCTGCTCCATTCCCGTGACCAAGCGTTTGCCTTGGAAAGCCTCCTCCACGGCGGATACCAGAGCCACTTGCGCCTCCTGCAAGCCGGGGGGCAAGTAGCGGCTCGGGCCGGGCGCGCAAAGCCACGCCCGAGTTCCTTCTCGAGGGAGATATAGCACTAGGTGGAACGGTTCCTGCTCCCACCGCTCACGCGGCCAAGTGGCCATTGCCCGGATCTCGAACTGTCTGGTGGCGGTCAGGCTCCGGGCAAGCGCTTCCAGCCGAAGCGACTCCTCCATGGTCTCAGTACGGTCGATGATAAGCAGCCTCACCTGGGAAAGCGCCAGCACAGACACACAGACAAGGAGCACCGCAAGCACCAGCACACGTCTGATCATTGTATGACTCCTTCCGGGCGCAGTGCACGCCAAGCCAACTCGGCCAGTTCTCCAGGTCCGTAGCGATGAAGCTCTTGTGCCCTTTCATCACCGGCGAGCGCCCGTGCCGTAACCGCCTTGGCCATACCCAGCAGGGCGTAGGCCGCAATCCAGCTATGGCACTGTCGCACCTCTCCCTCCTCCATCCCCTCTTCCAGCAGATGGGCGACGTGACCGGCAAACTCCTCCTCCAGATCCTCCAATTCCCGCCTAAGCCGAGGATGTTCCCTAGGAAGCATCTGCGAAAGGAGCCGCACTGAGTCGCGGCGACGTTCCAGGAGCTCGAAGTGAAGCTGGGCGATACGCCGGACCATCTCCTGCGGGGGGAGACCGAAGCTTTTGAGCTCCTCGATGGCCTCCCGCCGCCGCTCGTATTCCTCCCGCAATATGGCCAGGAACACCGCATCCTTGGACGGGAAGTGATGATATATGGCTCCGATGGACACACCAGCGGCTCCCGCTATAGCCCGCATGCTGGTGCCGTGGAAGCCCCGCCCGGCAAACAGCTTCACCGCCGCCTCCACAATGCGCTCCGATAACGATTGCATACTCTTCTCCCTTTACCGAACGAACGTTCGCTCGGTAGGAGTGTACTACGGGCGTGCCAGTGGTTCAACCGCTGCTGGTGGTGGTTCGCTACCCTGGGTGCCGCCCGATCTCATGCTGCCAGCCCTGTTACAAACTCAGCCTCTGGGCTATGCTCAGGCCACTTTGCTGCTGGTTCTGGGTGCGGTAGTGTGCTGGTCCGGCCTCGGGGTAATGGTGAACATGCTGTACGCCCTGGGTGCGGATCCGTTATGGGTTGTGCTACTGCGGGTCGCGCTGGCCGCGGGGCTGCTGACTGCGGCTTTGGCCCTGTGGAGACCTCGCAGTCTACGGGTACCCCGCGACCGGCTCGGGGGCCTATTTGTGTATGGTCTGTTCGGCGTGGCGGCCAACATGGCATGCTTTCTGTATGCACTGCAACACACCACTGTCACTACGGCTGTTGTCATTGCCTATGCACATCCGGCGATGGTCGTTCTCCTGGCCCGGCTCGTGTTCGCCGAGCCGTTGAACCGTTATCTCCTAACCGCCCTTGTGCTCACCTCGGCTGGCGTGTTTTTGGTTGCCGAAGGCTACGACCCAGCGGCCTTGAGGTTGAACTTCACCGGAGTTGGGTTCGCCTTGGGAAACGCATTGGGGATCGCCTCGTTCAACGTGCTGGGTAAGCGCTTGGTTCGAGGGACGGATAGCTGGACAGTACTCCTCTACGGCCTGTTTTTCGGAGGCGCGGTGCTCGCCGCCATTTGGGCCGCAACAGGCGCACCGGCAACCCCACTGCCCATGGAAGGTTGGCTTCTGGTGTTCGGCCTGGCCCTCGTGCCCTCCATCATAGCCTATGCCCTCTACCTACGAGCGTTGAAGCGCCTCCCGGCGGGAAGGGCAGCGATAGCAGCCTCCCTCGAGCCCGTGCTGGCATCATTGCTGGCCTGGATCGCACTGGGGGAGCGGATAACCCCGCTCCAAGCAGCTGGGACAGCCCTTGTGTTGTCAGGTGTGTTGGTCATCCGCAGCCGCCGCGGAGCAACCGGTGCACCCCCGCCTCAACGGGGCTAGCCCACGGTCCCGACAGGACGGTACGCTCTCTGTAGTCTTCACACCAGATCCTGCAGCCATCCGCGAAGGAGCCGCCGAACCAACGCCATCAACATGACCGCGCCAACGGTTACCACCACGTGTAGTGTTCCTACCTCCAATACGGCAAACGCCAATGCATTTCCCGCAGCGGGAGGATGCTCGGTGTTGGTGATCACCATTCCCAAGATGGCCAGGCTGACAGAAGCCCCCGCCACCACACAGAACCCCAGCCCATCCCCTGCCAACCATCCCCAACGCAACGGGACGGAGCAGGCAAGCCCAATGCCCAGGCACAGGAGGTGACCACCTACTAGGCGCCGGGGGAGCGCTGTCACTCTGTGCGGCATGGCAAACACGATGAACGCGCTGGACCCCAGCGCAGCAACGATGACCGCCTCGGCCACAGCACTGAAGAAAGCCACCAGCCCAGCGATGAACACAAACGCCAAGGCACACTGAACGATGTACTGGCCTAGTTTGCGACGGAATTTCGGATCGATAACCGGCATTGGCGTTGATGATACACAGAAGCCCAGTGGTGTCCATTATACTATCCCTGCGATGGGGTCCACGCCGATGATGCAGCAGTACAGCAAGATGAAGGAGCAGCATCCGGACGCAGTGCTGCTATTCCAGCTGGGGGACTTCTACGAGACCTTCTATGACGACGCTGCCCTGGCCGCACGCGAACTCGATATTACCCTAACCGCACGCGACGGAATCCCCATGGCTGGCATTCCGGTGCGGAAGGTCGAGCTGTACATTCAACGCCTGCTGAGGCGGGGTTACAAGGTTGCCCTGTGCCCCCAGGTGGAGCGCTCCGGGGACGGCAAGGCGCTCCTCCGGCGCCGGGTGGTCCGCGTGCTCACTCCGGGCACAGTGCTGGAAGAAGAAGGGCTACACCCGGAACAGGACACGCTCCTGGCAGCGCTGTTTATGGAGGCAGACGGGGCGGGCGTTGCCTGGGTGGAGGCAGCCTCGGGGCAATTCGGGGCCCAAGAGTTGCCCGCCGCCCAGCTTCCCGATGTCGCAGCCCGGCTGGACGCTCAGGAATGGTTGGTTCCCGAGGAGCTCCACGTTCCGTTCACCCTCTTAGGGACGCTGTCCCGCCGGCCGGCGAGCTTGTTCGACACGCATAGAACACAGGAGCGCTTCCCTGGCACCCTTGCCAAGGCACCTCTCGCCGCTAGAGCTGCGGGCGCGCTCTTGGCATACCTAGAGGAGACCGTTGGGGAGCTCCCGCACCTGCGGCCGCCCGCACTGCACGACGCTGAGGACCACATGCTTCTCGATGCGTTCACACAGCGTTCGCTTGAGCTCACCTCGCCACTACGTCAAGAGGGAGGGGCTACGCTGTTTTCGGTGGTGAACCACACACGCACCGCCATGGGAAAACGCCTGCTCCGACGATGGATCTTAGCCCCCTTACGCAACAAAGACACCATAAACGCGCGACTGGATGCTGTACAAGCACTTGCCGAAACGTCCGACATGGGGAAGATGAAAGAAAGCCTGGACCATTGCTGTGATCTTCCCCGACTTGTTGGTCGAGCGGGCTTGGGCAGACTCTCGCCGCCTGACCTTGTGGCTTTGCAGCGAACCATCGACTCGGTCGAGTCTCTGGAGGGAACGTTGCGCTCCCTTCCTGAACTTCCGGCGCTGCTGTCCGAGCTTGTGCGGGACCTTGACCGCGCTCCCGGCGAACTTGCCACGGCTATCGACCGGGCGCTGCCCGCCGAACCCCCCCGGGACCTGGACAGCGGCCCGGTGATCCGCCCTGGCTACGACGCAGGGCTGGACAACATATTCTCCCGCGCCGAGAGTCTCCGGCGGCAGATCACCCAGCTGGAGGAACGAGAGAGCCAACGCACCGGGATCGGAAACTTGCGCATACGGCACAACAAGATGCTGGGCTACTTCTTCGAGGTCAGCCGAGGCCAGCTACCCAAGGTCCCACATGAATGGCGCAGACGCCAATCACTATCCGCAGGGGAGCGGTACACGAGTTCTCAATTGGACGCTCTGGCCGACGACCTGCTGGGCGCGGATTCGGAGGCCGCAGAGAGGCAGCGGGAGATCCTGGACCACTTCTACCAGCGCGTTCAGGAGGAGCTCCAAACCCTATCCCAGGTGGGCACCGCTCTGGCCACGCTTGATGTGCTTCATTCTCTGGCGGTCTTGGCCGAGCAACGCAACTACCGGCGTCCAACCTTCACCGAACGGCAAGCGCTTCGGATCAGCGAAGGGCGGCATCCCGCGGTAGAACTCTCAGCCGAGTTTGTGCCCAACGATCTTGTCATGGAACCGGGACAGCGGCTGGCAGTGGTAACCGGGCCGAACATGGCTGGCAAGTCCGTGTTCCTGAGGCAAACAGCGCTAATCAGCCTGTTGGCTCAGCTGGGCTCGTTCGTCCCCGCCCACGAGGCCGTTCTTCCGGTGTTCGATCGCATGTACACCAGGGTCGGCGCAACGGATGCGGTGGCTGACGGACTATCCACGTTCATGGCCGAAATGCAGGAAGCGGCATGCATACTCTCGGGGGCTACCGAGCGCTCCTTGGTGATCCTGGATGAGCTGGGCCGGGGGACCAGCACACACGACGGGATGTGCTTGGCATGGAGCATAGCGCGCTTTCTTACCCGCCGGGTCGGCTGCACCACCTTGTTTGCCACACACTATCGAGAATTGGCCACCCTCGCCGATGAAATGCCTGAGGTAATCAACCTCCACGCAGCGGTGCGCGAATGGGAGGGCCAGGTGATCTTTCTGCACCGAATCCTCCCGGGGGTGGCCGAACGCAGCTACGGTGTGCACGTGGCACGCCTGGCCCAGTTGCCCGAGGAGATCCTGCGTGAGGCCCAACAGCTCCTGGTCCGCCTCGAACATGGAGGCGCCCCCTCCGCACCGTCCGGATTCCAGCTACCGTTGTTCGGTCCCCAAGAGCACCCAGTTATACGGCAATTGCGAGAGGTCGCTGCCGACTCGCTTACCCCACTGGAGGCTCTGAAACTGATCGCCGAACTCAAGCATCAACTGGAATAATGCTGCTCCGGTCGCAGCCTAGCCAGAGCCTATAGGTGTCCTATGGGATCAAGCAACCTGCCCACCAGTTCCAAGTCCGCGCGGCGGGTGACTTTGACGTTGGAGACGTCCCCGGGCACAGCGACCACCGAACGACCCTGCGTCAATAACGCGGCGGCATCGTCCGTCAACTGCTCATCCCCCGCCGCGGCATACGCCTCCAGGAGAAGCGCTCGACGGAACGCCTGCGGCGTCTGAATGTGCACCAGCCCGCCTCGGTCCGGCCCCCCAGGCCTGAGGTACCCCTCCTGGTCACAATAGCGCAATGTGTCCACCACCGGAACCACCGGCACGGCCGCGCCGTGAAGCTGGGCGGCCTCCAGCACTCTGCGGATGGTGCGGTTGCCTACAACCGGCCGCGCTCCATCGTGCACCAACACATAATCCCCTGTCGCGGCCTTTACGCCCGCTAGCGCCGAGTCCTGCCGCCTCCGTCCGCCCGCGGCAACCGTAAACGGGACTTCCCAATGCTCGGCCAACTGCTCCAGAGGACCCTCATCCCCGGGGCGCACGACAACCACGAGCTCATCCAGAAGGTCGCTTTTCCAGAGGCTGCTCAGCGCGTGGAACAGAAGCGGGCGACCGGCCACCTCTTGCCAGACCTTGTTCTCCGAACCACCGAACCTCTCTCCGCGACCCGCGGCTAGTACTACCCCGCTTATCCGCATTCGCTAGTCTGACTGAGGACGGATTACACCCAATCTGCGGAGTCCGGTCCCGTCGGGCTGAATGGAGAACGCCGTCCACGGCCCCTCGCGGTCGGAAATGAACACGATCTCCCCGTTGCCGGACCACATAGGATAGAAATCCAAGCTCGGCTCAGAAGTTACCCTGAACATCTCTCCAGTGGCAACATCCACGGTGAAGATGTCAGAGCTCTCTTCATCCCCCATCGCCATGAACGCTACGTGTCCACCTTCGGGTGACCAGCTCGGTGAAAACGCTTGTCGCTCCGTTTCTGTCAGAAGGCGCTCCTGCCCTTCCTCGAGATCGAGGAGAAACAAGTCATACGTGTCCTCCCGCTCTGCCACAAACACCAGCTGCCGTCCGTCCGGAGACAGCGCCGGTTCGAAGAAGTCCATCTCGATCCCCGGTCGTTGGAGAAATCCGCAGCCTCCCACGACGGCTACTGTTGCCAACAGTGCTGCTGCCTTCAACCCTGCGCGCACCACACATCCTCCTTTACGGTTATCATCGGTGCATGGTCCATTGTACGCGCACCCTCGCGGCAGGTGCCAGGTGCCTCCAGATCCAACAGCTGCTACGGTGGGGATCGGCCCACCTGTACCGAAGCGGGATCGAGTCTTCCTGGAGTGAGGCATGTTGGCTCTGGGAAGCGGCAGGCGGCGGGCCGGCCTGGCGCATGGACCGTCGCGGAGTGCCCCCTACGCACATCACCATTCGCTTCCGCCGATTAGTAGACGCACGATGCCGGCGTGTCCCCCTGGCATATCTGACCCGGCGGGTGGGCTTCATGGATCTGGAGCTTGCAGTAAGGCCGGGCGTTTTTGTGCCGCGGCCGGAGACCGAGGAGCTGGCTGAGATGGCGTTGACGCTCTTGAGCACCCTGCCCAAGACCCCGCGCATCCTCGACCTGGGCACAGGAAGCGGGGCAATAGCGTGCGCAGTGGCCAATACCAGAAGAGATGCCAGGGTCCTGGCGGTGGACGCAGCACCGCGTGCGCTGGCCTGCGCCCGTACGAACGTGCGCCGGCTGGGGTTAAGCGCGCAGATAGAGGTACGCCGGTCGGATTGGTTTTCGGAAGTGGACGGACGCTTCAACTTGATCACAGCCAACCCCCCTTACATCAGTACCAACGAGCTGTCCACGCTGGAGCCGGAGGTTCGGCAATACGAGCCTCGTTCGGCGCTCGCCGCCGGGGAGGATGGATTGGCCGAGTTCCGCAGAATACTTGCAGGACTGCCATTCCACTTGGTCCACGGCGGCCACGCGCTGCTGGAGATCGGCCATATGCAAGCCCGCGGGGCGCTCGCACTTGCCAACGGTATGCCTGGTCTGGTAGAAAGTAAGGTGCACAACGATATTGGGGGGAGGGCACGCATCCTGGCGATCCGATGGATGTAATACTGCAGGTTTCGGGGCTCCGGTTCGCCACCGGCGAGGGCATTCTTGTCCTGGACGATGTTTCGTTCGGGGTTCCCCGCGACGGGACTGCCCTGGTGGTAGGCCCGGCATCTTCGGGAAAGACTGTGCTCCTGAAGCTCCTGCTTCGGGAACTGACGCCCAGTGGAGGACAGATCTTGATGCTCGGACGAAACGTTGCCCGCCTTTCCCCTACGAAAGTCACACAACTGCGACGCCGCGTGGGGTACATGCCGGAGCAGCCCGCCATACTCTCGCATAGAACAGTTCTGGACAACCTGGAGTTCAAACTGAGGGCCCTGGCCACACCCCTGGAGGAAATGCCGGATCTGGTCAACAGGGCCTTGCAACTGGCCCGCCTGGAGGAGGAGGACCAATCGCTGGCGGAGGAGCTTTCCCCCCTCCAACACAAGCAGCTGGCGCTGGCTTCGGCGATGGTTACCGAGCCCCCATTGCTCCTATGCGACGACCCGCTGCGCGATCTGGGGACTGATGGACAGGAAACGATCCTTGAGCTCTTGCACGGTGTGCGCAGCGCGGGTACGGCGTTGGTGCTCACCGCTCGGGACAGCGAACCGGCGCGTAGCCTGGTCCAGGTTGCCCCCCAGGGAACGGTCGTGCGGCTCCGACAGGAGGCGGTGTTGTGAAAGCCGGACTGGGGTTCATCGTCTGGGACGGACTGCGAGCGTTGCTCGGGGCTGTTGGCAGGGGGGCAGCGTGGTCCGTGGCCATCGCTGCGGTGCTGTTGGCAGGGACTGCTGTGGTTCTGCTCCCCGACCACGAGGAAGCACGCCAGCCGGAGACCCAACTGATAGTCCTTGCCTACCTCGAGCGAGACCTGTCGGAGGACGACATTAACCGCCTGGCGTGGGAAGCCTGGAGATGGCCAGAGGTCTCGCACCAGGGGTTCAGGTTCGTGGGTGAGAACGAACCCAAAGAGATACAGCGGCGGGCATTGGTGTTACATGTAGAAGATGAGCAGGCCCGGATAGAGGTGGAAGACCGAATGGCTGCTGCTGATGGGGTAGCTGGAGTGGAACAACTGCGACGCACGCTTACACCTCCTCCCCGCCTTCCACCAGCCTCGCGAATAGGAGCGCTGATTGGTTTGGTGGGAGCGTTGGCGGCTACAGTAGTCCTCGCACGCTGGTCCATGGCGGCGATGGCCTCGCGGTGGAACAACGAGCTGGCGCTGCTTAGGCAGACAGGATTGCGCGAGTCAGTGCTGCGACTGCCGTTCCTTGCGGCCGGGGCGCTCGTTGGGCTGACCGGCGCAGCGCTATACCTCGGCTGCTACTGGGGAGTATGGGCCTGGGCTCAGCAGGTCCCCGTCGTACTTGACGCTGCACCGGCGCTCGAAACGGGCGGACCGATGGCTACAGCGATAGGCATATTGGTGGCCCTGCTGCTGGGGTTGCTGGGCGCACTGCTCGGATACCCACCGCGACACCATCACTCATGACGCAAGGCATCTGCAGGCGGCAGACGCGAGGCCCGCATAGCCGGCAACACACCGGATGCCGCACCGACCAAGAACGAGAACAATAGCGCCCCCAGCGCTAACTCCACGCTGAACACCGGAGCGAACACCCCTTCGAAGTCGAACGCTCTCCCCGCAACCCTCACAGCCCCCCAAGCAAGCCCAAACCCAGCCAGCAATCCCAAAGCGCCCCCGACCACGCCCATCAGGCCTGACTCGAACAAAAAGATCCACAGAATGTGCCTACGTTTTGCACCCACCGCCTTGGCCAGCCCCACCTCCCGAGTGCGTTCCAAAACGGCCGTGTACATCGTGTTCATCACCCCTACGCCCCCTACTAGGAGCGAAATGCCGGCGATCCCGGCCAAGAAGGCCTGAACCCCGGCCAAGATGGAACTGATTCCCTCAGTGATGTCAGCAAAGCTGGTCATCTGCGCTCCGGTGGTACCGGACTCTACCAAAGTACGTCGCACATCCTCCCTTACCATCACCACATCGGCACCCGGCACCAGTCTTATCATCACGTACTGCACCAAATTGGGGCCTGGAAACAGTTCGCGTAAATCCTCGTACAGGACGAATATCCCGTCGGTGATAGGGATGCCTGCCATGCCCGCAAGCCCCGTGTGTCCTTCAGTAGGCGCCAGCACGCCCACAACTTCGAACGCCTTGTCCTCGATCATCACTGTGGTTCCTGGTTCAGCTCCAACTGCCCTGGCTGTGCGGTTCCCCAACACTGCCTCGGCCCGCGCCTGCAGGCCGCGGCCTGCGACATGGCCGATATCCAGATCTGCCAGAAACGTCTCCATCGCCGCCGTATATCCCACCAGGGGCATGATCCCACGCCGCGCTGGACCATCCACAAACGCCATCTCCGTACGCACGGGCATGACCTCCATCACCCCAGGAAGTTTGCGTACTTCCTCGGCATCCGCCTGGAACCTTCCACCCAGTCCTCCCCTGGGGCTGATGAGCAGTGTGTTGTACCCGGCAACCCGCCTCACCTGCGCGATGACGCTCTGCTCCAGTCCCTGGCCCACAGAGATCAGGGCCACCACAGCAGCGGTACCAATGAGGATACCGATCACCGTCAGCCACGACCGTAGCCGCCGACGGAAGACGTTACCGACCGCCAGCAGGAGCAGATCACGTATCATGCTCCGTGCTCCAGCGTTCCGTCCCGCATACGCAGGACCTGAGGGGCATACTCAGCTGCCTCCGGATCGTGTGTGACCAACAATACGCTCCGTCCTTCGCTCGCCAGCATATGCAGCATCCCCATAACCTCTTGCCCGGATTGACTGTCCAGGTTGCCTGTCGGTTCATCGGCCAGGATCATCTGCGGTTCGACCGCAAGCGCGCGGGCCAACGCCACCCTCTGTTGTTGACCGCCCGAAAGCTGTCCCGGACGATGGGACGCCCGATCCGCAAGGCCGAGCCTTTCCAACATCTCCTCCGCTCGTTTCCTGCGTCGCCTAGCCGGCATCCCTTGGAAGATAAGCGGAAACTCCACGTTGTCCCGCGCACTCAGGCCTGGAAGTAAGTTGAACGTCTGGAATACAAACCCAATGTGTCGCCCTCTGAGCTCGGCCAGTCTCCCCTCGCTCAGGGCCGCAACCTCCCTGCCGTTCCACACCAGCTGTCCCGAACTGGGACGATCGAGCAGGCCAACCAGATGCAGCAGGGTTGTTTTGCCCGAACCTGACGGGCCCATCAACGCAACGAATTCCCCCCGCCATATGTCTAAGCTGACCCCGCGAACGGCGGGAACGTCGATCTCTCCCAGGCGGTAGGTTTTGCTGACCCCGCGGAGGGAGACCAGCGCTTCTTTCATGGCCTGATGTACTCTACAAGCTCCATTTCCATCTGCAGCTCACTGTTTCGGGTAACCCGGACCAGCGGCAAGAAGTAGACAGGGTCCTCAAGGGCTATTCCGATCTCCACTACTCGGGCAGAGCCAGGCTCCTTGTATTCGCCGACCAAGCACAGCACTCCTGCGATCTCTGTCCGCTCACGGACTGTGAACAATCTTCCACCAGGCAGATGGTAATCGGCGCCCACCTCCAAGCGTTCCGGCCTGCGGAGCAACGTTGATACCACACTGAGGTCCACTTCAGCCCCGGGGGCCTGTATGCCAAATGCCGAACCCAAGAACCCGAGTAACCCCAGTTCCTCCGCCGCTCCCCGGGCACTAACCTGTAACCCCAGCTCGTACTCATCCCCCTCCCGGATCACGGTCAACCTGATCGTCTGCTCAGGAGGGATGTTCTCTCCTGTCAGCCGCCAGGACATCTCCGTGGTACCTGATGGGAACTCGTCCAGTTCGACCTGCGCCCATGCCGCCGCTGAGCATGCAGCGACGACCGCCATCGTCATCGCGATTATCCTAAGTCTCATCATCATCACCTCTTGGCGCTTTTAGTCGTCCTTCCCCGGCACCGGCAAGCGCCCGCCGGACCCGTATAGCACTCCACCGCAGCAGCAACGCCAATCCGGCACCCACCACCAGCAGCTCCACGAACCGATACACGACGGAGAACGCCACCGCTCCACTGGCCTCGATCCCTAACAATTTGAAGATACCGATTCTCCCTCCCTCCGCAATCCCCAACCCTCCAGGAGTGATCCAGAAGATCGTCGTTAGGAAAACATTGAGCGTGAAATACAACGACAACTCTCCTAATGAGAACACGGTTCTTTGGGTGAAAAAGAAAAATACCTGCGGCCGCAGGAAGTTTAGGAACACAAGCAGAAGCTGCAGGCCGAACGCCAGGGTCGCATGGCTGCGCCGGAACCGAAGCGCCTGGTGAATTTCCCGTTCCGTTTCGGCCACCCGCGCCGCGGCCCGCATGAGCCGCTCACGCCCCGGGAGCCGCCGGGCCACAATGCGTAACACATTCGACAGCAGGCGCCAATCGCGAACAAACGACAAGAGCGCCACGGCAACAACAACGGCGGTGACACCAAGGCCAGAAGCTATCGCCTGTTTGTGACTGGCTTCCACATCGCCGGAAGCCAAGACAAAGGCCCCTCCCATCGCCGCGATGGCAATCAGCGCCACCGCAGCCAGCAGTCTTTCCAGCACCACCGTGGCCATCACCACGGCCATCGGAACACCGGTTCGCTCGGAAACCGCGTATGCTCGCAACGGTTCGCCCCCAAGGTGCATGGACGGTGTGATATAGCCCACGGCGAACCCCCCAACCAACGAACCGACCAAGGTGCGCCAAGGAACACGAATGCCGGCCGAGCGAAGCAGCACGGACCAGCTTAACATCCAACACACAAACACGAACAACAGGTTGCCGGAAATGGCCAGTATTCCCCACACACCGACCGCGCGGACTTGTTCCCATACCCTAGCCGGTCCACTGAGGTAGATGGCTCCCCCCAAAAGAAACGCCCCTCCCAAGACAAGACCGGCGAATACAAACCTTCTCCGGATGTTCATTGAGTTACCGTTCCCATGGCTGCCAACTCACGAGTCCGCCTGCCACCGGGCACGTCTGGTTTCGCTCCGCGCGTTGTGGGAAAGCGCTTCCATCAACAATTCCAGTGCCGCATCGACCGCCTGAGTCCTGATATGTGCCCGGTCCCCGCAGAAGCGAAACTCTCGTACCCAAACAGGTCCCTGTTTCGCCGCCAATGCAGTGTACACAAGCCCAACCGGTTTGCATGCACTCCCGCCCTGCGGCCCGGCAATCCCCGTTACCGACACCCCAAGGTCCACGGAAAACAGCCTCCGGACCCCCTCGGCCATAGCCCGGGCGCACTCGGCCGAGACCGCTCCGTGCTCACGCAGCACAACCTCCGGTACCTCAAGCAGCTTCCGCTTGACCCAATCGGCGTAAGCCACCACCCCACCCCGGAAGAATGCCGATGCCCCAGGTCTATCGGTCAGACGGGCGCCCAACAGTCCTCCTGTACACGATTCGGCAATAGCCAGCCACAGGCCGGCCTCGCTAAGGATCCCGCTAGCTTTCGTCATCGGCGGCCCCACGCCCTTCACCCAGGTGACTCAACAACCTGCACGCCTCTTCCACATCCCCCCGCAGGACTACCTCTGCCAGCCCGTCGTACTCGGTCGGTTGGTTGTTCACCATCACCACCGGCACCCTCCACGCGCTGGCCTGTGGCACGAGGCCGGCCACCGGCCATACGGTAAGGGAAGTACCCAACACCAACAACAGGTCCGCATCCTGTATGGCCCGCAACGCCTCCTCCATGGCCGGCGGAAGTTGCTCCCCAAACAGTACTACGTCGGGCTTCACCGGTCCGCCGCACGGACACCACGCCGCGCCCTTAGCCCTGGCCTCCCCGGCGACCCAATCGAACGAGTAGGACTGCGTGCAATCCAAACAACTACCACTTCGCACGTGGCCATGCACTTCCACCACCCGCTGGGACCCGGCAGACTGGTGGAGACCATCGATGTTCTGGGTGATCACGCCCGCCAGTCTCCCGCGCTGCTCTAGACTGGCCAGATATCGGTGCGCGTAGTTCGGCGCGGCCTGGCGCATGCGTTCAAAACGTTCCATCCAGAAGCTGAAAAAACGCTCGGGATCCCGTCTGAGTCCTTCCACAGTTGAGACCTGCTCAACATCGTAGCGCTGCCATAGTCCACCCGGCCCCCGAAAGTCCGGAATCCCAGAAGATGTGCTCAACCCTGCCCCGGTCAGCGCCCATCCCCTTTCGGCCTCGGCGATAAGCTGTGCGGCTCGGCGTACATCTCCTGGGTTCAATGCCATACACTAGTTTCCATCGGCGCTACGCCGCGTTCAACAGCGGTTGTCAGTCCTCGAAGGGGCGCTTATCATCTTGTTGACATCATCGGAAAATCGGGAAAGGCAGGAATTATGGCAGGGCACTCCAAGTGGGCCAACATCAAATACCGCAAAGAGCGCCAGGACAAGAAGCGCTCCAACCTGTTCGCCCGGTTGACCCGGGAGATCATGGTGGCCGCGCGGGACGACCCAAACCCCGAGACCAATCCCACGCTAGCCTCGGCTATGGAAAGGGCAAGAGAGGCCAATGTCCCTAAGGACAATGTCGAACGCGCCATCAGGCGGGCTACCGGGGAGGACGGCGCTGTTCAGCTGGAAGAGGTATTCTACGAGGGTTACGGTCCCGGCGGCGTAGCCATCCTGGTTCGCTCCCTTACCGACAACCGTAACCGCACTGCCGCTGCCGTACGTCGGGTGTTCGACAGTCACGGAGGTTCCCTAGGCACCGAGGGTTGTGTGGCATGGCAGTTCGAGCGGCGGGGCATCGTACGGGTGGACGCGTATCCCGACGGCCTGGAGCAGGAAGAGTTGGTCCTGTTGGCCATCGAACACGGTGCCGATGATTTTGCTGAGGAGGAAGGTGGGATCACCTTCCGTACAGAACCTACAGAGGTGGCACGCTTGCGGGACGGACTAAGAGAGAATGGCATTTCGGTGGAACGGGCCGAGATTACTTGGGAGCCGAAGGCCACCATTCCCGTGGGCGGGAGAGAGGCCGAGCGTGTGCTTAGACTTCTCAACGAGTTGGACGAGCAGGATGATGTCCAGGATGTAATGTCCAACTTCGACATACCCGACGAGATTCTAGCTCAGGTCGAGGCAGGCTGACCCCGCTCTCCGATGCCGCTGCGCTGGGGGTTGAACCCATGTTGAGTCAAGTCCGGGCGACGGTCGCCCACTGGGGAATGGTAGACCCCCCACAGCACGTTGTGGTTGCGGTCTCCGGAGGCGCAGACTCTATCGCTATGCTGTATGCACTGTTCTGGCTACGCCACGACCTGGGCCTTACGCTCACTGCAGCGCACCTGGACCACTGTATTCGTGAAGACAGCCCTGAAGACGCGGCAGTCGTCCGTATCGCCTGCCAGGATTTGGAGATCCCGCTCCACGAAGAGCGGGTAGATGTCCCTTCTTTGCGCGGTCGCAGGGGCAACCTTGAGGAAGCAGCACGCCACGCCAGATACGCTTTTTTGGAGCGGATCGCCGCCCTGGTTGATGCACACTCGATTGCACTCGGGCACACCAGGACGGACCTCGCCGAAACCGTGCTTCTTCACCTGCTCCGCGGGGCCGGGCCTGCAGGTTTGCGCGGCCTCCCCCCCGTACGGGAACCCTATATCAGACCTCTGGTGGACTGTTCGCGCAGCCAAACACACGAGTTCTGCCACGCGCACGACCTGCCGTTCCGAGAGGACCCCACAAATCAGGATCTGCGCTACACGCGAAATGCCGTACGCAAAGAACTCCTCCCACAGCTGGAGAGGTTCAACCCGAAAGCGGAACAAGCACTCGCCCGCAGCGCCCACCTGTGGGAGGAAGCTCAACAGGCACTGCAGTGGGCGGCTCGTCAGGGTCTGGCTTTTGTAGAGACAGAGCATGGCCTTGCCTTGGACAAACTATGCTCCTTGCCGCCACAGGTGCAGCGGCTTACGCTAAGGCAGGCAGCCGCCGACGCTTTGGGCGAGGACCGCAAACCGAGCAAGGCACATGTGGAAGCTCTATGGAAACTGTGCACAAATCGCTCTGGTGAAGCCTATCTTCCGCGCGGGCTGCGAGCGTGGGTGCACAGAGGTGAACTGCACTTTGGCAGAGCTAGCCCAGACCGGGCCTACGAGTACCGGCTGCCTGTTCCGGGCGAGACCCAACTTTCGGAGGTAGGCTGGTCGATCCGCACGGCGCTGGAATCCCCAACAGTCAATCCCGAAAGCCACGGTCCTTGGGTGGCTCATCTTGACCTTGACACATTGTCGCTCCCGCTGGTTGTGCGCACCCGTCGGCCCGGCGACAGGCTCCGCCCGCTGGGGATGGAACAACATGTACGTGTGAGCCATCTGATGTCCAAGGCCGGCGTACCCCGGCACCTACGAGACACCTGGCCGCTGGTCTGCGATCAGAGGGACATACTGTGGGTGGCGGGAGTGCGCCTGTCAGAGCACCATAAGGTGAGGGAGAACACACAGCGTGTATTGCGCGTGGAGGCGGTGAGTGGTCTGTGACAACATTGCTTATCTTTATAGGTTTTATCTTGCTGTTAGTGGGCGTTCATGAAGGGGGACACTTCCTCATGGCCAAGCTCACCGGCGTTGCCGTGCAGGAGTTCGCCCTGGGATTCGGACCCAGGATTTGGAGCAAAACGCGCGGGGAAACACGCTATTCGGTCCGCCTTCTGCCACTAGGAGGCTTTGTGCGACTGGCGGGGGAAGACCAACGCCCGAGCGATGTCCCGTTCGAGCGCACCTACTATGGTCGGCCAGCCTGGGCCCGCCTGGCTCTCGCGGCGGCCGGCCCGACCGCCAACGTCGTCCTCGCCCTGGTGGTGCTCATGATAGCAGTGTGGAGCGTCGGAATACCGGGAATCCAAGTTGCGGGGTTATTGCCCGATGCCCCTGCCCAACAGGTGCTCCAGGTAGGGGATCAGGTGCTGCGCGTCGGCGACCGAAAGGTATGGCTGCCCGGCGAAGTCGGCCCCGCCATTCAGGCGGCGGCACCCAATGAGATTAGTTTCGAGGTATTGCGGGATGGTGAACGGCATACGGTGGCCGTAGTGCCTCAGTACGATGCGAATGAAGACGCCTACAGGGTGGGTAGTTTCTTCTCCTCCCAGGTGTTGCTTCCCCAGCTGACCGAGCTACCCCCCGAGGCACCTCTGGCCCAAACGGGCCTGCAAGCCGGTGACCTGTTCGTATCTGCCTGCGGCCAGGAGCTTACCTCGGCACACGAATGGTCGGCCGTGTGGGAGCAGGGTTGCCGCCAGCTTACAGTGGAACGTGAAGGTGAACTCCTTACTTTTGATCTACCCGAACAGGGTTTTCTGGAGCTTCTGGCAGGCGCTGAGTTCGCCGTGTTGCCTCCGACCCACCGGAGAGCGGGGCTCGACGGAGTGCCGCTTTCGTTTCGGCTCCTGACCCAAGCCCTATCCGATTTTGTTCACGGAATCCGCCTGATGATCGCCGGCGATGTGCGTGCCGACGAAGCGGTCGCCGGTCCAGTGGGCATAGCGGGAATTCTCTCCCGGGGAGTCCGCGCCGGAGCCTGGCCCACGCTGATCCTGGTGGCCTTGCTCAGCTTGAACCTGGCCATCATCAACCTGCTCCCCTTCCCTGCCCTAGACGGAGCGCGGATCTCGTTCTCATTGTGGGAAATCATCACTCGACGCAAGGTCTCCCCCACCGTAGAAAATGCGGTTCATACGATCGGTTTTTTGATACTGATCTCGCTACTTGTCCTAATCACGTTTTGGGACGTGTTGCGGCTGTTTGGATGAGGGCCACGGCCCACGCTCCCATCCCTTCCCCCCGTCCCAACGCCCCCATCCCTTCACTGGTGGTAGCTTTCACCGACACCTGGCCAGGCCGAAGCGCCAGAACCTCGGCCATTCGTGCCTCCATAGCCGGTACGTAGGTCGCCAGTGGAGGCTCCTCCGCCACCACCACGGCATCCACCTGGAAGGGCTCATAGCCCGCCTCACCCAGTGCCACCAGCACCCGCCGCAGCAGTTCTATGGAAGAAATGTCGCGAAACTGAGGATCGCCGGGGGGAAATTGCCGGCCGATGTCGCCAAGCCGGGCAGCGCCCAGGAGGGCATCGCATACGGCATGGGCCAGTACATCCGCATCGGAATGTCCATCCAACCCAAGCGGACCGGCCAGCTCCACACCGCCAAGCACCAGCCGTCTCCCCGGAACCAGCCGGTGGAAATCCATTCCCAACCCGACCCGTACGTCCATCACCGTTCCTTGTAGCGCTGATCAACGACCTTGCGGGCAACGCCCGGGGTGAACCCCCGCCGCAACAGGAAAGCCGCTGCCCTCCGTCGCGCCACATCCGGGGACACCCGGTCCCACAGGTGTGCACCCCCGGCGAGTGCCCGCTCGGCAAGCTCTTGTTCATCGACCTCCGGCAGGGCGTTGGACGCCGCCTCCTGTGCCAGTTGTCTGTGTATTCCCTTGTTGGATAGCTCCTGCGCCAGCAACCTGCGAGCACACGGGCGGGACATCAGCCGGTCTTCGGCGTACAGGCGCGCAAACAACCGATCGTCCAACAGGCCCGCGCGTCGTCCCTGTGCTATCGCTCGCTCGGCTACCTCGGGCGCGAACCCTTTTTCCGTCAGCCGGCGGGACATCTCGCTTTCCGTCCGCGGTCGTATCCCGACCAACCGGGTAAGCACCTGAAAGGCACGCTGTTCATCCTTCGTCATCGCCGGCCAACCCCTCCGGGGTCACCAGGCCTGCCTTCTCTCTGATCTGGGCTTCGATGGACTGTGTAAGCTCGGGGTTCTCGCTGAGGTGCGCAGAAGCTTGAGCCAAGCCCTGTCCCAATCGCGTGTCGCCGTAGGAGTACCACGAACCCGACCGCGTAAGCACGTCCAGATCCACCCCTGCGTTGATCAGGTCGCGCTCGCGCACGATGCCTTTCCCGTAAATGATGTCGAACGAAGCCTCGCGAAACGGAGGTGCGACTTTGTTTTTCACCACTCGAACGTGAACGCGCATCCCCACGCGCTCCTCCCCTTCGGAAATCTTCCCCTCCGGCCATATATTGAGCCGTGTGGATGCGTAGAACTTGAGCGCCCGTCCTCCGCTGGTGGTGGTTCCAGGGCCCCACGGCCCCGACTGAATGGTGGAGCGGATCTGGTTTACGAATATTGCCACCGTCTTGGACTGGGCAATGGCCGCCGCCAGCTTGCGCATCGCCTGGGACATCAGACGTGCCTGCAAGCCCACCTGAGCATCGCCCATCTGCCCCTGTATCTCCGCCTCCGGGACCAGCGCGGCTACGGAGTCGACGACGATGATGTCCACCGCGCCGGAGCGAACGAGCTGCTCGGTGATTTCCAGGGCTTGTTCTCCGGAACTGGGCTGAGAGAGCAGCAAGTGATCAAGGTCAACACCGATGGCCCGCGTGTAGTTGGGGTCCAGCGCATGCTCGGCATCGACAAACGCCGCCGTACCGCCCAGTTTCTGCGCTTCCGCAATGATGTGCAACGCCACCGTGGTCTTTCCCGAGCCCTCCGTACCGAAGATCTCCACCATACGTCCTCGGGGGACTCCCCCGACCCCGAGCGCCACATCCAACCCCAAGGATCCGGTAGGGATCACGTTCACGCCGGCAGCCACCGTTTGCTGACCCAACCACATAATGGAACCTTCGCCGTAGTTTTTCTTGATTTGCTTCAATACACCATCAAGTACTTCACGTTTGCCCATATGTTCCCTCCTAAGCAGCATAGTACGCCGCGGCGTCAGTGACCACAACCAGCCAGCGGTATCCGCCTTGTCACCCAGTGCTTGTTTCTCGCAGTGTGTGGAGGACCATCTGTGCCACGGTCGTGTCCAATTGCTGCGGATACGCATGCACCCGTGGCGGAAGCTCCGCCCCCCGACCCACCAGGTATTCTACTGCCAGAGCCTGGAGAGAAAATGAGATGTCCATGATCTCCACCGGGTGACCGTCTCCGGCGGACAGGTTAACCAGTTCGCCCCTCCCCGCAATATACAGCCTACGCCCATCAGGGAGAACGTACACATGGACGTTGGGGCGAACCTCGTCCACCCGGCCAGCCCGCGCTTGCAACGCCGGCAGATCGATCTCGTAGCCGAAATGACCTGCATTGGCCAGCACTGCGCCATCCTTGGCCTGCTCCAGAGCAGCCCCGTCGACCACCCCTGGTCGACCGGTGGCCGTGATCACGAAGTCAGCCATCGCCATACCCTCTCCAAGTTCGACCACCCGGTATCCTTCGAAGGCCGCTTCCACCGCTTTCACCGGGTCAATTTCAGCCACGAGCACCCGCGCCCCCAGTCCAGCAGCCCGCAGGGCCAACCCCCGTCCACACCAGCCGAACCCCACAATGAGGACAACCTTTCCCGCGATCAACAGATTGGTCGCTCCCATGAGGGCTTCCCAGCTAGACTGCCCGGTCCCGTAACGGTTATCCATCAGATGTTTCATCCGCGCGCTGTTAACCGCGATCGCCGGCACCCATAGGTTACCCGCCTCCTCCAGCTGCAGCAGGCGCTCTACCCCGGTGGTGGTCTCCTCGCAAATGCCAACAAGCCCGGCTGACTGCCCCCGACCGTGTTCAGCCAGAGCAACTGCTACATCTCCGCCGTCTTCGACCACAATGGTGGGGCGGAATGCTCGTAACCTCTCCAAGTTAGCCTGACGGTCGTCCTCCGATTCCCCACGACGGGCGTGCACAACGATTCCCTCAACATCGGCCAGCGCCCCCACCACCTCATCCTGGGTCGACCATGGGTTTGACCCCACGGCCAGGATCTCCGCCCCACCCGCATGCAGGGTCAGGATGAGCACCGCCGTCTTCGCTTCCAAGTGCAACGCCACCCCAATCCGCTGGCCGGCCAACGGCTTACGGCTGGAGAACCGTTCTCCAAGCATTGATTGAAGCGGCATATGTGCCTGTGCCCAGGCGATCTTCTGTTTGCCCTGTTCATCTCCCACTTATGCCCCCCTTTTCAAGCACGATCCGGGCACTGCTTGCTGAGTGCGCGCCGCTTCCTCCAACAGCACCGCCAACGCCAGTGCACGCTCCATGCGCTCCCCCACCGTTACCGCGCCATGGTTTGCGATCAAAGCGACGCATCCATCCCCCAGACTGCGGCTGACCGCCTGGGCTAGTTCCCAGCTTCCCGGCGGCGCGGAGTCGCTCACCGGAACGCGCTCGCCCAGGAAGATCTGCGCCTCATGGGTCACCGGTATCAGCTCCCCCCGGCAAGCGGCGGCGGTAGCCGCCGGGGAATGCGTATGCACCACACACGCGATGTCCTCACGGGCTCGGTACAACGCCACGTGGAGCCGCCATTCGGAGGACGGGAGGCTCGCCCCGGCCGCTGCTTCGCCCGCTAGATCCAGCGTCGCGATCTGGCGTGGCTGAAGGCGGGCATACGGTACTCCGCTCGGGGTAATCACGATTTTGTCGCCAACCCGGGCGGAGACGTTTCCCGAGGACCAATGGGTCAGACCCAGTTCCGCCATCGTCCGGGCGGCCCGGGCCACACCCTTACGCCATGGCCGCAGCGATTGCCTGTTCATACGGAGGACGCAACACCCCCCGCTCGGTAACGATGGCCGCGATGAGCTCCGCCGGGGTGACATCGAACGCGGGGTTCCAGGCCTCGCTGCCCTCCGGGGCCGCCTGTCGCCCCAGCGGAGCGAGGATCTCCTCGTACCCGCGCTCCTCGATCGGGATCTCCTGCCCGGTAGGTGTATCGCGATCGACCGTCGAAAGCGGTGCCACCACATACAACGGCACCCCGTGTCGGTCGGCCAGGCAGCCCAGGCTGTAGGTACCTATCTTGTTTGCGGTATCACCGTTGGCGGCAATTCTATCGGCTCCGACAAGCACAGCCTTAACTTCACCGCGCGAAAGCAGCGCCCCGGCCGCGCCGTCGACCAACACGCGAAACGGAATACCCTCCTGAAGAAGCTCCCACGCATTGAGCCTCGAACCTTGGAGAAGGGGTCGGGTCTCGCATAGGAAGGCTCGGTTGAGCTTCCCTTCGGCCCACGCAGAGCGGACCACACCCAACGCCGTACCGTAACCACCGGTGGCTAGGCCACCCGTATTGCAGATGGTAAGAACAGAACTCCCCGTTGGCAGGAGCTCCGCCCCGTGCCGGCCGATCGTCTTGTTGCCTTCAACATCTTCGGCGTGAATTCGCCGAGCCTCGATCAGCAGCGCACCGCGCGCGGCGTCTACCGACTCCTCGGCGTAATCCCTCCACACGCCTTCCAGGCGCTTCAGAGCCCAGAACAAGTTGACCGCCGTGGGCCGGGCGGCCGCTAGCCCGTGCGAAGCTTCGGAAAAGGCGCTATCGGCCTCCTTCCGCTCGTCTACTCCCCACACGGCCAGCACCAACGCGTAGCCGGCGGCGATCCCAATGGCCGGGGCACCACGCACGGCCAGTCGCCGAATGGCCTCAGCCACTTCTTCCCAAGTCGTCAGTTGAAGCCACTTTTCACTCACCGGCAGGAGGGTCTGGTCCAGGAGTTCCAAGGTGCCGTCCGTCCAACAAACGGGCTGGATCATCCCTGTTCCTTGATGTAGGGCTTGCCCAGCGCCGCCGGCACGTTGGCCTTGCCCAAGAAGCCAGCCAACACGATCACCGTCAGTACGTAGGGAAGCATCATGGAGATCTCAGAAGGGATCACATCCTGCAAACGCATCTGCAGCGCGTCGACGAAGCCAAAGAGGTAAGCGGCCAGGAACGCGGGAATGGGCTTGTAGTTGCCCACCACCATCGCCGCGATTCCGATAAACCCCCGTCCCCCAACCATCCCCGCGGTGAACCGTCCCAGGTTGTTCACCAAGAACGCACCGGCCAACCCACACAGTGCTCCGGTCAACACCGAGTACGCCACCCGGGTCCGGTAGACATTGATCCCGGCTGTGTCAGCAGCCTGCGGGTGTTCCCCCACGACCCGCAGCCGCAAACCCCAGCGTGTGCGGAACAGAAACACTTGGGCCACCACCACCAGCACCAGCAATAGCCACACCAGGATCCACGGATCGAGGCTCACCACCGAAGCCGACCGTCCACGCCAGTCCCATACCAGCACGGTGAGGAACAACGCCAGACCGGCGACGAGAATGTTGACCGCCGCCCCCGCCACCACATGGTTGGCCCGCAGGTACACGCACCAGATAGCGTGGATGAAGCCCAGGAGCATTCCGATACCCACTGCCGCCGCCAACGCCAACCAGGCGCTCCCACTGTAATGGGCCACGATCCCTGCGATCAACGCCCCGGCCAATGCGCTTCCTTCCACGCCGATATTGATGATTCCGGCCCGTTCGGAGAATAGCTCCCCCAGAGCAACGAAGGCCACAGGGGTCGCCAGGCGCAGAGCCACGACTAGCAAGTCAAGACTGAGCACGTCCATGGGCCCTCCTTCTCAGTCTCCAACGGCCGACCAGGCGGAACAGCTCCGGAGCAACGACGAACAAAATCACCAACCCCTGGAGCACCTCCACCAGATCCCTTGGGGCAACACCCGCCCGATCCACACCTGCCCCACCGGCCCGCAGCGCACCCATCAGCAACGCGGCGAACACAGCTCCGATCGGATGTGCTCTGGCTATCAGTCCACCGGCGATGCCGTCCCATCCGTAGCCCGGCGAGAATCCCACTGTGAAGCCGCGATGAATGCCGAGGATCTCCGCTGCCCCACCTAAACCTGCCAGCACACCAGCCAAGACCATTGCCAAAATCTGCGTACGGGCTACGTTTACTCCGCCGTACTCGGCAGCGGTCTCCCTCTGCCCCACGGCCCGCAGTTCATAACCACGGGGCGTGCGGAACAAAAAGTACCACACCAGCAACGCAACAATAAACGCAATCAACAGCCCCCACGAGAGCTGCGTACCGGCCAGCAGCCTCGGCAGTTCGGCGGTACTCTCTATTCGCACCGTACGGGCCGCCATGCGGCCACCATGAAACGGCCCCCCGGGCGATACAAACCACTGGGTGAGGAGTATCGCCACATAGGATAGCATCATTGTGGTCACAAACTCGTTGGCCCCCCGGCGGGCCCGCAGCCAACCGGGGATGAAACCCCACAGGCCACCGACAGCGGCACCGAACAGCAAACACACCACAAGATGGAGCACCGGGGGAAGGCTGAACGTGAATCCAGCCCAAGCGGCGAAGAAACCTCCTATGAACAACTGTCCCTCCGCTCCGATGTTGAACAGTCCTGCTCGGAAAGCGATCAGGAAAGAGAGGGATGTGAACAAGATGGGTGTCGCACGCATCAACGTGTTGGCAAAGCGGTACACATCGCTGAACGCGCCCAATGCCAGCTCCCGGAACACCGCGGGCACTGAATGGCCAGTGGCCGCAGTGATGATCGCCCCCACTCCCAGACCGAGCGATACCGAAAGACCGATGATTCCCAGTTCTCTAAGAAGTCTCAACGGCGCCCCCCAGCATGAGCAGTCCAATCTGCTGTTTGTCGGTCTCCCCAGGCCGGTGTTCGCCGACCAGTTTGCCCTGGTACATGACCACCAATCGGTCGGCCAGCGTCATCAACTCGTCGAGATCCATGGACACAAGAAGAATTCCAGCCCCTTCGCGGCGCATAGCCAGGAGCTGCTCCCACACGAACTCGATTCCGGCCACGTCCAAGCCGCGGGTAGGCTGCGCGGCCACAATGACCTTTGGTTTGCGATCCAGCTCCCGGGCCAGGATCACACGTTGCTGGTTGCCTCCGGAGAGCGCCCGCGCTGGGGTGCGCACACCAGGGACAACAACACTGAACCGCTCCACCAATTCCCGCGCGTATCCAGCGATGGCGCGCTTCGACTGTCCCACATGGCCAATGGCAAACGGTGCCTCGTACTGACGGCCCAATATCGCGTTCTCGGCCACACTGAAGTTCAGGACGAGCCCCCGCCGGTGCCGGTCCTCAGGGATGTGTACAAGGCCGGCTTCAGCCATCTTGCGGGGGGAGGAACCGGTGACTGCCTCTCCGTTTAGCATGACATGTCCCTGGACAGCACTCCTGAGCCCACAGATCGCTTCGACGAGTTCAGTCTGGCCGTTGCCCTGAACCCCGGCCACCCCCAGGATCTCGTGGTCGTGCACAGTGAGGTCTACACCCTCCACAGCCGGCACATTGCGGTCATCCACTGCGCTCAAGCCCTCAACCTGCAGCAGCGGCCGCCCTTCACTCGCTACCCGGTCCCTCTGTACCTCGAACACCACCTCGCGACCGACCATCATCTCCGCGAGTTGCGCCTCCGTCGCATCCGTGGTTGGCACGGTGCCTACTTTCTCGCCCTTGCGGAGGACGGTCACCCGGTCACAGATCGTCAACGCCTCCCGTAGCTTGTGGGTGATGAACACCATGGCCTTTCCTTCGTCCCGCATAGCTCGGATCGTGGTGAAAAACGCTTCAACTTCCTGCTCGGGAAGCGTCGCAGTGGGCTCGTCCAGGATCAGCACCTCCGCACCCCGATACAGCGCTTTCAAGATCTCCACCCGTTGCTGTTCACCTACGGACAGCTCCTCGACCGCCGAGTCCGGGTCAACCTCCAATCCATACTGCTCGGAGAGTTCCTTGATACGCTTCCGGATGCGCTTGCGATCTAGGAACGGCCCCCGCGAGGTTTCCCATCCGACCACCATGTTGTCGGCTACTGTGAGGCGAGGAACCAACATGAAATGCTGGTGCACCATGCCGATGCCTGCACGGATGGCCACCGCAGGGCTGTCGATGGAAACCGGGTTCCCCTCCAAGTAGATTTGCCCTTCGGAAGGACGATAAAGGCCATACAAAACGGACATAAGCACGGTCTTCCCGGCTCCGTTCTCGCCGAGAAGACCGTGCACCTCGCCGTAGTTCAAGGAGAGGTCGATGCCGGCGTTCGCCGTAACGCCTGGGAACCGCTTGACGATTCCCTCCATACGCACAGCTTCGCCACGCACCGACCTCTCCCGTTCGTTCATTGCTATGTCCCTATGTCCGTCTGTTACTCAACTTCGATCTCGATCGTGCCGTCCAGGATTCCCTGCACAGCTTCATCGAGCTTCAGTAGAACATCTCGGACCACGTCGTTGGGCAGCGAAGCCGTGGAGTAGCTAGCCTGAATGTACTCGCTCACGTCCCACGGGCCGAACGCAATGCCGTGCCCCGTGCGGGTTTCGGTAGCCAGGCCGTACTGGATCACGCCCGGCTCCCAAGTACCATCGATCACCTTCATGATCTCTTCGTAGACCGCCAGGTCCACGCGCTTCAGGCCAGAGGCGATGATCACATCGGAATGCTCAGGAACCGACCACGCCTGGTCAACGTCCGTGCCTATGGCCCACCGGTCTGCACTGTCTTCGGCGGCGACAAAGGTCCCAAGATGCGAGCCGCCGGCAGCGCCGTAGATGATGTCCGCGCCGGCACGATACATCTCCCTGGAAAGCTCCATCCCGAGGGTCGGATCGTTCCATGCCCCGACAAACCGGGACATCACTTCAGCGTCGGCGTCAACCCACTGCATGCCCTGCGTGAATCCGTCCACAAACCGACGAATCAACGGGATATCCATGCCGCCGAGCACGCCCGCCTTGCCCGTGTCGCTGATCATCCCCGCTACCACGCCACAGAGGAAAGCCGCTTCCTGGTCGTTGAACAGCACAGAGGCCACGTTGTCGGCGTCGGCTACATCGTCCACGATCACGAACTTCTGATCTGGGTAGTCAGGGGCCGTAAACTCCAACGGCTCTGCGTGATCAAATCCGATGCACACAATAATGTCGTACTCTCCGGTCCGAGCGAACTCCCGGTAGTAGCCCTCATAGTCAGCGATCTCGCGGGGCTCCACATAGTCGAGGACATCGTCCACGCTTACACCGTACTGCTCAGCGATTTCCTCGGCTGCCATCTCGGCGCCCCAGTAGCCCATGTCATTGAACGACCGATCTCCAAGGCCTCCCGTGGCAAGGATCAGGCCGATCTTCGGATGCCCAACGGCCACCGTCGCAGCCAACGCCACGACCGCAAGAACCAATAGCAACTTACGCATCACAACACCTCCTAGAGATATTCTGCCCACAAACATTACTCGATCGCGTTTCACGTTGCTTACCCTATCACCTCCTTATCCATTCTGAAATGGTACATGGCCAGTCTTCTCACTGCCTAGCCACACAACACCTTTCAGCTTCCCAGGGCCACGGCTGCTTCCAGCGCCGCGGTGATTTCGGCGTCGATCGCATCCGTTACCACGTCCCGATGTGGATCGTAGTCTCCACCCGAAGCCCGCCGTGCATCACCATCCACCGCAAGGATCGCTCCCGCCCGTACACCCCGGATGGCCGCGACACAGAAGATCGCGGCGCACTCCATCTCCACAGCAAGCGCCCCACAGGTTGTCCATGTGTCCAATCCCAAATCCAGCACGCCTTGGTAGAAAAGGTCGAGGGTTACAACCACCCCCCGATGCCGTTCCCGTCCGGTTGAGCCCGCGGTCTCCCAGAGCGCTGTCAGGACATCGGGATCGGAAAGCGCGGGCCATTCACCGGGCAGTAGGCGCGCTGTGGTACCCTCACAGCGAACCGCCGCGGTGGCCACTACCAAATGGCCGTCGCGTACATGATCCTGCAACGATCCAGCCGTCCCCACACGTAGGAGCACACGGGCTCCAGCCTGGACCGCCTCTTCGGCGCATATAGCCGCCCCCGGAGCCCCCACACCACTGGATACCACACCTATTTCCCGTCCGTGGTAAACGCCTTTGTAGCTATGGAACTCGCGATTCTGTGCCAGCGTGGCGGCGTCGGTGAGCCGGTCGGCAATACGCGCCGCCCGCTGCGGATCGCCTGGGACGAGCACGCACTCGGGCAGATCCCCGGGCGCGATGCATAGCGTTGGTAAGAGCGCGCCTGCCATATCCCGAGTATACGCCATGGTTCAAGCGCAGGACAACAGGTTTGTGCAGAACGAAACCGCCTTGTCCGCGCTGGGCTCAGCCTGGCTACACTGAACCGGGCGCACCTCTAGGAGAGACCTCCCTCAAACACGAACCCTGCGGAAGGGGATGCGCAACAAGGGGCACAAGATCGTGAAATGGCGGGGGTGTTAGGTTAGGCTGGACGGGCAATGGGCGCCAGAAAAGTAGTGGCCAGGAATCGTCGGGCAAAGCGGGATTTCGACATCCAGGAGACCTACGAAGCAGGCCTAAGCCTTACAGGCTCGGAAGTGAAGTCGATCCGTGCGGGGCGAGTCTCGCTGGACGAAGCCTATGCCCGCGTTGAGGACAGCGAGGTATGGCTCCACGGCATGCATGTAGCACCCTACGGCCCAAGCTCCCATTACGGGCACGACCCCGGCCGTCCACGCAAGCTCCTCCTCCAGCGTCGCGAGATCGACCGGTTGACCGGACTCACCTCCCGGGCCGGGTTCACCCTGGTGCCACTGTCCCTTTACTTCAACCCACGCAACTACGCCAAACTGGAACTGGCGGCGGCCAAGGGACGCACCAAGGTGGACAAGCGTAGAAAGCTCATTGAGGAGGAAGAGGAACGCCGTGCACGCGAAGCGATGAAACGCCACATGCGGGGGTAGCGTGGGCAGTGCGCGCTGGAGATTGGTGTGGCGGAAGCGATTAGGCGTAACCACAGCGGTTTCCTCCTAGCACACGTTCCTACTGGCTACGCACTACTTACCACCCACTACCTACCACCTACATCCTGAACAGCACCCGTTCGGAGCGGAAAATCCGTACCGCGGCAGCTAGCAGTACAGCGGCGAGCAGGCCCGAGGAGCCCAGGGCCCACCCAACTTCCGCATAGGTGAGCACCCCCGTTATGCCCCGTTGGATCGCAGCCAACGGGCCGGCAAGGGGAATGGCCAGCTGCACCCCTTGCGGATCAGCAGCACCAATCATCAAACTGATTCCCACCAACACGATGACCATCAAAAGCGGTACAAGGTACGCGCTGGCTTCCTTCTGCGTACGGGCAAAGCTCCCTACGATCAAGACTACCGCCGCCAGTGCCATGGCCAGCGGCAGAAGAAGGAGGAACACCCATAGCGCTGCCGTCGGGGAGATGCCTACTACACCAGCACCAAACGCGCGGATGCCCAACAGGAGACCTACTGCGGATACCAGTGTCGAAGCCAACGCCACGGCCAAAACAGCGAGAAACTTGCCCAGAACGATCTGTGTTCGGGACAGGCGAGACGAAAGCAGGGTAGAGATCGTACCTCGCTCCTTCTCCCCGGCGGTGATCTCGGCCCCAAAGCCCATCGCGCCCGACAAGATCGACAGAACAAGGAAGTAGGGCAACATCTGCGCCGCGAGCACCCGCATCATCGCCCCCTCTTCCCCCGTATCTATCACCTCAAGCGTAAACGGGGGCTCGACCTCGGCCGGATCGATTCCCATACCTTCCATCTGCTGCCACACCAGTCCCTGAAAGTGGTCCTGCAACACTTCGCGCGTCCGAGCGGCTGCGGCCTGCCCGGTAGCATCTCCAGCATCAGCGTACAGCCTCACCTCATAGCCCATCACTCCTCGCTCTTCTTGCCTCTGAAGATGCAACACCACGTCAATCGTTCGCCTGTCGTGCTCCGCGAGGGCAGTGGCCTTGTCCGCAAAGTAGAACCCCCTCAAGCGGCGGTCCTCCAGCAGCCCCTCCACCAGGCTATCCCCCCGCTCGCCTACCAAAGCCAGCCGGGGTACGATGTCGGCCAACCGGGCTTGCTCGCGCTCGGCGATCGAGCCCATAAGGCCGAACAGTAGCGGGTAAAAGATCAGCGGGAACAGTACGGTCAACAACACAGTCCGCCTGTCACGGATCGCCTGCAATAGCTCCTTGCGCAGCAGCAAGATGCTCTCACTCATGAATGGGTTCGCTCCTTACGCGTCTTGGGGCTCCCCCGGCCTGCAATGTCCGAGGCCCCGGTCCCGGTCTACGAGCCCGCCTCCAGGGGCTATTGCCTGGATTCAGCAGGCACTTCCACCGGAGGATCCAAAAGAGGATAGCGGTCGAGGACGATCCGATAGGGTGTATCGCCTATCCCATCTCCGATCTTGTCCTGTCCACGGTAGTCTGACCAGTAATTTCCACGACCACCGTAATACCAGCTGTTATTCCGGCCCTCATCCCGCGCTGGGATTTGGCAGTCGATGATGCTATTTCCATACACGAGATTGTCCGCCGAGCCTATGCTGACCACAACCCCGTATTGACTGTAGGCGAGTACGTTTCCGGTGATCACTGTATTGCGAACAGCCACCAGTTGCAACGCCGTCTTTACGCCCGTTATAACGAGATTCTCGATCCGCCCGTTCTCCACAGCGGTAAGTCTTACCGCAGTGCCTAGAGGATGCCGTCTGATGCGACAACCACGGATGATGAAATGCGCTGTAGTGTTCGATATATGGATGGCGTAGTCGTAGCCAGCCCCCTCGATGTTCCAGCCCTCAATGATATATGGATCATCTGCGGTACCCCCACCCGCCACCACACCATTGGCCGGGGTGAACGCTTCGTCGCCAAAGATGTATATCGGTTCCCGAGTTGTCGCTCCGTACGCAAGGGCAGCAACCCCAATCGACACCAGCGCTATCGCCAGCACGCACTGCCTCATATGAGACCTCCTTGTCGCCGCAGTACGACAGATACTAGCAGGAGCGATGCAGGGCGTTAACGGACACTATTCGCGTCATCAAGGGACAGCCCCTCCCTTTCCACCGCACGAAAGAACACCTCGCCCAAGTCCTCCCCTCCCAGTTCGTCGCGCAGCTGTTCCGGAGTGTCCACTGCAGCCAGCTTCCCTCGATGGATAATTCCCACACGCTCACACAGACGCTCTGCCAGATGCATGTCGTGCGTGGACAGGACCACGGTCTTTCCCCCGCGGGCCGCCTCCAGGATCAACTCCACAGCGGTGCGCGCCACAAACACATCGAGGCCTGCCGTGGGCTCATCGAGAATCAAAAGCGGTGGATCGTGCACCAAGCACCGTGCAAATGAGAGTTTTTGACGCTCTCCCACCGAGAGTGTCCCCACTCTCCTATTGCGCAAGGGCCACAGCCCCAAGCGACGCAGGAGCGCCTCCGCCCGCTGGGCACCCTCCTGGACCGATAGACCAAAGATGCGCGCAAAGAAGCTCAGCGTCTCCCACGGAGTCAGCCTCTCGTATAGGCCGGTCTCTGTTGCCAAAAAACCCAGGCGGGCACGGACTTCCTCCGGCCGTGCGGCGACATCGTAGCCGTATATGACCGCCCGTCCGAAGCTCGGGGTAAGCAGGCCGGCCATAATACGCAGCGTGGTGGTTTTTCCTGCACCGTTTGCCCCTAGTAGCCCGAATATCTCGCCGCTGTCAACCGAAAACGACAGTCCATCCACAGCCCGTACCGGGCCTTCCTTGCCAGGGAAGTACTTGCCTAGTTCCTCCACCTCTATGGGCGTCACTCGATCGCCTCCCTGCCTAACCGCTCTTGCATAACGGAGGGGAGCTCGACGGTTCCATCCTCACGCTGTCCCTGCTCAAGGAGCGCTGCGAACAACCGTGAAGTTGCCAACCCGGACCCGTTCAATGTAGACACAAAGCGCGGCTTCCCTCCCGAAGCGACACGGTAACGGATATTGCCTCGGCGCGCCTGAAATGTCCCGCAATCCGAGCAGGACGAAACCTCGTAGTAGCGGCCCTGCCCCGGAAGCCACACCTCCAAGTCCACCGTTTTCGCTGCCTGTTGAGCCAGATCCTGCGCTGTAAGCAGGGTCACTCGATAGTGAAGACCCAGTTCTTGGAGAACCCGCTCTGCATGGTAGAGAAGGTCGCTGAGCGCCTCCGACGATCGTTCGGGGACTTCGTAATGGAATAGCTCCACCTTGTTGAACTGATGAACCCGGATCAAACCGCGCTGCTCCTCACCGTAGGAGCCGGCTTCACGTCTGAAACACGGGGTGTAGGCCGCGTACCTCAAGGGAAGGTCATCAGCGCTGATGATTTCCCCCCGATGCAGGTTCACCAGTAGCGACTCCGCTGTCGGAATCAGGTACAACCCATCCCGCTCGCAGTAGTAGAGGTCGTCCTCGAACTTGGGAATCTGTCCCGATACTTGCATCGACGTGCTGTTAGCCAAAAACGGAGGTAACAACGCCGTGTAGCCATGCTCGCGCACCTGGAAGTCAAACATCCACATAACCAAGGCCATCTCCAACATAGCCCCTGTCCCTGTGTACAGCGGAAACCGGCTACCGGCAAGGCTGGCTCCCCGCTCCATGTCCAGGAGTCCCAGCTGGCGTGCCAAATCCACGTGGTGTCGCGGCTCGAAGTCGGCCGGGCGCGGCTCTCCCCATGTGCGAAGAACTACCTTCTCGTCCTCTTCCCCATCAGGGACTTCGTCCAGGGGTATGTTGGGCAAGGCCAGCAGCAGTTTCTGCACTTGGCTCTCCACCGTTGCCAGTTTCTGTTCCGCCCCCTTCAACTCACTGGCGGTCTGGCGCATTTGCTCCACTGCCGCCTCCGCTTCCTGAGCGCGTCCTTCCGCTTGGAGGCGTCCGACCTGTTCTGAACCTTCGTTCTTCTTCCGCCGCAGATCCTCCACCTGCCGTAACAACGCTCGGCGGCGGTCATCGGCCTCTAGCAGTGGTCCCAGGTCGATACTTGGGTCACGTCGTTGCAGCCGCACTGCCACACCATCAGGGTCTTCGCGAAGTATCCGCATGTCCAGCATGGGATTCATTTTAGCTTTCTCCGGGGCAAGGGTGCCAGTTTTTGCGTTCCGGCCAGCGAGGCGGTCCTCCGGCTGCGAGAACAGCAGTGATGGAATCGGTATCATGTCGCCGGGAGCCGCGTTGGCCGGTCATGAGGGAGGAGCGATCTTGAACGCAGAAGCCCCGGGAGTGGATAATCAGCGCTCACGCAAGAGTACCGGGGACGGCCGCCTTAGTGTAGGGGTTGGCCGCTCGGCGCAGCTAAACCATCGAACAACAAGAAAGGCGTTGGTCATCAGATGAGCCTCACGATCTACTCCAAGGCGCTCTACTCCACCTGGGCATACTACTCGCCCGATCGCATTCTGTTTGACTGCGGCGAGGGAGCCAGCTCTCAGCTAGAGAACAAGTCATTCGCGATAAGGCGCGTCTTTCTGTCCCACGGGCACGCAGACCACATCGCAGGGCTTATCGGGCTCATAAACATCCGGAACAACGCAATGGGAGACCGAGAGAAGGAACTCCAGATATACTTTCCCGCCGGGAATCATTTCATCTCCGAGCTCATGACCTACTTCTCTCGCACAAACCGACATCTTCGCTACCACCTCGAATGGATTCCTATGACCTCAGGCGATCAGGTGAAAGTGCTCGGCGGGCGCAACCCACGGCATGTGGAGGCGTTCCCGACTGTTCATGCAAGCGGAGAGACAACCCTGGGCTACAACATCCTGGAGCAACGCCAGCGATTGAGACAGGAGTACCGTGACCTTTCCCAAGAGGAAATCGTGGAACTAATCAAGGCCGGTCGCCGCGATGAGATAAGCGAGTCCTATAACCAGAAGCTCCTCTCCTACGGAGGCGATTCGGTGCCTTTGCGTCCCGGTCCTATCCACTCCACTGAGGTACTGCTTCACGAGGCCACCTTCCTGGCCGACGAAGACAGAAAGGAGTACAAGCACTCCACGCTGGACGAAGCGCTGCAGGCGGCGCAATCTGCGGGCGTGCAGAGAAAGCTGATTTGCTTTCACATTTCCAGTCGGTACCGACGTGATGTAAACAGGGCCCAGCGCCGTCTGAATGATAAGGGGCTTCCTTTCGAGGTCGTGCTCGTCCCCCCGGGAGAGCTGACGGAGATCGGACTGTGAAACGCGGGCGGCCGTTGGGGGGTAACGGCCGCCCGGATACGGTGGTTCACCGGGTGAGGGGAAGAATCCACCCACTCCTGCACATAGTATAGGCTGCCCGCAGTAGACCGTCTGTAATAAGGATCACGCTGGGGGCGAGACTTTTGTCTGCACGGAACGGACCTTTGATTCCAAACGGCCTTCGGCTCCCTCTCGATCATCCAGCCTCACCGTGGTGAGGACCCGAGGCGATCGCGAACGCACGGCCCGGTGGCATTCCGCAACCACAGCCATCACTTCGTCCCACTCACCCTCCACGATCGTACCCATAGCCGTCAACTGGTGAGCAAGCCCGCTTCCCTGGACGATTCTCATGCACTCCGCCACGTACGATGATATCGACTCGCCCTTCCCCAACGGTACTATGGAGAACTCACACACAATCATGTCGCCCCCAGAACTTCAACGTTGGCGAACTTCGCCGGAGCTGTTCCGTGCCCGACCTGCATCACCTGAGAGGGTTCTCCTTTACCGCAGTTAGGCAACCCCCATAGGCGCCATTCCTCCCTGCCGCCGATCGCCACACACGATCCCCAAAACTGAGGAGTGATCCCCGTGTACATGGCGTTTTTTACGAGGCGCGTGCGGCGGCCGTTCTTGATCTCCCACGCCGCCTCGGTCCCGAACTGGAAGTTCACCCGCCGGTCATCGATGGACCATGAGCGGTTGGTATCGAACAAGATGCCTTCCTCTGTGTCCGCAATCAGGTCGTCCAAAGTCCCTTCTCCCGGCAGGAGATTGATATTTGTCATCCGTATCAGCGGGATCCGATTCCAGCTTGACGCGCGGCAACATCCCCCGCTCTTTTCCTCTCCCACCTGGGCAGCCGCCTCCCGCGAGCTTAGGTAGTTGGCAAACTCGCCCTGTTGGATAATGGGCAGGCTCTGCGCGGGGACTCCCTCATCGTCGTAGGCAAACGTACCCAACCCTCCGGGGATCGTTGCGTCGGCAACGATGGTCACCAGCGGCGAACCATAGCGGTACCCGGAGCGCTTGTCCAGTGTCAGGAAGCTCCCGCCGGCATAAGAAAGTTCCGTTCCCAAAACCCGATCTAACTCAGTGGGATGGCCAACCGACTCGTGGATCTGCAGCGCCATCTGCGAGCTGCCGAGGATAATGTCGTATGTTCCGCTTGGGCACACAGGAGCTGTCAGCAAGGCAACCGCCTCTTCACCCACACGTTGTGCGTTTCCCACAAGATCAAGGCTCTCGATGAACTCGTATCCAGCGTTGCGGAAGTCCCCCCCAAAGGAGGTAGGATAAGAACGTCGCTGAAATCCGCCTTCTCCTGCAGCATACGCCTCTATGCCTCCACCACAGGTTGTCAGCTGTTGCCGAATGCGGCTCCCCTCCGAGCTGGCGAAGATCTTATCAACCTTCCACGACTGCAACTGCCCCTTAGCCAAAACCACGCCCTGCACGTTCAACATCCGCTCGGCGGCCGTCAGCAGTAACTCCAGCTTCTCCTCCAGCGGTACCTCCAGGGGGTTACGGACGAAGGAAACGCTGTAAGTATCGCGGTACATCGCTTCTGGCACCAAGTGCACAGGATTACTGCGCAGCTTCGCCGTTGCTCGCGCGATCTCCATTGCCCGAGCGGCTGCCTGTTCCACCGCCTCCGCGGTGGGCACGCCGGTGGCGGCAAATCCCCACGCGCCGTTGTGCAACACCCGGATCCCTGTACCGGAGGAGTCCTGACGGGATAGGCTGTCGACTTCGTGGTTCTTGGTCTGGATCGACTCGCTTTGTCGCCGCTCAGCCCGTACCTCAACGTAACTAGCCCCTGCGCCAAGGGCCGCATCGAGTCCACACTGGACAAGCTGTTCCATCTATGATCCCTCCCAGAAGAGCAGTATACCGGCGTCAATCATCGTCCATCCACTCCATCCCACAGCGGCGGCATCGCCACAGAGGCTTCGAGATATGGCGCGGTTTCCCTTTCGCCACTGGCACAAACGCCTTCCACACCTCCCCGCTCCGTCCACAGTGAACACAGGCAACATCGGGCTGACGGCGCCACCCAGCCCTCCCCTTAACCGTAAACCACACAGCAAGCAAGCCGAGTCCCACCAGGACCCATCCCCATGGCGGCATGCCTTCCACGACACAAAACACCTCCCTGACCGTGCGCCACCGTATACCCCTCCAGCGGGTGCAATCTGCCTGAGTCCTAACCCAACAGGATCAGACTCAGCGCCATAACAGCCATGCCAACGACTAGCCCGATGATACTGTCGTGCCCCTTACCGTAAGCCCGGCTCGTGGGCAGCAGCTCGTCGAGGCTGATATAGACCATCACACCTGCCACCCCGGCAAACAACACCCCCATCACCTGCGGGGGGAACGCGCCCTCCTGCCCGCCGAACGCAAGCCGGAGGCCCAGATAGGCGATGCCCGCCCCCACCGGCTCGGCAAGTCCGCTGAGGACCGAGTAGCCAAGCGCTTTAGCTCTGCTACCTGTGGCGTAGTAAATGGGGACGGCCACGCTTACCCCCTCAGGGATGTTGTGAAGCGCGATGGCCACGGCTATAGGCACTCCCAGCGCGGGGTCATGCAGAGCCGATAAGAACGCCACCAAGCCCTCGGGGAAGTTATGGATGGCTATGGCCAACGCCGTGAACAACCCCATCCGCATCAGCTTGGCCTCATCCCCCTGGGAGGCCGCCGAATCGCCGGTCCCGGTGTTCCGCGACTTCCGGAGCGCGCTCACCCGCTCCGCTGAAGGAAACTCGTGTACGTTCTCTCCGGCAGGCACAAGCAAATCGATCAGGCCAATAAGCGCAATTCCCCCGAAGAACGCAGCAACCGCCGCCCAGTTGGCCGTCCGCTGCGCGTACACCTCGCCCAGCGCTTCGATGCCCTCGGGCAAGATCTCCATGAATGAGATATAGAGCATCACCCCCGCAGAGAAGCCGGTACCCAAAGAGAGGAAGCGATAGTTCTTCCGGTTGGCGAACAAGGAGATCAGCCCGCCGACACCGGTGGCAAGACCGGCGAACAGCGTTAGCCCAAACGCAAAAACCACATTAGACATAGGTCGCTCCACCTGTGGATCGATTGCCGATGCCCGCAGCCAGACTGAAGGGACACATAAATCCTGTCTTCCCTACACACGGAACGACGGAAGCGCCCCCAGGACCGCAATCGCCAAAGCCCCCACGACTACCGCCACTGCAAAGCTCATCAGCGTCCCTAACAGCACGCCCGTGGGACGCTCCGAGTGCTCCTTCAAGCTCCCTTCCCACCGGACGAACAACGCCTTCGCCACTAGAAGGAGACCAGCAAACTCAAGCCGCCCCAGGAACAACGCGGTAAGCGCCAGTACCCTCTCCAGGCGCCCGATCCACAATCCGGTCCTTCCAAGCTGCTCGTCCACAGCTCGGTCGGGGGCCGCGCTGTTGAACTTGGCCACGAAGATGCCCGCCGGCCAGAACACAGCTGAGTAGGCGAGCGCGTAGACCCACACTGCAGGCTGAACGGCGAAATCGCCAACCCACCTTGCGGTCTCCTCCCACGGAAGTCCGACAGCCGCAGCCCACAGGGCGATCAACACCACAAGATGACCTGCCTGGTCCGCGACAAACATTCGGGTGGTGTCGCCCTGCTCGGTCTTCCATCTGTCCAGAACCAGGTGAGAAGCAAACACCGCCAACGGAAGCCAGTACAAAGTCCATAGGCCGGCAAACAAGTAAGCCAAAAGAGCAGCGATCCCGCTGTGTGCGTACAACCACACCGAGCCCCATCCGCGGCGCGAACGCTCCTCCACCCACCGTGTCTTTTGCAGAGCGAAGTCGGCTAGCAAGTGCGCCAGCACCAGCCTCAGCAGCACCGACAGCTCGGACAACCCTACAAGTTCCATCGCCACCCGACCTTAAGGACCTCGGTTAGCCCGCCCATGCCTCCACCTTCCAGCCCAGGTATGATTCGCTTAGCCATCTTTCCCTATGACCCGCCTTCAGACGACGCCGGCGCAAAGCGTCCACCAGCGCCCCTTGAGAATCAACCCCCCGCCTGCCCGGGCAGAATCCAGATCTTCATTAGCCCGTCTTCGCCGCAGGACACAAGCAACTCCTCATGGGGATGGAAGGCTAATGCACGCACAGCCCCTTCGTGCGCCCCCGTGGTCCATTGCACGTCAAGGGTCACGCTACTCCAGACAACCAAAGTGCCGTCGTCATCCCCCGACGCAACCAGCTCCGAACCGGGTGATGCTGCCAACGATCGGACGTTGCGTCTGTGCGTGGAGACGGCCCCCACCTGGGACCAGTCATCGCAGTTCCATACCGTGACTCCCCCCCAGGTGCCGGCAAGCAGGCGCTTGCCGTCTCCGGAAAAGGCAACGGCGTGCACGCGCCCCCTCAGGCCGCTAAGAGCGACAAGCCCACTCCGCGTGCTGACATCCCATACCCGAACCGTCCTGTCGTCCGACCCAGAGGCAAGTAGCTTGCCATCTGGACTAAATGCCACCGCACGCACCCAGTCTTCGTGCTCCAATTTGGTCATTCTCGCCCGGCCGGTGCGCACATCGGAAAGAAGCAAAAGTCCCCAGCCCAGCCTGTGCTCCAACGCCCCCGACGCCACCAACGCCCCATCGGGACTAAGATCCACCGCACGAACCCAACTGTTATACCCGCCGATGGTCTGCGCTTGTTGCCCACTCTCCACATCCCAGATCCACACGGTCTCGTCCCACGACGAAGAAGCCAGTCGCACTCCCCCGCCGTCGAACGCAACTCCCGTTACTGTCCCCTCATGTCCCTGCAGAGTTCTGAGCACCGTCCAGTCGTCGGTCTCCCACAACTGGATTTCGTCCCCCGCGGCCACTGCCAATAGGGAACCGTCCGGCGAGAAGGCCAAGGCCGTGCTGGTCAGTTGGAATGAAACTAGCTCCTGAAGCTCCTCGGCCGCCACGCCCGCCACGACAACAGTCAACACCGCGATCAGGGCCCCTCCCGCCGCCCGCATCTCCACCACCTCCTGCACCAACCTAGCACCGATGTTCTCTCGTTACCAGTTCGCAGCGTGCGTCCTCGGCTGGCGTACCCTTGGTACAGAAGCTAAACTGCGGGTGGAAAACACTTCTCGGTGCGCGCTGTACGGGGCGTAGCGCAGCTTGGGAGCGCGCCTGCTTTGGGAGCAGGAGGTCGCTGGTTCAAATCCAGTCGCCCCGACCAGGAGGGACAATGGACAACGAAACCAAGATTGCCGAATTCGAGCGCGGCCCTGGACAACGGATCGTGATCCGACGCACGCAGTTCAAGGGTAAGGAATACCTCGACATCCGACAGTTCTTCCAAGGGGACGACGAGCAGTGGCTTCCCACAAAAAAGGGCGTGTCCATTCCCTGGGAGCTACGCCAACAGCTGCTGCACGCCCTGGAGGACGCCGAGAAAGCGGAATCCTAAAGGCAGGAGCTGTTGCTAAGAATTCGTGAGGCCACGCACAGCGACGATCGAGCGCTTCTGTCTATGGAATCCGCCAGTCCCCAAGGTGATTCCACCCAGATCCTGTTGGAGCGGAAGACGTACTTCTATCGGTCCTCGTTGTTTGATTACGCCAAGATCCTGCTTGCTGAGGAGGATGGCCGCCTAGTGGGGACGATGTCCTATGCCATCAAGGACGTGTGGCTGGGAGGCAACGTGTGTCCGGTGGCCTTTGCCTACGACCTGCGCAGCGACCCCACCTACCGCAGAAGCATGAAGCGCGGGCTGTTTAGATTGTGGCAGAACCTCCAGTGGGACGCACAGGAGCACGGGGCGCCGCTTCACTATATGAATGTGAAGGAAGACAATCACGACTCGCTGCGCGTGATGTACAAAGGCGGAGCGCAACGAGTAGGAACATTCGGCGTGTGCACCTTGCCCTCTCTGCCCAGGGGATACACCGCTCCCAGTCCTTGCTCCGACCCATTGGAGGGCGCGGCTCGCGTAGAGGAACTCGTGGGGCAGCGCGATATGCGCCCTACCAGCCTCGTCGACTGCTACAGAAGGGGATTGGAGCTCGGCTATCTGAAGGGCGTCTACCGCCTGGAGCGGGGGCGTTCGCTGGCCCAGGTTAGCGTGTGGGACTTGTCAGAATTGTACCGAGGCCGCGCCTTGCGCATACCTGTTCCCCTAAGAGCAGTCGCAGGGGTGATCAACCCGGTAAGCAAAGTCTTGCCCGTCCCTCGGCTACCCACTGTTGGGCAGCCCGTGCACTACTGGCACTGCTTCGACGCCTATACCTCAGGTAGACGCGGGAGCAGCCTCATGCGCCAGCTACTACAGGGGTTACGCTGCCTGGCGGCAGCGCAAGGGATAGACATACTTGCGTTGTTCTACTACCTAGACGAGCCGCTGCTTGACCGCCCGCGGTTCCTCCTGCAGAAGACGATGAACTATCACACGCTGGCGATAACCAGAACGGGGGAGTTTCCCCAACCCCCTCTTTACCTGGACATCCGCGATCTATGAGACAGCGGTCTTTCCTCTCCCGAAACTGCGTACGGCTCATGGTCGATATAGTGATTGTGGTACATAAATAGTTCCGCCGTATCGACCTTGCTTAACAGCACTCGTGGTAGGCTGGTAAGCACATAGCCCCACAACATGATGTTGGGAAGAGGATCGCGCCAAGTAGCCACATCATCCGGACACCGCGCATCGCGCCACCAGCCCCGTCTCAGTTCGCGTTCTCTATCCCAATAGCGCAGCGAACGGAACAGACTCTCCAACAGCCACATCGTCTCTCCGAACTGAATGCGCGTTCGGGTTCCGATACGGGGCCCGGAGAGCGGCTCCGGCGAATGGCCGTCGGCAAGGGCCAGCCAGGCCGGCACCATATCACATCCAGCTTGCTGCGCTAGGTTAAGCGCAGGCGTCATCCGCGGGTTGGCGTCTACTACAAAAGGAACACCGTCCTTCATCACAAAATCGAAGCCCACAAACCCCGTGTAATCGAGCTCTCCCACCAGTGCACGCGCCGCCTCAGCACACGCGGGGGCGACCACTGTCTCCCGCAGCACCGTGGTGCCCGCATGCCGGGGCATCGTCCGCACTCCACGGTAGAACACCTCGCCCAGCACTTGACCCCGCTGACAGAGCTCAAGCGAACACACCGTCTCGCCGTCCAACCACTGCTCCACGATCGGCAGATGCTCGGGAGGAACGTCATTGGACTCAACTACTTCCTGAAACAGCTTAGGCAAAGCGCTCGCGTCTCGGGCTACCCGCAGCCCGCTGGCTCCCGCCCCACGGCGCAGCTTAATCGCCACCGGGCCCTTGATCGTCCCGGCGAGCTGCCGGACATCGTCCATGGCAGCAGGTCTCCATACCGTTGGGGTGGCCACGCCGGCACGTTCGGCCAGGTGTGCCAACCGCGATTTGTCATGGAAGCTAAGCAAGGTCTCGTACGGCGGGAGCACGCTCTGAACATTGTCCAATACCTGCTCCCGCAACTGGCTCATGAGGACGATCTCCTCATACCCCGGGAAATAATAATCGTACGAGCTTCCCGTCAGCTCAGCCAACAGCTTGCGAGCATACTCCGCAGGTTTCTCCCGCAGGGAGGGAAGCACGATTCGCCGGCGGACGTATTTGGAGTACATCCCATATGACAGCCGATGACAATCGGCAGCCGTGATCTCCGCCCCAAGCTCTCCAAAACGCCGGAGCGCCGCCAGCGCTCCCGGCTCGAACAGTCCTGTGATCAACACCCGCATATCCGCGCGTCCTCTTTCCAGTTTTCCGAATTCAGCCAGACAGACCTCTTGCCCGCACCCACTGGCTAAGGTGTGCCCGCCCCAGCGCAAGGACGGGCACACCTTCCAGGCTACTGCGTCTGCATTTACAGATTCAACATAACGATGCCGGAAACCACGGCGGCCACGCCCACCGCCTTGGTCACCGTCACCGCCTCACCAGCAAACAGCACCCCGAGGAGAAAGCCCCACAGTGGAACGGTGAATGCCAGGGGCACCACTCGCGATAAGGCGCCATGCCGCAAAGCCGTATAGAAGGCGAGCATGCCCAGCGAGCCGGCCACGAGCCCCTCGAACAACGCGATCTGGCCGATCCCTCGGCGCCCAACCTCTGTACCCAGGCTCCGCACCAGGTCCGCAAGACGCGGCGCAGTAACGGCCAGGACGACCAGCGCCGAGATCACCAGACGAATGGTCAGTCCTTGCTGGGGCTCAAGCCCTGCCTGCGCCATGCCGCGTTTCCCAAAGAAGGCCCCCGTGGCCCACAGTACCGCAGTGAGTATTGCCCACAGCTCGGGTCTCATACTGCCTCCCTAGAACAGCCCTTGCACCTCTCCGGTCTCCGTGTCCACATCGATCCGCCGGTACGCAGGATCGGAGCTGGTCCCAGGCATCAGCTTGATGCTGCCGGCCATCGGGCACAGGAACTTGGCTCCGGAGAACAGCAGGATGTCCCTGATGGGAAGCGTCCAACCCTTGGGTACACCCTTAAGCGCCGGATCGTGTGAAAGCGACAGGTGCGTCTTGACCATCATCGTCTGGTAGTCCGTGAACTTGGAGTCTGCCTCGAACCGGTCGGCCTTCTCCGCCGCCTCGGCGGACCACTCTACTCCGTCCGCGCCGTAGACCTCTTGGGCGATGCGCTCCACCCGTTGGCGGAGGGGCAGATCCAGGTAGTACAAGAAGTCGAAGTCCGTCGGTTGTTCACTGGCCTCGATCACCGCATCGGCCAGTTCGAGCGCTCCTTCTCCGCCCTTGGCCCAGTGCTCGGAGACAGCGCAACGCGCGCCCGCCTGTTCCGCATAGCGTCGCACTGTGGCAATCTCGTCCGGTGTATCTGTCGGGAACACGTTCACGCACACAACCGGGTTGATCCCCGACTTGCGTACCATGTGAATGTGGTGCAACAGGTTCCCGATCCCGTTTTCCAGAAGCTCGAGATTCTCCTCCGTGTACTCTTTGGGAAGTGGCCGCCCAGGCACGACGCGCGGCCCACCGCCGTGCATCTTCAGCGCCCGGATCGTAGCCACCAACACGGATACGTGGGGTTTCAGTCCGCTCAGGCGGGACTTCACGTTCCAGAACTTCTCAAACCCGATATCGGCGCCGAAACCGCTTTCGGTCACGTGGTAGTCGAACATCTTCAGTCCCAAACGGTCCCCGATGATGGACGACTGACCCACGGCAATGTTGGCAAACGGCCCCGCATGGATCATGACCGGCTGGTACTCGATCGTACAACAGAGCGTGGGGTTGATCGTGCTTCTCATCCATGCGGTCATCGCGCCCCCAACCTCTAGATCGTCGCAGGTGACCGGGTTCCCTCGTTTGTCGTAGGCGATGGTCATCTCGCCGATCCTCCGCCGCAGATCAGCCAGGTCATAGGCGATGGACAAGATAGCCATAAGTTCCGAAGATACGGAGATCTGGAACCCTGACTCCATGAGGAACCCGTCCATCTTGCCCCCGAGTCCGATTACGATGTTGCGCATTGCCTGCGCGCAGAAGTCCATCGCCCACTTCATCTCCACCTGACGGGGATCGACATTCAGCCGCTTGAGACTACGCTTGGCAAGCTGCTCATCGGTGTAGTTGAACTCATGCTGCATCCTCGAGGTGAGGGCCACCATCCCCAGGTTATGCGCGTTGGTGATGTTGTCGATATCGCCGGTGAGACCAAGCGAGAACTCGGTCATGGGTATGAGCAGGGCGTTTCCCCCTCCCGCGGCCGACCCCTTGATGTTGAACGTCGGACCCGCCGAGGGTTGTCGGAGACATCCGCCCACGTTTGCTCCACGCTTGGCCAACCCTTCAATCAGCCCCAGGCTGGTGGTGGTCTTTCCCTCCCCCAGCGGAGTGGGCGTGATTGCAGTGACCTCGATATACTTTCCGTCCGGGCGATCCTTCAGACGCTCGGCAACGCGCAGGAAATCCAACCTGCCGATTCGTCCAAAGGGGATGACTTCCTCTTTGGTTAGGTCCAGCCGCTCGCGCCAGCCATCGGGCGTGGGCATCTTCTTTTCCGCTTCCGCTGCGATCTGCCAATCCGCCAGCGTGGTCGGATCATATGGCATCTGTTTCCCTCCTTAGTGCTGCATGTGCCTCAGACGACCGTCATAGCCCGGCCCGCTCCAAGATGGCCGGGACATGTCGCTCCCAACCCATAGGCATCAAGTGCACGCCCTGGCACCGCGGGCGTACCGCCTGGATGGTCCGCGCGCAGAGATCGATGCTGCGCTTGACCCTGTCCTCTTTGCTCGTGGCAGCTTCCAGCTCTCCAATCACCTCCTCCGGAACGTGTACGCCGGCGATGTTATCGTTCATAAACCGGGCCATCTTTGCCGATTTGAGGGGTATGATCCCCGCCAGGATGGGGACACCTATTCCGGCAGTCTTCTCGGCGAACACGTTGTAGCTTTCCGGGTCGTACACCGCCTGTGTTTGGAAAAACTTTGCCCCCAAGCTGACTTTCAGGTGCAGCTTGTGGATATGAGGCTCCAGTGGGTCCGCAGCTGGATTCACCACAGCGCCGGGGAAGAAATCCGTCGCCCCATCCAGCTCATTGCCTACCATGTCATGTCCCGAGTTGAGCTTGCCGATCACATCCAGCAGCTGTACCGAATCCAGGTCGAACACGGGCATAGCTTCCGGATGGTCGCCCAGGGTCGTGTGATCACCCGTCAGAGCAAGCACGTTCTCGATCCCCAGCCCCCATGCTCCCAACAGATCCGCCTGCAACGCAAGGCGGTTACGATCCCGGCACGTGAGTTGAAGGATGGGTTCCAACCCCCGGCCCCGGAGCAGAGCACAGAAGGCCCACGAACTCATGCGCATTACGGACGACTGCAAGTCGGTAACGTTGAACGCGTGTACGTAGTCAGCCACCGATTGGGCCTCTTCCAGGGCCTTCTCCACCGCGATCCCCTTGGGCGGGGCAGCCTCACAGGTGACGATGAACTCTCCTCGCTCTATCCGTTCTCGGAGCTTCATTCGTCCTCCTCTGCGTACTCCAGCGCCCAGAACACCGACCGTCTTCGCGCAAGAGGTACGTCTAACTGACGGCGCCGGTCTTTCGGCGGCTGATAGCGATGTAGCATCTCTCGCTGCCCGGTTTGCTCCAGGCGATCGTGTATCTCCTGCCACCCGCAGGAACGTCCCGGCTCCAGCTCACACTCCCCGCCATGCGACCCGCCGCACGGTCCGTGTAACAGTCCTTTGGGACACACCGTCAGCGGGCAGATTCCTCCGGTGTACTCCAGTACACAGTCGCCACAACGTGCGCAGCGTTCGTCGGATGGCCACACTCCTTGAAAGGCCCCCATAGTGGTGGTGTTGGAAGCCGTGTGAACAACGAGCGCGCTCACCGCGGCCACCGCCTGTATGCCCACACCGCAGGACGTTACCAGGATCGAGTCGGCCTCCTTCAGCTGTTGGGCGCACCTACCCAGTCGGAGCGACACCAGCGCCCGATTGCACAGGAAGGGCAACGACGTGCCTCCCACCACCGTCCGACCGCCTTCTTCCAACAGCTTGCGCAACCTACGCAAGGCCTCTTCCCCTCCCGCGTCGCACACCTCGGCGCACCCGGCGCACGCCACCAAGAACACTCGCTCGCCCTGGGCCAGGTTTTCCAATATCTCCTCGGCCGGCTTCAGTTCCGACGTCAGCATCCATCCTCCTTCATTGAACCGCGCATGCCAGACAGGGGTCGAACGACCGCACGATCCGCCCCGCCTCTGTATGCCCGTTCCCTTCGACACTCGTCCCTGTCAGCGCCGCCTCGATCGGTCCCGGGATCCCAGCCCCATCGCGGGGGGAAGCGTTCCACGTAGTGGGTGAGATAACATCATACTGGGCTATCTTTCCTCTTTGGATTTCAATCCGGTGCACCAACGCACCCCGCGGCGCGTCGGTCAACCCGACTCCGGCCGCCTCCTCAGGAATGGAAACCGAGCATGCCACCGGCCCTTCGGGGTCCACCTCCGAAAGCCAGTCGCCCAGCTTTTCAGCAATCACCCGGGACTCAAGGGCTCGCGACAGGTGCCGTCCGGCCACAGAGCACAGATCTTCGTCCTCTATCCGCGCATCCCGGAGGCCTTCCTCCAACGAGCCCCGCAGTTCACCGTCGGCGGCCCGCAAGGCGACCCGAACCCGTGCCGCCGGGCCTACCTCACAGGCCCGTCCCCCCAGTCGAGGCGACTTGACCCAGGAGTAAGCATCTTCCTTGCCCCAGTCCGGGTTAACAGCCTCGCCCGTATACCAGGATGCATCCACCATTTCTCTTATGTCTTCCCACGAGGGATCGACGTAATCCCCTTGGAGTACTGCGCCCTGGGGAAGAAGGCGTCCATTGCGCTGGGGGAAAACCCCCAATGCCAGACAATCCTCCGTTCGTCCTAGCTGCAGATGATCTCGATAGCGTTCCAGCCACAAATGCACGTCGGGTATGTACTCCTGTTCGAGGAACTGTTTGATCTCCTCGAGACGGAACCGGAACCCTTCCAGCTCCCCGAGCCCTGGCCTGAACGTCACCCCGCCGGGCACCACGGCCATGTCGTGGGGCATCTTGCCGCCCAACAGGGCGACCAGCTCCTGTGCCTTCCGCCTCACCGTAAGGGCTTGCACGTAATTTTCCACCAGGTGGCGATTCTCCTTTTCGGTGAATCGTCGATCCTCTCCCGTCGGGCCGGGGGAAAGGAGCTGTCCCAACGGGGCCGTACTGTGGCCGGCCAACACCTCCGGGTCGACATAATCAGGGAGCGCAAGATGGTAAAAATGCAGAACATGGTTGTGCAGGAAGTTTGCCCCATAGATCAGGTTCCGCAGCAGTTTGCCGTTGGGAGGAATGTCCTCTGCGATCCCCAACGCGTCATCCAGGCAGAGCGAGGCGGCGGTGGAATGGGCCAGCGGGCACACCCCACAAATCCGCTGAGTGATCTTCTGTGCATCCAGTGGGTGCCGTCCTGCAAGTATCTTCTCCAGTCCGCGGTACAAAGCTCCGGAGGACCACGCCGAGCGGATAACGCCGTCTTCTATCTCCAGGTCCACCTTCAGATGACCCTCGATTCTGGTAATGGGATCGATGGAAATCTTTGTCATATCTCCCTCCTCGATTCCTCCGGCGACTGGGCTAGCAGCTTGCGATAGAGGGGCGATACCTGATCGAGGAACTCCGGTTCACAACAAGCAACACACGGATGACCGGCCTGGATACACCAGTTGACACCCCCGTTCCAGCGATGATCCCAGCATAAGGCGTCCGCATACGGGCCCTTACACCCCAGTTCGTACAAGCACCCTTCATCTCCAAAGGACTGGGCAAACCTCCCCACATCAAAATCTGCCCGGCGCGGGCAATTTTCGTGTATCAGCCCTGGGTAGACAGGAGCCACACGACCGACATCATCCACCATGCCCGGCCGGTTCACCTTGCCCAACAAGAGATGCGCTACCGAATCGACGAACCACCGTGGATGCGGAGGGCAACCGGGAACGTTGACCACAGGGACTTCCACACCCTCTCCCGCAAGGAAGTCGGCGACGCCTTTGCATCCCGTCGGATTGGGCGCTCCTGCCGGGACTCCACCATAGGCGGCGCAAGAGCCGAGCGCCAGCACCGCCGTTGCATTGCGCGCCAGGGAACCGGCCCTCTCAGCCATGGGTTGGTCGCCGATCATCCCATATCCTTTGCCGGCTGTAGGGATCGCCCCTTCTACGACCAACACGTACCGGCCCTCGTGTTCGGCCGGGGCCGCGTCCAGTACTTCCAATGCCGCCCTCCCCGTACGCCCCATCAGCGTAGCGTGAAACTTTAGCGATAGCGCCTTTCCCGGCACCAGCTCATCCAAGATGAGGTTCTTGATGTCAGGGTACTCGGCGTTCATCAACGAGATCGAGCATCCTGTACACCCGGCCGCCTGAAGCCACAACACCGGCTGCGCTGAAGATCCACTCACACCTGCACCTCCTTCGATTGGTCGGGAAACCACATCGTCTGCACGTACCGTCGGCCGAACTCGCTCTCTGCGGCCAGTTCCACAAACTCCATCCGCCGGGCCACACGGCGAAGCAGCCGGGCCGTTCTTCTGTCCGCGAGGGCAGCTTTGGCCCCCAGGCCCGCGGCATTGCCAGCTTGTACAACCTTGTCCTTAACCTCCGGCGGCAGTAGACCGATGCGGATCAAGCTTTCGGTGCGCATATGCGCTCCGAAAGCCCCCGCCAGATATACCCGCCTTACGTCGCCCGGCCCCAGTTCCCCCCGGGAGAGCAATACGTCCACCCCACTTCGTAGTGCGGCCTTGGCCAGTTGCAGCTTGCGGACGTCCGCCTGAGAGAGGTACACCTCCCGCACGCCCTCCGTGAGCGTGAAGCGGCGTTCGTTTCCTTCGCCCTTGACCCGCTTGCGCAAACAGCCCTCCGGGAGAAGCATCCGCCCGTTTGTGTCCAATACACCCACCCGCAGAAGTTCGGCCACAGCATCGGTAAGTCCCGTGCCACACAACCCAGCCGCGGGCGCGTCCCCAATGGTCCCACACCAGACATCATGATCATTGATTTCCACGCTGGACACTGCTCCATTCAACGCAGACATCCCGCAGGAAATCCCCACAGCCTCGAATGCAGGACCGGCGGCGGCGGAACAGGAGATCAACCGATCCTCTACGGCAAGCACGATTTCGCCATTCGTGCCCAGATCCAGGTATAGCGTGGCCTCACTTGCCTCATGAATCCCGCACGCCACGAGCCCTGCCACCACATCCGCGCCCACATAACCCGAAACCATCGGCACCAGTTCCACCGGCACCGCCCGGACTAAGGAAAGGCCCAGTTCACCCGCCGACAGCGTGGTCCAGCGCCGCCACGCCGGCGAAAACGGCGCCTGTCCCAGACAGCCCGGGTCCACCCCAGCAAACAGATGAAGCATGGCCGGGTTTCCCACAACCACCGCGTGTGCGATAGCATCAAGCGGCTCACCCACCTCCGCGCACAGCTCATCCACCACCTCATCCACCGT
>PXEP01000186.1 GCA_003566155.1 Candidatus Acetothermia bacterium | reverse complement strand
CAAGAGAGGGCGCTAGAGATGCTTCGGCGTGCCGCCGGAGATCCAAACATACTTTTCTGGTCTACCTACGTCGGACTAGGCCTTCTGCTGGCCGGGGCCGAGGACGAGGCACGCACTCTTCTGGAGGCAGCTTGCGCGGAGGACGAGTTCTTCTCCGATGTGCGGATTACGCTGGCCCTGGCCGATGCCATGCGTGGTTCCCCGGCGCAGGGCCTCGCTCACCTGGATACCCTCGATCGCCGCCACGGGTGGGCGTTTCCCGCATTGGCCAGGGAGATCATCGCGTTTCGTGCGCTTGTGCATGCGATGGGCGGTAACGATGCGGAGGCTCGCCGCGCCCTGGATGAGCTCGCTCAACATGGCGCCGGCGGAGCGCAAACTGTGCACGGCGTTGCCCTGTTGTGGGCGGGCGACCGCCACGAGGGTTTCCGCATACTGCACGAGGCAGTCCAAGCCCGGGATTACCTGGCCCGCTTCCTCAAGGCGTGGCCGCTTCCCCGTGCCGCGAGCAGCGACCCCCGGTACGAAACGGTCCTCCATGAACTGGGACTTTCTGCCACCTAACAGCCCGAGATGCAACGAGCGTAGAGCCTAAGCCTTTCTATGCTACACTTGTGTCCATGAGCGAAGTGGTACGTGATCACTACGATCGAGAGACCCAACAGGAATGGGATAGGCTGGACCGGCCGTATCGCAGGCTTGAACTCGTAACGACGCTGCATCTGATCTCGCAGCACTTCCCCCGGCGGGGGCATTTGGCGGACATCGGCGGCGGACCGGGGCGCTACACAATGGAGCTGCTTCGTATGGGGTATCGTATGACCCTGTGCGATCTCTCACCGAGTTGTGTGAGGTTCGCTGAAGACAACCTGACCGAGCTTGGGCTCAAGGCCGAAGCCTTCCTTTGTGCCGATGCCCGGGAGCTTGGTGTTCTGCCCGACGAGGGATTCGATGGGGCTCTCATGATGGGACCACTGTACCACATAGTGGAAAGGGCAGGTCGAGCCCAAGCGCTAGGGGAACTACAGCGCATTCTCCGCCCAGGTGCGCCGGCCGTGGTCGCGTTCTTGAACCCCTGGGGCATCCTTCGTGCGGGGCTTGCCGAGTTCCCGGAGGAGTACGCCAACTTCACGACTGTCGAGCCGTTGCTACGCGATCTCGTTCAGGAACCCACGGAGGAGGACTCCTTCACCGAGGCGGTGTTCCTCACGCCACCACAGGCGCTCACCGAGCTGCGCACAGCGGGCTTCGAGCTGATCACCTATGCAGGGGCGGAGGCGTTTGCTGCCGGGATGCGTAGTGAATTGACAGGGATTGCGACTGCAGATCCGCCTGCCTACGAGAACGTCTTACGGCTGGCTACGGAAACATGTGAGCTCCCGCAATACCGCGATTCCACCGAGCATCTCCACGCCGTCGTACGCAAGCCTCTGTGAACTACTGCCCACTTAACTGGAGACAAGAGCATCCCTAGCACACTGTGCTATGCGACTCTGGCGATACGCGCGAAGCTTACCACTCTTGCCGCCCCGCCGCGGAGAGATCAAATCCCTCCGCGAACAGCCCCTTGCACACCTCCACGGAAAGGCACAGGAATCAGGCGTTGACTGCATGGAACGCACGTAGCGTTGATCAGCCGGCCGTCCCCACCCGGGGGACACTAAAGCTGAAGACAGCGCCGGCGCCCGGCCGACTGCGCGCCCAGATGTTCCCTCCATGGGCCTGGACGAGCTGTTTGGCGATGGTCAGCCCAAGACCTGCGCCGCTGCCGGAGGTCCGAGAGCGGGCTGGATCAGCCCGGTAGAAGCGTTCGAAGACATGCGGGAGGTCCGCATCAGTGATCCCCGCTCCTGTGTCTTCCACCTGTACCTCGACCCACGCCTCGCGGGGCTTTGCGCTGACCGTGACGCGCCCTTCGGCTGGCGTGTGGTCGACGGCGTTCCAAAGAAGGTTGCGCAAGACCTGGATGATCCGCCCTGGATCGACTTCCACAAGAGGTGTGTTCTCGGGCAGTGCTTCTACGAGTTCAACGTGTTTGGCTTCCGCCTCACGTTGTACGGCGGCCAACCCGCCACGCACGAGGTCCGCCAGCGCTACGGGTTGGAGCGCCAGCTCGAGTTGTCCGGCCTCGGCTAGAGCCAGGTCCTGCAGATCTCGGACCAGCCTTCCGAGCATGAGGGTCTCTTCGTGCAGCGACGCCAGCAGATCAGGGGTTGGACGGATCACGCCCTCCCTCATGCCCTCCAGATAGCCCTGTAGGTTGGCCAGAGGTGTCCGCAACTCGTGCGCCAGATCGCTCACCATGTTCCGCCGGAGGACCTCTTGTTGTCTAAGCTCGGCTGTCATCGCGTTGAACGCGTGGCTCAGTTCCCCGATCTCGTCTCGGGTGGTGACGGGCACGTGTTGGTCCAACTCGCCCTGGTGCATGCGGCGAACGGCCATGGTCAGCGAACGCACTGGACTCAGTGTACGGCGAGAGAACCACACCACTAGCGCCGTGCCTCCCGCTACGGCCACCAGCGCCGCCCAGAGGATCGAGCGAGTCAGAGAGTGTATGAACGCCTGTTCGGCAGAAGCGAGGCCTGCGGGGACAATGTGCAAAGTGCCCACAGGCGCCCCCCGCGAGGTCACGGCAACTGTGGTGCTGGGCAGTGCGGGCACGTCGTCCCCTGCCTCGAGTCTTCCCTCGGAGTCGAGGATCACCTCGCCCTCGCTGTCGGCGAGCACCGCCCGCTGGCCGACAAGGGCAGAGATCTCCTGGAGCAAGGGGTTCACCGCAGTCCAGCCGCGTTGACGCTCGTGGTGGACCGCTAGCGCCGTGGCCATACGCTGTAGCTGCGTGCGCCGTCCATGTTCCACGTAGCTCTCGAACTCCTGGCTGGTTGTCAACCGCGATACGACAGCCACCGTGCAGACAGCGAGCACGACGACGGCGACCATCCCCGCCAGTAGCCGGGTCAGCATGCTATGTCGCACGCGCACCCTCCGGCGGAACAAAGCGGTACCCCACGCCGAACACGGTTCTGATATAGGACGGAACCTTCGGGTCCGCCTCGATCTTGCGGCGGAGGTTCTTCACGTGCGCGTCAATGGTGCGCTCAAATCCCTCGAAGTCATAGCCCAGCGCCGCGTGGATGAGTTGCTGCCGCGTGAACACGCGTCCAGGCTCGCGTGCCATGGCTTCAAGGAGCCTGAACTCCGTTGGGGTGAGCTCCACGCGGTCCTCTCCGACGAGCACCTCGTGGCGCAGCAAGTCGATCTTCAGCTCCCCGAACGAGAGTTCGTCAGGACCCTCACGTTCCCCCACGCGACGTAACACAGCGCGCACCCGCGCCAGGAGTTCTCCAGGGCTGAACGGCTTGGTCACGTAGTCATCTGCACCAAGATCGAATCCCGTGATCCTATCCTTCTCCGATGTCCTCGCTGTGAGCATGATGACAGGTGTGTCCGCCTCCTCGCGCAGTACCCGGCATACTTCGAGACCGTCCATCTCGGGCAGCATGAGGTCCAGGATGACAAGATCCGGCTGTCCGTTGCGCAAGGCCTCGAGAGCTTGGGGGCCGCCGGCGGCGGTCCGTACGCGGTACCCGTCCCGCTCCAGATAGAGCCGGAGAAGCTCCACAAGCTTTGGGTCATCGTCCACGACGAGCACGCTTCGACGCATGTCGTGCCAGTGTACGCGCAACTTGTGAAGAAACTGTGAAGCGATATCGGCTCCATGGGACGCGTTGGAGTCCACGGCACGTCCGTGATGAGTCGGGACCCCCGATCCTGCAGCCCATGTAGCTCGCGCACCGCTGCCGAGTGAAGCACTCCCCACCGGAGCATCAGGGGACCTTTGATCTGTTGCCCGTGGGCGGTCTTCCAAGCATCCGCGTTGGGATCTTCATCATGGCTTCACATGTTCCTGCTAGGGTGTGCCCTGCCTCACCCGAGAGGCAAAACAAAAGGGGGTGCAGTATGAACAACTGGAAGAAGGCAGGAATCATCCTGGCGCTTGTGGCACTCGTCGCCGTTGGGGCGGTCGCCGCACAGAACCGCATGACGATGGCGCGTGCGTGTGCGGGTGAATGCACCGAGGAGTGTGAGCCTCAGGAGCTCCAGGAGATGCGGCAGCTTCGGCTGCAGCGCTTCCTGGGCGACGGGGCAGGGCCGCACGGCCAGGGCGGCGGTCGCCAGTTGCGCCGCGGAAGCTAGACAACCAGCCGACAACTGGCTGAGCTTATCGCCAAAGGCAGGGGCGAGGGCACACACCCTCGCTTCTGCCTTTGTACAGGCGCAAGGCCTTTCGCTCACCGCGAGGGCTACTCCAGCGCCGGGGGGCACCACCGGGATGTCGGTCTTCCGTATCGTAGTCCTGCCCTCCAAGCACCGCTACAAAGCGGGAGTCCTGCCTACTAGCGAACACTGGACGGCGAAGTCTCACGCAGGCAGATCACGATGTCGAAAGCCTCATGCAATCGTAGCCGGTGTGATGCGATCTCGAGGTTGTTCGCATCGTAGTTCATCCCGATCGCCCTGAGATAGCGCGGCTCCTCGAACCAGTCGGCTACAGCGCCGTCTCTCGGAATGGAACGCAAGTCGACATAGTAGCGATCCAACCCTTCTGGATAGAGGTACTGTTCGTGGCTGTTGGGCAGAGGCGGCTCAACTGCGATGTCCATCAGCCCAAGGGCGCTGAACGGTCCTGTCCTCTTGACCGCGCGGAACTCTCCCGATTCGAAGCTGAACCCGACGATCACCATCTCGTCCCCGAACCGCTCTCTCAGGTGAACCCCCATCGGGATCAAGGTTCTCCCCTCTTCTTCGTCGGGGAGCGGAGGATATTCCATCACAGGCAACACCACAGGGCTTGCCTGGACGTGGACGTTGTGTGCCCACAGGATGATCTTGGCATCCGGACCGGCTTGTTCCAATATCCAGGCCACGTTCTCGGCCATGAGCCGGTCGCGGGCGTTGAAAAACTCGGTGAAATAGCTCTCCGGTCCGAGCCGCAACATCTGCTCGTTTTGCACCAGCATGCGTGCCGCCTCGAGGGCCTCGGTGTACGCCTCCAAAGTCGAGGCCGCCCGGTACGCATCCTCCTGTGCCAGGAGCAACGTATGGACGGCCTCAACCCCTTGTCGGCATCGGGCCAAGGTTTCGGCGTCCAGGCTGGCGTACAGGCCGTATTGAGCAAGTCCCCGAGCGTAGCATTCCAGTTCATCCTCCACCTGCTCCAGCCTATCAGGGTCTACCTCGCGCACGTAGTCGAGAACGACCTCTAGTGGCGTCCTCGTTTCGTCATAATCAAAGGTGCGGAAGCTGAGCAGGCCGTCCTGCTCCATGCCCTCGTTGTAGGCGCGCATCCATTCGAGCAGGCCCACGACTTCGTGGGTGTCCATCCAGCCTTTACCCACCAACCCCCCGAGCGCGAGCGCATCGTCCACCGACCCCTGTCCGGTCTGCACGTAAGCGTTGATGGGGTTCGCGCCCGACCCGCGCCCCTCCATCGACACCACGCTAAACCCCTCTTGGAGAACGAGACACTCGATGATGCGGTGTTTCATGGTGAAGAACTCACTTGTGCCGTGGGTGGCTTCGCCCAAGGCTACGATCCGCGCGTTGCCGATCATCTCTATCAGCGGGCGCAGGTCTCCACAGCCGTGCCCAGGCAGCACTGATTCGAAGGAGATCGCGTTGGCTTCTAGCCACTCGGTGACCTCACCTGGGACAACCAAATCGGTTGGCCCTACGGGACACCCCGGATCAGCCATCGCCGCACTCCCAACGATCAACAGCCCCATCCCTACCCACAGCAGGCTCCTCACAGGCAACACCTCCGT
>PXEP01000102.1 GCA_003566155.1 Candidatus Acetothermia bacterium | reverse complement strand
GAAGAGCAGTTCTCTGATGGGACGCTCCGGCTAATGGGGCTTCTATGGGTTGTGCTGGAAGGAAGCAGTCCCCTGCTGCTTGAGGAACCAGAGCTCTCTCTCCATCCCGAAATCGTGCGGCACCTCCCGCACATGTTTGCGCGGGTCCAACGTCGTACACGCCGCCAAGTCATCCTGAGTACGCACTCTCCCGAGCTTCTTCATGATGAGGGAATTGGCCTTGACGAGGTTCTTCTGCTTCACCCTAGTGATGAAGGCACTGTAGTGCGTTCTGCGGCTTCTTATCGAGAAATCCGCGACCTATTGGAGGGGGGACTCACTGTTGCAGACGCTGTGTTGCCGTGGACTCGGCCTGAGCAAGCGCGGCAGCTTGCGCTGTTCAGCGATGCGTGACAGGCCGGCTCCGGCAATCATCTCTGCAGCCGTTGAGGGAGACGTCGACGAAGCTGTTGTAGACAAGCTCATTCGCAGTGTTGGGGCCGAACCTGGCAGGGTATACGGGAAGCAAGGCAAAGACGCGCTGAGAAAGAAGATCCACGGGTACAATAACGCAGCACGGCATACGCCATGGCTTGTACTCGTGGATCTGGATCGCGATGCCGATTGCGCTCCGCTGTTGCGCGATGACTGGCTTACTGCACCGGCCCCCAAACTCTGTTTCAGGATTGCTGTGAGGCAGGTCGAAGCCTGGCTGTTGGCTGATTCGCGAACCCTGGCCGAGTTTTTGGGCATAGCTCCACGTAGATTCCCGAGTGATCCGGAAATGCTCGACGACCCCAAGGCCACAATGGTTGCTTTGGCCCGCCAATCCCGAAGGCGAGATGTTCGGGTGCATATGGTTCCGCGAGAAGGCGCCGGCCGGGCTGTTGGTGCAGCGTATACGTCTATGCTCATTGCATTCGTTGAGGAGAAGTGGCGTCCAGGGGTTGCTGCGAGGACTTCGGAGAGCCTGCAACGGACGATCAAGTGTCTGCAACGACTCGCTCAGGGCGGTCGGATTACCTAAACTGACATGTACCCCCTCCTTGCTAGGGTCCACCCTCGTCCTGTACCGGCGGCAATGTGTCGGTCGTGGACACTCAGTTCTCTACAACCAGATCGAATTGCGATTTCGGCCGCACCTGGGAGAAGTAGTACTCCTCTGCGGCGTCCCATCGGGCGTGCCAGGAGTGTAGGAACTCCTTCTCTTCACGCGTTGACAGCCTCTCATGGCACACGCTGACGGGCGCGTCGACTAGAACGGATAGATCGACGAGATCGGCAATCTGTGGCCCGCTTGAGTAGGCTCCCTCGAGCACGATCACCGCCGCTGGGCTGCAACGTGTGGGATCCCGTTTGGGTGGATACGTGCCGTCGGGGCGGACGAGCGCAAAATCGAACGTGTGCCACTCTGCAGCCTTTCCGCGAAGCAGCGGTTCCAGGGCTTCGGCGCGCAGTCGCTGCCAGTCGATCACCTTGGCCGCTCTCTCGCGTGGACTGAGGGTGTCCCATTCATCGTCCGAGATGTTCGAAGCGTAGAAATCATCGCTCTGAACCAACGCCGCGCTGAGCGCTTCGGCAACCATCGATCCCAAAACGGACTTTCCAGACCCGCTGCGGCCGTCGATGGCAACAAGAACCGGCAGACGTCGGTTCGCACCCAGACGCCTAACGCGCGAGACGACCACGTCTCGGGCTTCCTTCAGCTTCAACAGCGAGTCTGACCTCATTCCGTTATGGCCTGGCATCGGAGACGCTCACCTCCTGGTCGGAGGCATCTTCAGTCGGTGCGGTTCCGGCCAGAGTTTTCCCAATTTGGCACAGCCGTCATGCTCGGATGCCTCCCGTCTACTGCGGCTCATATCTCCTCCTCGATGACCACGATCGCCTCTCGGGCCCGAACGGTGAGATCTGCCGTCACCGCAGCATCAGCGTAGCCGGGCGCCTTCCAGCCGTCCTGAGTGGGGAGGAAGCTCTCAGGCACGCGAATCTCCTCGGGCACCCCGTCGAGGCGAAGGCGGAGGGCGGTCGGGGGGCGGACGCGCACCGTGAGGTGTCCCCGCTCGGTGTCGACCGAGCCACGAAGCGACGTGGCGAGGGGCAAGGACACAGCACCCTCTCCGCCTCCCAGTGCGAGATGGAGGTTCGTGACTTGAAGGGCGGAAAGGTCGAGTTCCGTGTGACCTCCTGCTGCCTCTACCGTCAACCGAAGCGGGACGGTCGGTGCCAGGAAGATCTGCCAGTCGAACTCCCGGCGATGGCGCACCCATGCGAACTCGGAGCCCCCCCGCGCTCGCAGGGAGACTTGGGTGCCTGAAGGCTCGATCGTGACCATCTCACGGAGCGCCTCACCCCAGCCCAGGGTGGCCGTCCCTTGGACAAGGGACTCCGGATCCTGGCCAGGGGCAAGGTGCAACCTCCAGGGTTGTTCGGAGGCCAGCGCGACCTCCGCTACCGGTGCTTCTCCCAGCGGCACCGAGAATCCCTCGGACCTCGTTCCCAGCCCGACATGAGTGCTTGACTGGAACCAGAGAAACGCGCCGATGCCGATAGCTGCAAGCACAAGGAGCACGCCGACGGTACTCCACAGCCTGCGGCCGAGGAGAAGGTCGAGCCCCAATAGGATGACCAGTACCGGCCACCAATCGCGCAGGATGTCGCCGAGGTTCCAATCCAGCGCACCCAGGTTGCGCAGGAGAAAAAGAATCCCCAGCGTGACGAGCACCACCGGGAGCAGTAAGCCGCGCGTGCGCATGGCACTACCCCCTTCGGCCCCGGTGAAGGAGCAGCGCCAGCCCGATCACGATCAGAACTGCAGGCCAAATGATGCGCCACCGCATCCACCACAGGGCCGGGATCCCCAGGTTTTGCAGGAGCACGATCGCGCCGATTGCCACGAGTGCGATTCCGATGGCTGGCGCAACCCAGGCGTCGCGCGCCCGGTCGGCGTGGCGGACACGGTCGCCGATTTCACGCGCTTTATCCGAGATCTCCTGTGCTCCATCCTCGATCCTCTGCTCGGTCGAGGACACCTCGGGTGCACCCTCCTGGGGGAGGAGCAGCCACAGGGCAAGGTACAGGATGAGCCCTGTGCCGCTCGCCAGGAGAAGGAGGAGGAACACGAGGCGGACGATGTTTGCGTCGATACCGAGGTACTCCCCCAGCCCGCCGCATACCCCGCCGAGGACCGTATCGCTGCGGCTCCGGTACAGGCTGCGTTTCTTCTCTTCCATGGAACCCTCCATATTCCGACATTTCCCATTCGGCTCAGCCGTCGTGCCCTGAAGCCTCACGGTTGCGCCTAATAGCGCCAGTGTAGTGATTCTTCGACCTCCGTGCCTCCGTTGGCGCTGCGCTGTACCCTTCCGTAGATCCCTCGTCGGGCACGAACGGCGCCAGAAGTGCCTCCGAAGGGACACCTTTCCCATCTTGGGAAACTGCCGCACCATACCCAACAGGCTCTCTCACAGAGTTGCGTTTGTACTTATCTCATCTGGGATTACGAGCCTGTGGGGAGTTTGAAAGTCCTCTGGGGCGCACAGAAAAGGTCCTTCCACATAGACTTTGCGCGACAGGCCCGACAGGACAGCCCCCCTGAACAAGGTTGGCTGTGCCCGATGGTCTCAACAGAAGGAGTTCCCGGCTATCCGGGGGCGTTTAGCTTCCGAGCCTTTGCGGTTGCCAAGGATGGTCCTGCCTGTGGTAGACTTGAGCATGGAAGGTAGAGCATTTGTGCTAGGAGGGCGACAGTGAGGCACGAGTTCACGGCGGTGTTCGAGCGTGACGGGGATTGGTTCATCGCTTACTGCCCCGAGATCCCCGGGGCCAATGGACAGGGGCAGACGAAGGAAGAGGCTAGGAGGAGCCTCGCCGAAGCCATCGCGCTGATCCTTGAAGATCGGCGTGAAGACGCACTTCGGGGAGTGCCGGCTGACGCTGAGTGTGAGACGGTCACGCTCGAGTGAAACGCCGAGACCTCTTGCAACATCTGCGAAAGCATGGCTGCTGCCTCAAACGGGAAGGTCGTTCCCATTCTCTTTGGATCAACCCTGGAACCGGTGAGGTTGAAGCTATTCCGCGTCATAGCGAGATCCCTGACAAGCTGGCCCACAAGATCTGCCTGGGGCTGTCCATTCCGAAGAAGGGGAGTGGATTTCGGAAGTGATTTCATCGAGCTGTGTCAGTGTTCCGGGTCACGGTAATGCCCCGCATTTGCTCGAACATTGGGGTTGGCCCGCTTTGGTGGACACGTTAACGCTTGACACCCGATCCTCCAGTCTGTGCCCGGCTGTCATGCGTCACCCTGCGTCTCCTTGTGCACCTGCAAGCCCGACTCCAACGGGAACCGGCACTTCCTCAGGTACCGGCGCCGAGAGAGAAGCCGCATGTCTTCTTTCGTAGTCTGCCGGTGAGTCGTACCCCGGCGCCGAGTGCCTGCGATGAGGGTTGTACCAGCCTTCGATGAACGCGAACACTGCGCGCTTTGCTTCCTGGCGCGTCCGGAATGTCCGCCGATCAAGCAGTTCACACTGCAGGGTGGCAAAGAAGCTCTCGCACTGGGCGTTGTAGTAGCAATCCCCGGTTGAACCCATCGACGGCCGTACGCCTGTATCCCGGCACCTTTTGCCAAAGTCCACAGCTGTGTACTGCGAACCCTGATCCGAGTGTTGGCGTGGGGCGGAAGCGGGGGGCACCATGCCCCCGTTTTCGCTTGCCCGAAGGAGCTTCGAGGAACGGCGCATCCGGTTGGTGCCGTGCCGCCTCAGCAGTTCCAACAGATCTGTACGTCGGGCAGCTGACGCTGGTATAGACCACCGTTGGTTCGCATGGCATCGTGAGGGCGTCGAGGAGGGAGGGAGGCTGAAGTTTATGCTGCACGGGATGGTCGGTTCGGGGATGCGGAAGCACCCGGGAACGAGACCGATTCGGGCAGGAGCTCGATGCAGGACGGGGCTCTAGCGGTGGCGTTTCTGATCGACTTGCTGTCCGTTCTGAACAAGTGCCTATTCGTGCCGCAGGGCGTCCACAGGGTCGAGCCGTGAGGCGCGGAACGCTGGGTAGATGCCGAACACGACGCCGATGAGGAGCGAGAACGCGATGGCGATCGCCGGAGGCAGGGGGGAGAGGACGAACGGCCAGTCGCCGACGCGTGCCCCGATCGCCCCTGCGAGCCAGCCGAGCAGAAGTCCGAGCATGCCGCCCACGATGCACACCAGGATGGCCTCGAACAGGAACTGCCCGAGGATGTCGCCTGGCCGCGCGCCGGTCGCCATGCGGATCCCCACCTCGCGCGTCCTCTCCACCACTGCCACGAGCATGATGTTCATGATCCCGATGCCCCCGACGAGCAGGGAGATGGCGGCGATGCCTCCCAGGATAAGCATCATAGTGCGGGTCGATTCCTCGAAGGCCAGGATGAGCTCTCGCTGTGCCTGCACGGTGTAAGGGGCGATCTGTGTCGTGGTGCGTATGGCTCCGATGAACTGTTGAACCCCTCTGCCGGCGACCGTGGCCGTGGTCGTGGTCAAGCCCGCGAACTTCTGGTCGAGGATGGTCTCGATCTGGGCCACGGCCTCGTCCACTTGCCCTTCGTGCGTTGCCTGGAGGATGTAGGTGCTGAAGTAACGGCTGCCCGACAGCTCCCGGAGGAGCGAGATGGGCACGTACGCCTGTCCGTCCACATCGTAGGTACCGACCGCGCCCCGGGGGTTCATCACCCCGATGATGTGGAACACCAAGGTCTCGTTGTGCAGGTTGACGACGAGATCCCGGCCTACGTGCTCCCCTGGACCAAGGAGCTCGGTCGCCAGGCGGGCGCCCAGCACCATGACGGGTTTGCCCTCATCGAGGGGGTGGAGGAAGCGCCCTTGAGCTGGCCAAAACTCGAAGAGGCGTGCGT
>PXEP01000064.1 GCA_003566155.1 Candidatus Acetothermia bacterium | reverse complement strand
TCCACATTTCGTACCCCACCCACCAGTCGTAGGCCCGCACGGCCCCCGACTGCCGAGCCCACATCTCCCTCACCCCGGGCACCGGAGAAGCCGCCGGGATAAGCATGATGATCGCCAGCACGACGAGCAGTCCTGTGGGGAGCCACGCCCAGCGATATCGCCGCAGCATCACCGCTACCGCCCAGGCAGCCACGCAGCCACCGGCAAGGGCCAGTCCGGCAAATAGCCATCGCCACCCCCCCACCAGTCCCAGCGCGATGAGGGCCATGGAAAGCGCAGCCGACCACCACGTCCACCTCGCCCCGCGCGCCGGCCACAGGCCGAGGGCAAAGGCGGTGAATCCACTGGCTACACCCAACCCCAGCCGCACCGCAACTTGTCTGGTGACCAGCATCACCGCCAGCACGAACCCCGCCCCGATAAGCGCCAAAGCGCGACTCCAAGGTCGTTGTAGGCGCACGATCAGTATCCCCGCTGGAAGGACAAGGTAGGAAAGGAAACCGGCCAGGAATTGCCGATTCCCCATTGACGAGATGATCGCCCCCAGTCCCCGCCCGGGTCCGCCTGGGACTGTTCCTGTGTATTGAAGCAGTCCATAGAGACCTGTACCTACCGCGGCCAGCAGCAAAGCTCCCAACAGGACAACCACGTCCCGGTCGTCCCGTGTCGCGTTAACGACCAAGAGGTAGATGAACCCAAAGTAGAGAAAAATCGCCGCCGACTGCAGCACCAGCTGCCAAGCTGCACCGCCGGTCAACGAAAGAAGGGCCGCCAGCAGGAACGCCGGGATCACCGGGAACAACCACGTGAGCTCCACCTTCCATTCCCGCCGCAGGACCCCTTCGGCCACCCACAGCAAAAGGAGTCCGGACACGAAAACAAAGGTATACACCGTCTTGGTGTAACCGTACTCGGTGTTCCCCGGGAGAAAGAACATGGGCATGGATAGGAGGAAGGTAGCCAACGCCCATAGCCGCACGCTGGCTAGTCGCTGGCCCCACACCAGCTTCATATTCGGCGACTGAGCCTGCTTTCGGCGTCGCGGCTTGCTTTTGGCCATGATTACGGAAGTCTAGGCCTTGTCAGGAGGTACGCGCAAGCCCGACAGGAGCTGCCGGACCCTGGACCACCCACCCAGCGCGCTCACAAGCGACAGTCCCTCTCCCCACAGAGCCGGACACGATAGCATGTCTCTCAACACGCCGGCAGGGTGATCGATGTCCCCCTCTCGGGCCAGAAAGGCGGCCAACCTGGTGCTACCAAGTGCACGGACCACGCGCATGGCCTCGTGTTCGGACAGTCTCTTCATAAGGCGCCGTGCGGCGAGCCCAAACTCGATCTCCTCGCCGAGCCTTTCCCGCCAACGCCGTTCGTACTCGTGCACATGTTCCGGGCCGGCCGCCGCAGTTTCCCCGGCCAGGCGGGCGCAGAGCGCACCGTAGTACAAGCCTCCCCCGGACCAGGGTTTGACCTGTCCGGCCGCATCGCCCACCAGGACAACCCCCTCCCCCACGGTCATCCGGGGAGGCCCCACCGGAATCAGCCCCGCCACCTTCCTTATCACGCGCGCGCCGGAGAAGTGTTCGCTCAACACCCGTGACAGGATCAGTGCCGCCTCGCGCCCGTGATCCGTGGCCAAGCCCACCGATCGACAGCCTTCGGCCCCGGGAATGGACCAGGCGAAACTGCCCTGGGGAATCACGCCCCCGAAGATGACTTCCGCACAATCAGCGGGCCCTTCTTCCTCCAACGCCACTTGTATCCCGACCAGCGGCTCCAGCGGGCGTCCTAGTCCGGCCCAGTGGGCCACATCACTGCATGGACCATCTGCCCCTACCACCACAGGCGCATCCAGCCGGCCCGCGGTGGTGAACAACCTTCCCGGCTCCCATCCCACGGCCGCAACGCCCAGGCGCACTTCGGCTCCCGCCTGCCGCGCGCGCTCCACAAGAAGTCGATCCAAGGCAGCGCGGTCGACCACAAACCCTTTTGGAACAGAGGACACTAGTTCTAACTTCACATCATCCGGACCCCGCACACGTAATCTCCGGATCTCGGCAAGAATGTGTTCCTGAGGGACAGAAAGGAGCTCTCGTCCGCGCACGCCGATCAGGCCTGCGCAGCGGGCAGGTCTGTTAGGTGCTCGCTCCAATAGTACTGTTCGTCCGCCCCCTGCTGCCGCCGCCGCGGTCAGGGCGCCCGCGGGGCCGCCTCCCACCACGGCCACGTCCACCCGCTCAGACATCGAGCGTCGCTCCCTGGACACATGCGAACTCAGCCATTCCCCCACCGACGGAGCTTGTCTTTGAGCTCCTCGATCGGCTGTACCGGCGACGGATCCACCCGGTTGCCCAGGGCCAGATAGGCGCTGGTCCAATCGCCAAAGTACATAAGGGACAGTAGCTGCCCCGCGGCGTCCTCGCCCCGGGCCCATACCTCTTCATACCTGAGGCCGCGCCGCTCCAGAACCTCCTTCAATATCTCCACTCTGGCCTGCACCCGCGGATGGTCAAAGGCACTACGGAGAAAGACCACACACGCCCCGGGCAGCACCTCCTGGGTCAGCTCGTAGCCGACGATCTCGTTGTGGCAAAGCTCAGGAAGCTCCCCCCAAAACGCCGGCTGTTTCGCATTCTCATTGATCTGCGTTTTCCAGCGGAACGCGGCCACCGAAGTGAACTCACTGCCCGCGTACACCAGCGGCACCCGTCGATGCAACCGCTCAGCCAACGCCTGAGCGGGGTTTCCCGGATTGGCCGGTGCCAGTTCCTCTGACATGGACTGCAGCATATCGATCGCCGCCCCGACCTCGTGCCGCAAGGCGCCCCACTGATCAAACCACGGAAGCGGAGACAGCAGCAAGTACCCCAGTGCCGCCCGGGGCTGCAATCCCGCCGGCACTTGGATCCAGGGGATATCCCGCTCGTGACACAGACGCCCCAACTCCCCCCCAGTGGTCACCGCCATTGCCCGCGGAGTCTTGTCCACCGCCTGCCGGAACGCAGACAACGTCTCCTCGGTATTTCCGGAGTAGGACATCCCGACAAGAAGCGTGTGTTCATCTATTCCCTCGGGAAGTTCGTAGCTGCGGTGGGGTCGCACCTCCACTGACAGAAGGCGGGCCAGAAGATCACCGGTAATCCCCGAGCCGCCCATCCCCGTGCATACAACCCGCCGGAACCCAGCGAGCTCCTGCGGGGCGTCCAATTTCCTCCCCCGGGCCAGCGCCTCCCGGCACTGGGAGGGGAATGACTGCACCACAGAAAGCATACCTGCAGCGTCGTGCCCGCGAAGCTCATCCCAGTCCGGGGGCGCCGGGCGGGCCTCCTTGGCCACGCCCCTAACTTCCTGAGCGCGCCCAAGATCCGCCACAAGGAGTGCGTCGGGCGTATCCACAACGATGGCGTCCTCCACCCCCAAAGTGGCTACGACTTTTCCCGGGCTTGTCCACACCAAGGAACGGGTTGTGTCATGTCCCACGTGTCGTCCGCGGACGGCTACCTCGGTGCCCCCTTCCCGTATCGTTTCCCACACAGCATGCCAGTCCCCCACATCCGACCACCCTACTTCGGCAGGGAGCATAGCTACCTTCGATGCTTTCTCCATTACCCCGTAGTCAATCGATATCGGGGTCACATCCCTCCACCGTCGGACCAGCTCTTCGCTGTGAGGAGCAAGAAGCTCTTCGTAGGACAGGTCATCCAGCAGTTCTCCCAGGCCAGCAACATGTCGACGGATCTCCTCCAGGATACGTTCCACCCTCCAGGCAAAGATACCAGCGTTCCAGCTAAACTCACCGGAAGCCACGTAGCGCTGTGCAGCCTCTTGGTCAGGTTTTTCCATGAATCTAGCCACCTGGAAGACAGTCTGTCCTTCCACCTCCATGAGCTTCTCCCCCCGCTGGATGTACCCGTAGCCGGTGGAGGGGAACGTGGGCTGCACTCCCAGGGTGACCAGGTACCCTTTGCCGGCGGCCGCCACCGCACCACGCAGGATCTCACGAAACTTGGGCTCGTCTTGCACCAGATGATCGGCCGGCAGCACGAGCATCACCGATCCAGGGTCGATGGAGGCCAGACATGCCGCAGCCAGACCAATCGCGGGAGCAGTATTGCGCCCTTCCGGTTCCACGAACACCTGCTCTTTGGGCAGATCCAGCGTCGCGCGCATTCTAGGCGCCAGCCGTCCGTCCGTGACCAGATACACCTTCCCCTGAGCCCCCACCAGAGGCGCTACCCGATCGTAACAGGCCCGCAGTAGGCTTCTCCCTCCCCCGCCCAAAGGCAGCAGCGGCTTCGGCCGCTCCGGGCCGCTCACAGGCCAGAGACGCTCACCCCAACCGCCAGCAAGTATCACCGCATTCACATTCACCTTGTCTCCCCTTTCTCCTGTTCCTCCCGGTGATGGACCTCCCTGGGTTCCCCTTCCAGGGGGCCAACATCGGGGAGTTGCCCGTCCGCGTACGCCTCCAACTTCCTGGCCGCTGGCATCACCCGCGACTCCAAGGAGCCTACCAGCTTGTTGTACTCCCCAACCGCTTTCCCCAGCGAATCGCCCGTGCTCCTGACGTGGGTCAACACGTTGACAAACCGCCGGTAGAGCTCCATCGCCTGCTGGGTAATCTCACGGGCCTGTCGGGACATCTCATGCTCCTGCCAACCGAAAGCCACTGCCCGCAGCAGGGCCAGCAGGTTCACCGGAGACGCCACCAGTACCCGCTGCTTCATACTAAACTCGAGCAAACTCGGCTCGGACTCAAACGCGCTGGCCAGATACGCCTCGCTGGGCACGAACATCACCACCATCTCCGGAGCACGCTCGAACTGGTTCCAATACGCCTTCCGCCCCAGCTCTTGCACGCGTTGTCTCAACGAGCGGACCGATCCCTCCAACAGCCTCCGTCGTTCCTCCTCTTCCGAAGCCTCCGCCGCTTTGAAGTAAAGCTCCATCGGAGCTTTGGCATCCACTGGGATTACCCCGCCCCCGGGCAAGTGGACGATCATATCCGGACGCCCTTCGCTTGTAGTAGGCTGCTCCTCGAAATCCACGTGGCGGGTCATCCCGGACAGTTCCACCACCCGGCGTAGCTGAAACTCCCCCCATCTGCCCCGCACGGCTGACGCTTTGAGGGCCTGCGACAGAGTGACGGTGGTGGATTGCAGCTGACGCTGCGCCTCGGAAAGGTGCCGCAAGTGCTCCTCGAGCCCCTTGTAGGCCCCCTCCCGTCGCTGCTCCAACTCACGTACCTTCTCGTCCAGACTGTGCAAGGTCTTCTCCAGCGGCTCGACCAGTCCCTTTAGCTGCTCCTTGTGCGTGGCCCAATCTCCGCGCGCTTGGGACAGAAGCGACGAGAGCTGCTCTCGGGATCGCTTGACCAGCTCGTCGGCGTTGGACTGCAGGGCCTCGCTGGCCAGCGCCTGAAACGCCTCCCGCAGCTGCTGTTCTCTTCGTTCGCTCCATTGCAGCTTGTCGGCGTCCGCGGCTCTAGCCTGGGACAGTTCGGCGAGCTTGACCCTAAGCTCGTTTTCGTTCCGAGAAAGGCGTGCCCGAGCCAACAGATAGCCAACCAACAAGCCCAGCGCTGCCCCAACGATCAGTTGAACGATCTCCACTCGGTCAACTCCTCCCCATGCAGTCCATGCCCTTGTGCGACGGCAGCCGCAGCAAGCTCTTAACCCATGGGATCTGACCCCGCCAGTCTACCGGCCGCCGGGGAGGCACACCAACTCCACCCCGCTTACACCCGCCTTCCACATCGTCGCCATCACAAGGACGCTACTGTGGTGCCATGGGAAGCTGGGAAGCTATGTGGAACTCCGGGATCGGCCACGGCTTTCTTATGGGCCTGGGATGGTTGCTGGCCCTGCTCCTGTTGGGGGTCATCGTCTATGTGGCCG
>PXEP01000152.1 GCA_003566155.1 Candidatus Acetothermia bacterium | reverse complement strand
CATCTTCACAGGCCGCTCTGCTTCCAGCCTACTCCGATCTTTCGGAGCAGCAGCATTCGCTGGCAAACCTGTCCCACAGGTTACTGTCATACTTCCTGAACGCGTCTTGTCAGAGCCTGGATTGTGCAGCCCAGCACTTTGCTGACGCAATACTCACTGGAGACCAGCAGATCCTATTTCGTCGCCACTCAGGCCGGATAGTCGACGAGTGCAGAAGGCTCCTGTCCACATGGTATCGAGGGCACCAAGCCTGTCCCCATGACTTCTACCTCAAACTGGCCCATCACAGCGGGCAACTGCACAAGCGCCTTTCGAAATACGACCTGATCCTAGTCGATGAAGGACAAGACCTATCGGAAATCATGCTCGATCTACTCTCCACAAGTCCCACACGCATCTTCCTTGTGGGCGATACGCATCAGGGAATATACGGATTCCGGTATGCGGTGGACGCCATGCGCAAACTACCGGCCGATGATGCGCTCGAGCTGTCCTTTAGCTTCCGGTTCGGCCACACATTGGCAGAATTGGCATCCGCCTACGTTCGTGAAGCGAAGGGAGATACCTCGTTCAACATCGAAGGGTCTCCCCAGCGCACCACACGGGTGAAGCTCTACCGACGTCTACGGGTACAGCAGGATAAACGGGGAGCTGCGCTCCTGGCCAGAACGAATATCAGCCTGTTCGAAACGGCTCTCCGGCTATTCGAGGACCGTCGGCCGTTTCGCTTCGAGCGGAACGTGGGCCCTCTGTTGCAACGAGTTCGGGACACAGCATTTCTAGGTCAAGGACGACAAGAACTGATCCAAGATCCCTTCATCGCCGCCTTCCGCTCTTTGGAGCAAATGGAGGACTACGCCGAGCAAATGGACGACCGCTACGTTCGTTCTTTGGCTAGCATAGTAAGAAGACATGAACCTGGTCTGAAAGACGCCCTGTCAGGCATGTGGGAACACTGCCGCACCTCAACGGAGATGTCTCCTGCGGAGGTGGTGACGTTGTCGACCGTACACTCGGCCAAGGGCGAGCAGTACGCCACTGTGATCCTCCATGAAGACATCCCGCAGCATTTGGAGCAAGCAGCGCATGGCGCCAAGGGAGAGGCAGACTGGGAGGAGGAGGCAAACCTTGGTTATGTGGCCATCACGCGTGCCTCAGATGAACTCATGTTACCTGAGTACTATACGAAGCTCTTCTCCACAGGTTGGCAACGTATGCTGGCGCTGAAGAATCGGGGACGATTCAGAACTGAGAGCAGCGCCGCTGCCCCGATACAAATGGGAGAACGCGTCCACACCCGCCACGGGCCGGGAGTGGTAGAGCACATAACTGAGGATGGCGCGCAGGTTCAGATACTGCTGCTCGACACAGGGTTCATCATCAACGAGCGGCCGGGCGAACTCCAGCGCGAAAGGTGACTTAGCCGCTCAGGCCCTCTTGTAGAAGAAACGCGCACCAGCAGTTTGCAGACAGAACGCCCTTTCCGACGATTGGCCGCCCCGCTGAGGCCGGAAGTAGGATGTGCTCGGAGGGGTTCATGACACACAGTGCCGAAGATCGCGCTCCCTTTCTGACCTTGTGGGCAACGGTGGTGGCACGCCGGCTCGGCTACGGTGAGCAAGAGGCGCTTACCCTAGGAAGTGCCGTTGCCTCGCTTGCCTTCCCAGGTAAAGGTCGAACAAGAAACGGATCCACTGGTTCACCGTCACGTCTCAGGAAGTGCCCCGCGCCGGACGGGCGTGGGCCTTTGCTACAATGGACAGAACTGATGGGGCGCCATGTTCCCACGTTCCTCACCGAGAGCGGTTTGCGAGCGGTGAACGGAAGCGAACAGATCGACCCCGATATGGTCAGACGCCACCTGGAATCGGTGTTCGAGGACCACCTGGCCCTGCTTGAGGCCAAGCTAACCGAACTGGCCAGCACGTATGCGCCGGAGGTGCTGGCGTTCGTCGCAATGCCTTTGTGCAACACCGCGTTCCGGAGACGCCTGCCCGCGGAGTCAGGTGGTCGGGAGCATAAGGGTGCGCTCTACTTGCGAATAACCGAGCAGCTGCTCGCTCAACGCCGGCACAGCCGCTAGCCCTTGGGCGTACACGGTCGATCCGGCACCGCGGTTTGGCGGAGGACTTGGTTTGGCCCAAAGTCGCTCGCCTGAGTCGCCTCAGAACGGCCAGATGATGGGAATCAGCAGAAGCTGCAGACTATAAGTTATCAAGTTGAACAACCCACCGAGCAGAAGGTAGTCGGCAAACCGATACCCGGCGATCAACACCATCGTGTTGGGGGGGGTGGCCACAGGGGTGGCGAACGCGGCCGCACAGGTTGTGGCCAATGCCATCAGCACTGGATAGGGGGAAATGCCTACTTGTTGGCTCATCGACAAGGCCACAGGAGCGAGAACCGCTGCAGCCGCTGTATTGGACATGATCTGAGTAAGTACCATCCCTAGCCCCGAAACCAACGCCAGTACGAAAAACGGATTAGGGTCAGCCCCTAGCAGCTTCAGCGCTTGCTCGGCCATAAGCGTGCCTGCACCGCTAGCATGCAATGATGCGGCCATCCCCATCGATCCGGCCAGCAAAAACACCGTGTTCCAGTCCAACCTACGGAAAAGCTGGTCGACGCTGACACAGCCGGTCAAGATCACAAGTAGCGCTCCCAGCAAAGCCACCATGTGCGGCGCCAGCACCCCCCAGGAGAACAGCACCACGCACAGGACTAGCACAAGGGTAGCGATGACTTTCTTGTCGCGCCTGTCGCCGGCGCTCGGTTCCTCCTGGTAAGTGTGGGAGCCCGAATGAGGACTCCTGACGGCGAACATCCGCCGGGTCAGCGGGTAGGAGAAGAACACCGTGTACCCAAACAGCGCCATGAGAATCGGTAGCCCGATCCAGGCAAACTCAAAGAACCCAAACAGTTCAAGATCTGCGCCTGCAAGCACTTCCTGGACGATTAACGGAGGAGGGGACCCGACAAGGGAAAGCATGCCCCCCGCACTGCTGGCAAATGCTATCGACATCAAGATATGGCGTGGTCGAATGCGACGCCCCGCTGAGCTGGCACTCATCCCCATAATGATCGGGATGAAGACGGCAATAGAAGCCGTGTTACTCAGAAAAGCAGATAGCAACGCGATAACCAACATGGATACCAGCATCACACCGCGCTCGTTACGCATGGTGATGGCAAGCATTCCCCTGCCGATCCCTGCAGCCACACCGGTATCGAAGATCGCGATTCCCACAACCATCATCCCGGCAATGAGGAACACCATCTCCGAGGAGAACCCAGAGAACGCTACATCGAACTCCACCGTTCCCATAAGAGCAAGCACAGTGCATGCTCCTATTGCAGTCACCGACAAGGGAAGCTTCTCGGTAACGTACAGGATCATCACCACACCAAGGACGATAAGCGCCTGAATCGCTGGATCCATGTGTTCCTCTCTATGTCTATGCGACCGAATGAGCTGCGTATCCGCGGCAGCCCTCACCCTACCTACAGACCGCCCCCCCGTCAAGGTGCTCCTCTGATCGTGCAGAATAAGAGCCGGGGATACTCACAGCATTCCCTGAACCCAGAAGCACCACCGCACAAGCACACCTGCCTGCACCAAGGCCAATACCCCCGAAAGGAAACCTCATACATGCTAAGCAAGATCAGTTGGTCAACTATCGGCACGACATCCGCCGAAGCACGTGCCCTGCGGCCGCCGGCATCTCGGCCGGTGGTGTACGTGCTGCAAGGCTCGCTTTGGAAAGCCGTTCAACCACCCGGCGAGAGCAACTCGCCCGCACAGTTTAGAAGAGGGGGCCCACATTGCCGGGCCCCCTCATCGGATTCGAACCCCGAGACCGACAGCTATTCGTCGCTCTCAGCTCTCGTCCGGTACGTCCTCCTCAGGCAGGTCTTCCTCCGGGACATCCTCCTCCGGTACTTCCTCATCTACATCCGGAGGCAGGGGAGCCGGGAGCTCGAGCGACAATTCCCGCTCCCTCAGTGTGAACGGGAGTTCGATGTCCGCTGTGTCCAGAAGACCAACCAGCTGCAGCCTAACCCCGACCGGCAGAAGGGCGTGCAGTTCTTCGTCAGCTACCTCCAGCTCTTCTTCAGTGGGCAGTATTAGCGCTTCGTCGCATGGACGCACCGGACGCTCGTCTTCCTCTTCTACATCCTGCTCAATCGGCTCTTCCTCTTCGTACTCCTCGGGCAAAGCGTAGGCCAATGAGACGGAGAGAAGATCTCCCGGCTGCGCCCTGGCCCCGGTGAGTTCCAGGACAAAGCTAAGCTCACCTTGCCCGGTGTCCTCGTCCAAGCGAAACTCGCTGTCTGTCAGTCTGTACGGACTGCCGGCAACAATGTCGGTCACTTCCACACAGAGAGCATGGTCGAAGGTCAGAACACCCTCGACCCTCTTGATCGTCTCCCCATCCGTTCCCACCCGCACCTCCACAGGGTCATCAAGTCCTGCAGGATCCTGTTGCCCTCTTAGCCAGACCTCCGGCTGGCCGAAGAACACAGCCTGAGCATCACACACTTCCTGACGTCCACTGAACTGGGTGGTAGTGATGAGCGAAGGATGTATCTCCTCAACCTCTATTGATTTGCACACAAGGAGAGATGCTCCAAGGAGGAGATCATCCCCCATACCGAACACGATCCGTAGTTCGATGTCATCATCATCCGGTACTCGGAGGGAACGCCCGTCGGGCTGGCTCAAGTCTATGTCGCCCCACTCCTCGCCGACACCCAGCAGTCTGTTCTTGTCGTCCCAGACCTCTATGAAACCGACATTTTCTGCTGTTCCTCGGTTGGCAACGCCCACCGAATGTATCGTCACCGGAGTCCTGTTCACATCTCTATCCTCTGCGTACACCGTAGAATGCTCTATTTCCTGGAACTCTCGATCGAAGATCTGTCCAGCACGTACGAGCAACCGGTTCTCCAGTACCTCGAACCCCGCATTCATAACGGTGACGGGACTGGGAGAGGTAAAGTTGAACTGGCGTGTATTGGGCCCCTCCCTGAGCGTCACAGAAACCGACGGTTGCACCGTAGTCTCGTCCGGGGGCTCGGACCCTACGACACCCCGCAGTTCGACTTCGCGGCTGCTCCTTGCCGGGGCGGTCAGCAACCCCTCCGGCGGAATATCAGCCGCTCCCGGCCCCGGTATTTCCACCGTTGGGGCGCCTGCGCTGCCCGGCCCGATCACCAGAACCCACTTGGCGATCTCGGGCTCACCGGGACCGTCCACCGTGAACTCAGTCAGGTAGATTGAGTGAAAATTGTTGTCTATGTCGTCGGAGACCTTGAACCGAAGCGCGGTGAACTCGTCACCAGGGTTCACCACTCCCTCCGTGTACTTCGGAAGAAGCTCCGCATCAAAGCCTTCCGTCTTGAACACCGCCGAGTGCTCGGCAGTCACCGTGGCCGAGCCACCATAATCGCCCTCAGCGTACCAGAAACTGACCTCCGTTCGCACGGTGTTCCCATCTATCATGTCCTTAGAGGTCCCGATTACGACATCTAAGAAACCAAGCCCGCTGTCAGGGATCTTCCTATCCTGTACCGGTCCGGTAAGATGGGTCATCAGGGGAAAGCCATCACCCTCGGCGAGGACCGTTCGCGTACCCTCCACACCGAGTTCAACCCTCACCCAGTCAATCTCATCGTCGCCCGCCGTACCCAGGTTCTCCACCCGCACCCGGGTCAGGATCACCGGGTGATCATCAACATCATGATCCCGAAGTCTAATCCGCTGCACACGCCCGCTGTCCCCAGGGTTGAAGGGATTAGGCTCATACCCCGTATCCTGTACTATTTCAAGGCCCTGTCCCCCCGCGGCCACCGCCAGTCCCAGGGTCGCAGCAAAGCAACACAAAACCTGTACCCACTTGGCCATCGCTCGTCACCTCCCACGGTCATTCTAGTCCATACGAGCCAGCATTG
>PXEP01000126.1 GCA_003566155.1 Candidatus Acetothermia bacterium | reverse complement strand
GGCCAGAGCGCCAACCGGGAACTGGCACTTGCCTGCTGGAGGAAGACACGGAAGGAGCTGGACGCCATTAGGCGCGGCACGGTAGGCCTGATCGTGCACCAAGATCAAGACCCGGTGTACACAAGCCATGACTGGCTACGGGCGCTCCTACTTGATGCAGGAGCGGTGGTCTCGTACTCCGAGCGGGGAGCCAAGGACAACCCGTGGATCGAGTCGTTGTGGGGGCATTTCAAGCAAGAGAACGGATCGTTGCTCATCGACGCGGACACGTTCGAGGAACTGAAACAGGTCGTGGACCAGCAGATGATCTACCACAACGAGAGACGACGGCACGCGAGCCTTGACTACCTGTCACCCGTGGAGTATCTTAGATCTGAGGGGATACACGTTAAACCGTTAGCGCAAAATGCCCTCTCAGCTGGGTCCGCCCAGGGGGCGCATGTCCAGATGCCACCTCCCTGAGATCACTTGTGTACTTCACTATAGCGGTCCACGTATAGCGCTGACAACTGTCCCCGGTGTCCTTGTGCCGTCGGCGTTGGTGCCACGGTCTTGCCGATACCTTCCATGTCCTGAATGTCCGACAAAGGGCAGTTCTGTTGGCCGACCAGCTGCTGTTCAGCCGAGGCGCAAAAGGGGGTGGCAACACCAATTGTGCGCTGCTCATGCTCCCCGCCTCTCTGCGCTATCATTGAGCCACCATAAGCCCAACGTGCTCCGCAACCGGTAAGGAGCGCGCACAGCGGCGACCAGGGGTGGCGGCCTGTGGAAGGCGGCGCACACTGAGAAAAGGATGGGATCAATGGACATGAACAAGCGGATCGCGGTGGTCGGTGTAGGCAAGCTGGGCGGGACGCTGTGCAGTGCGTTGGTGCAACAAGGTGTGGTCTCGGCGAGCTTGCTTATGGGGACGACCGGGCATGAAGCTTCGGCGCGCAGCGCCGAGGCGCAGTACGGGATCCCGGTGAGCACCAATAACGTCGCCGCAGTCAGCGGGGCGGATGTCGTGATGCTTGCGGTAAAACCCCAGGCTATGGGCGGACTGCTCGAGGAGCTGAAACCGGCGATCACCCCCGACCAGCTAGTGCTGACGCTTGCCGCCGCTGTCACCACGCGGTACGTGGAGGATCGCCTCACCGATGGCGTAGCGGTTGTTCGTGCTATGCCGAATCTGCCCAGCCTGATCGGCCAGGGGATGACAGTGCTGTGCTCCGGTCGACACGCATCGGCCGAGCATATGGCGCTGGCTGAGGAGATCTTCTCCACCCTGGGTCGGGTGGCGGAGACCGACAACGAGGAGTTGATGGACGCGGTCACTGCCCTCTCGGGAAGCGGCCCGGCCTACGGGTACATCATCGTGGAGGCGTTGGCCGAGGGAGGCGTGAAGGCGGGAATCCCTCGTTCGTTGGCCACGGTGCTGGCCGCACAGTCCATTCTGGGGGCCGCGGCGATGGTCCTGGAGACGGGCCAGCACCCTGCGCTCCTTAAGGACATGGTGACAACGCCCGCTGGCACAACCGTAAACGGGCTCATGGCGCTGGAAGAGGGAAACATCCGTGTCTCGCTTATCAAGGCTGTGGAGGCCGCGACCGCCAAGGCCAAGGAACTTTCGCGGTAGCAGCGCGGAGGGAGCCGATAACGCTCTGCAGTTCGCCTCCAACGCCATGGCTCCGATACGTGTGTTGAGTTCGGGCCAACAAGCGGTCGCCACGGGTAGAATGTGCGCATGCTGTGGCTCAACTGGCTCGGCATCATGTTCTGTCTTTCGCAGTCGGCGCTACTGTCGGGTCTGAACCTGGCCGTGTTCTCGGTGAGCAAGCTGGAGCTCGAGGTCGAGGCGAAAAAGCGCAATCCCCAGGCGCAGAGGCTCCTGCGGCTGCGGGAGGACGCCAACTTCGTCTTGGTAACAATCCTTTGGGGCAACGTCGCGGTGAACGTGCTCCTGGCTCTACTGTCGGGCTCGGTGCTGGCTGGCGTAGCGGCGTTTGTGTTTTCCACTGTGGTGATCACAGTGTTTGCCGAGATCATCCCCCAGGCTTACTTCTCACGCCACGCGTTGCAGGTGGTGGGGCTGCTATGGCCCGTGCTGCGGATCTATCAGTTCATCCTCTATCCCGTGACCCGGCCCACAGCTTGGGCGCTCAACGCGTGGCTGGGCGGGGAGGAAATGCGCTACTTCCGAGAGAGAGATCTGCGGCGTGTCATCCAGTTGCACATGGAGGCGACGGAGACGGACATTGCGAGGATGGAGGGCCAGGGGGCGCTGAATTTCCTCGATATCGATGATGTGCCGCTGGACGACGAGGGAGAAGCGGTGACCCCCGAGAGCGTGGTGGAGCTTCCGTTTTCGAACGGCCGTCCGCAGTTTCCGCGCATCACGCCGAGCACGGACGATCCGTTCCTGCGCCGCATCGACAGCTCGGGCAAGAGCTGGGTGATCGTCGTCGACGCAAAAGGGGAACCACATCTCGCCCTTCGGGCGGACGACTTCCTGCGCGAGGCCTTGTTCGCCCCCGAACGGTTCAACCCACACCGCCATTGCCACCGACCGATCATCGTCCGCGATCCGAAGGCCCGCCTTGGGAGCTTGATCCCGCGTTTCCGCGCCCGCCCCGGAGTTCCACACGACGACATCATCGACGACGACGTGATCCTGCTGTGGGGAAGGCAGCGCAGGGTGATCACCGGCACCGATATCCTGGGGCGCCTCTTGCGCGGCATTGCACGACCGGGGGGGTAGCCGTTGCCCGTAGTCCCTGGCCGGAACCGCTCCGTGAAGGGAACGGGGCCACCCGGGCGCAGTTGCCGAGGGTGGTATGATGGATGAGTGCAGAACGCTGGGGGAAAGGCAGGGAGATGGAACTGAATGGGGTACACCTTCTACTGACGTACGCGTGTAACTTGGAATGCGATCACTGCTTCACCTGGGGCAGCCCCAGGAACCGCGGGACGATGGCCCTGCAAGGCGTGCAGGAGATCTTGCGTCAGGCGCAAGCGTTGGGCTCGGTGAAGTGGATCTACTTCGAGGGCGGCGAGCCGTTCCTCTATTACCCTTTGCTGGCCCGGGGCGTCGAACTGGCGGCCGATCTAGGGTTCAAGGTGGGGATCGTGACCAACACCTACTGGGCGACCACGGCGGACGACGCGCGGCTGTGGCTGGAGCCCCTGGCGGGCAAGATGAGCGATCTTTCGCTCAGCACGGACCTCTTCCACGGCGAGGAGACGTATTCCCCTGAGGCACGGCGGGCCCTCGAGGCTGCCCGCGAGCTGGGTATCCCAACGGAACTTCTCATGATCTGCGAAGCGGGAGAGCACGCGAGAGCAGACGTGGGCCAACTCCCGGGCGACGAGTCGGCCGTCATGCACCGCGGGCGGGCGGCGGACAAGCTCGTCCACGGCAAGGCCCTTCATGTCTGGCACGGGTTCGGGGACTGTCCCCATGAAGACCTCCGACAGCCCGGCCGGGTGCACGTCGATCCCCTCGGGCACGTTCACATCTGCCAGGGGATCTCGCTGGGCAATGTGTTCGAAGACGGCCTAGTTGCTGTTTCCCGCCGGTACAATCCGGACACCCATCCGGTGATCGGGCCGCTGGTCGACGGCGGCCCGGCCGAGCTCGCCCGGCGGTACGAGGTGCCTTGCGGTGAAGGCTACGTCGACGCCTGTCACCTGTGCTATCGTGTACGGGAGGGGCTGCGTGAGCGCTTCCCGAATGTCCTTACCCCTGACCAGATGTACGGCGTGTTGCCCGCCTGCTGAGGACCAGCCCGACACCTTTCCAGTGGTCAACGTGCGTGTTCTTCCCTGTCAGCCGAAATCCTCTCGGAGCAGGAGGTCCCAGAGAGCGCCGCGCAGGCCCGCGGCTTACCATCGGTGGTGGACCTGGTCGCGGATGTACCGGTTGTAGATGTCCCGCACTTTCTGCATGACCTCGGGGGATAGGGGCGCAGCGTCGGCAGCGGCCGCGTTGTCCTCCACCTGGGAGGGGCGCTTGGCACCTGGGATGGTGCAGGTGACCTCCCGGGCCTCCAGGATCCAGCGCAGGGCGAACTGGGCCATGGTCATCCCTTGGGGGCAGATTTGTTCCAGTTCCTCCACTGCCTTCAGGCCGGACTCAAGCTCCACGCCGGCGAACGTCTCTCCACGGTCGAATGCTTCCCCTTGGCGGTTGAACGCACGGTGGTCGTCGGGGGCGAACTGAGTCCCGGCCTTGATCTTGCCCGTGAGGAGTCCCGAGGCGAGGGGCACGCGCACGATGATCCCCAAGTTGCGGTTCTGGGCCAGGCCGAAGAACAGATCCGCCGGCCGCTGGCGGAACATGTTGTAGATGAGCTGGATGGACTGAACGCCGGGGTATTCGCTTGCCTTGATCGCCTCTTCGACTTTCTCCACGCTCACCCCGTAGTGGCGGATCTTCCCAGCGCGGACGAGGCCGTCCATGATGTCGAATACCTCGCGCATGTAGTAGACCTCGGTCGGAGGACAGTGAAGCTGCACAAGATCCAGACAGTCGGTTTCCAAGTTGTTCAGGCACCGCTCGACGTGCGCCGTGAGGTTCCGTTCGTTGTATTCGGCAGGGACATGCGGATCGAGTCTGCGGCCGACTTTGGTGGCGACAACCATATCGGCCTTGGTTTCCTTGCGCACTTTGGCAACCAACCTTTCGCTCTTGCCGTCGCCGTAGACGTCGGCCGTATCGAAGAAGTTGACGCCGAGCTCCACAGCTCTTCTCAGGGCGGCCATGGACTCGCGATCGTCCACCGGACCCCATGCCGCTCCGATCGCCCAGCAGCCCATGCTGACGGATGAGACCTTCCAACCAGTGTTCCCGAGCTCTCTGTACTGCACGCTTCCTCCTGTCATACGTCTCGGTTTGCCCGCATCGTGGCCAGTTTAGCCCGCAAGTGTGCCCCGAAGCTCGCGGTCCCGCTCTCCTGAGCGGAAGGGGCCCTCAGGCTAGCGCTGCTTGTGGGTGGGCAGGTTGAAGGGAGCCTCGGCTGACTGGGCGAGCTGCACGTCATCCTGCCGGCGGACGTTTAGCGCTGAAAGCGGGGACCTCTTGCTGGTATGGGTGGAGCCCGCGGTCACTCTGTGTGCTTGGTCATGCGGAAGTCGTCGGGATCGTACCCCTGGTCGGTGAGGCGGTCGAAGATCCCGGCGAGGACATCGTCGGGGAGCTTGGGCTGACGCGCCAAGATCCAACCGTACTCGCGGGAAGGGTGGCCGACTACGGCGTAGCTATAGTCGGGCGCCAAGTCGATCACCCAATAGGGTGCTTTGAACAGAGGAATCCCGAAGATCACAACGAAGCTCACTTCAAGTTTGGCCGGGGCATCCCCAGGCCAGGCGCGGCCGCGGGCTTCGAGCAGGCGCCCGTCGGCTCGAAGACAGGCATTCAGGACATCCACGCTTCCGTCGTCCCGCAGCGTGTAGGTGGCGGTAGTGTCCGATACGCAGCGGCGCTGGAAACTCGCCGGGATGCTGGCGATCTCGTACCAAGTCCCCATATAGCGTTCCAGGTCCAACTCATCTACCACGTGCATTTCGGCTGGCGGTCTCCGATCGACGTTAAGCACTACTCCGAGAGCAACGACAGCACCGATCACGATAAACGGAAGCAGGCGGAGCAAAGCGTTTCCTCCTTAGGGCACATCACTATGACAGATGGAGAAGGGTCCGGGTTGTTCCCCCCGGACCCGCCTCCATACAATCCGAGACAGGCACACTGTCTGCGCGCGATGGAGTTAGGCTTTCTTCTTTTCTTCGTTTTCGAGGTACTGGAGGATCGCCTCCACGACCAAGTAGTTCATGGAGCGGTCTTTCTTCTCCCCAAGTTTGCGCAGGCGCTCCATCACATTATGGTGCGCCTTTTTCTGTGGGATGTAGATGGAAATCTTGTCCAATGCGCGCCCTGCATGAGTTCTCTCAGGCATATAGATCCCCCCTTTCAGTACATTATATACCATCCGGCATCATAATGC
>PXEP01000138.1 GCA_003566155.1 Candidatus Acetothermia bacterium | reverse complement strand
TGGAAGAGCAAGTCAAGGAGCTGGAGAAGGAGATCCGCAGGCTACAGAAGTCTAAGCCCGCATGGAAAGAACTGATGACCCTTCTGGAGTCGGCGCCCAGTGTTGGTCCTGTCCTGAGCGCTACGTTGACCGCGTACCTTCCTGAATTGGGCCAGCTCGACCGCAGGAAGATCTCCGCGTTGGTGGGCCTGGCCCCGTTCAACTGCGACAGCGGAAAACGAGAAGGGACAAGAGCCATCTGGGGTGGCAGAGCCCATGTACGGGCAGCGCTGTACATGAGTGTCGTCTCAGCTGTGAGGTTCAACCCAGTGATCCGGTCCTTCTACCAGCGACTGCGCAGCCAAGGCAAACGCCCCAAAGTCGCCCTGGTCGCCTGCATGCGTAAGCTCCTCACCATGCTCAATGCCATGGTCAGGGACTGGACACCATGGCAACCTCAGCCCGCTTCACCTTGACGGCTTATATGGTTGCTCACGCCTCACGCCATTGTCCACCTGGCCGCTCGCGCCGGCGTCCGCCCTTCGATCGAAGACCCCGCCGGCTACTACGACACCAACGTCCGTGGCACCCAGAACCTGCTCGAGCTCGCCCGAGAGTGGAACATCGAGCAGTTCGTGTTCGCAAGCTCCTCCAGCGTCTACGGGATCAACCCCGACGTCCCCTGGCGCGAGGATGACCATGTACTCCTGCCCATCAGCCCGTACGCCGCCAGCAAGGTGGCTGGAGAGCTACTCGGGCATGTGTACAGCCATCTCTACGGCATCCGGGTCATCGCGCTACGGTTCTTCACCGTGTACGGGCCCCGGCAGCGGCCGGACCTCGCCATCCACAAGTTCGCCCGACTCATGCAGGCTGGGAAGCCCATCCCCCTGTACGGCGACGGGACGAGCCGGCGAGACTACACCTACGTCGACGACATCGTGGAGGGCATCCGGAGAGCCATGGACTACACCGGGTCCGACTACGAGATCATCAACCTGGGGAACAGCCACACTGTGGAGCTCAGTGAGTTGATCCAGTCCCTTGAACGAGTGCTCGGTGTGGAGGCACTGATCGACAGGTATCCGACTCAGCCTGGCGATGTGATGCAAACGTGGGCGGATGTGACTCAGGGGTTCAAGAGACTAGGCTGGACTCCGCGCACTCCGCTGGATAGGGGACTCGGGTACTTTCTTGACTGGCTGCTACAAAGCGGGGCTCAATGAGAGTACTCACCCGGGAATCCTCACGAGGCAGATTGGTGAGGCGTGCATCCCGGTCATCTCCGGTTAGGGATCAGGCACACACTAGGCGGCCAGCCCGATGACGTCTCATGCCCCAGGACGAGACCCACAGGCCACTGTTGAAGGCTATACCGAGAGATCGGAAGCTTCTCACTCTACCGGATCGCTTCCGGTTAGAGCACTCCGAGGTGCTTCTTGGCTTGGCGCCGGGCTAGTTGTCAGGGAAGGTCTATCTCTAATGGTGCGCCTGCTTCTTGTCAGGCTCCTGCTCCCAGAGCACTTCGGATTGGTGGGCATGGCAACCGTATTCACCGGCCTGGTTGCATCCGTGAACGAGCTGGGCCTAACATCCGCGCTCATCCAGAGAAAAGCAGATCATCTGCGAGAGGAGCACTTCAACGCAGCCTTCTGGACAAGTCTCGCCTTTGCGGTATTGGCCTTTCTTGCTATGTCATTCGGCATCGCGCCGCTTGCATCTTCGTTCTACCGAGAGCCAGCACTGCGACCCGTCCTAGTCTGGCTCAGCTTGCCGCTGCTTGTGCGACCCCTTGGCCTAGTACATCTTGCGAAGCTTACAAGGGCGCTTCGGTTCAGGGCTATCGCACTGGCGGAGGCGGTGGGATTGGCTGCGGGTGCAGCCGTTGCCGTACTTATGGCACTATCAGGCTTCGGTGTATGGAGCATCGTCGCCCAGGCTGTCCTTGCCCCAACGATCGCGATGCCCCTCCTGTGGGCGTCCACAAGGTGGTTCCCCTCAAAGAGCTTGTCCAAGACGGCGCTTTGGGACCTCTTTGGATTCGGTTCCTATATGATGGGAAGCAGCCTCCTTGTCTATGCCTCGAAGAATCTTGACTACTTGATTGTTGGAAGGCTCCTGGGGGCAAATGAGCTGGGCCTCTACACCCTGGCGTTCACGCTGACGGATGCCCTCCGCGCCAAGCTCATGTCGGTTCTTAACAGGGCCCTCTATCCAGTCTACTCGGAACTGCAGGCCGATCTTGAGAGCATCAGGAAGTACTATCTTCATGTGCTGAGGTACAACGCTGGAGTTGCCCCGGTTTCGTGGACAGGTTTAGGCTTAAAGGAGGAGGGGTTCACGATGCCGAAGACGCGACCGCCGTATCCGCCGGAGTTTCGGCAGCAGATGGTGGAGCTGGTGCGGGCGGGGCGATCGATCCGTGAGCTTGCTGAGGAGTTCGAGCCTTGCTACCAGACGATCCGCGAGTGGGTACGGCAGGCTGACCGCGATGAGGGCCGCGACGGAACTGGGCTGACGACCAAGGAGCGGGAGGAGCTGCGTCGGTTACGCCGTGAGAACAGAAGGCTACAGGAAGAGCGAGAGATCTTGGCAAAAGCCGCGGCCTGGTTTGCTCAGGGGACCGACACTCGACGGGGCAAGTCTACGAGTTCGTGAGTACGCACCAGGCGAGGCATGCGGTGGCCACGATGTGCCGAGTGCTGGAAGTCTCCTCCAGTGGGTACTACGCGTGGTCAAGAAGGCTGCCATCGAAGAGAGCACGGGAGGATCTGTGGCTCAGGGAGAAGATCGAGGCGATCCACGCCCGGAGTCGGGGGACGTACGGAGCGCCGCGCGCGCATGCCGAGCTCAAGGCCGAAGGGATCAACGTGAGCCGTAAGCGTGTGGCGCGGCTGATGCGGGAAGCTGGTCTTTCAGGCGCCAGCCGCAGACGCCGTAAGGGGACTACGAAGCGTGATCCGGATGCTAAGCCGGCGACGGACCTTGTGGACCGTAAGTTCGCAAGCGAGGGGCCAGATCGCCTGTGGGTGGCCGACATCAAGTACATCCCCACGCAAGAGGGCTTTCTGTACCTGGCGGCGGTGATGGACGCCTTCAGCCGCCGGATTGTGGGATGGGCGATGGAGCGGTACCTGAAGACGGAGCTTGTGCTCCAGGCGCTCAACATGGCGATCGGGCAGCGTCGTCCGGAAGGGGTGATCCACCACTCGGATCAGGGATCGCAGTACACAGCTGTCGACTTTGGCAAAAGGTGCCGGGAGACAGGCGTACGGCCATCGATGGGTTCGGCAGGGGACTGCTACGACAACGCCCAGTGCGAGAGCTTCTTTGCCACCTTGGAGTGTGAACTGCTGGATCGACGGACGTTCCAGACACGGCAGGAAGCAAAGCGTGGGGTGTTCGAGTTCATCGAGGGCTGGTACAATCCCCATCGCAGGCACTCGGCACTGGGGTACGACTCACCGGCAAACTACGAAAGAAGACACACCGCTTCCCTCTCGGCACCAACTGCTGAAGGAGCCACGGTTCCCGTTGGAGTCGGTCTTGCAGGTGTACAAGGAAACACAGAGTGACGCATGACAGCCAAGCACAGACTGGAGGATCGGGTGTCAAGCGTTAAGGTGTCCACCAAAGCGGGCCAACCCCAGTACAACGCCCTGATCGTGTTTCCGCTCATGGCAATCACCGCAACGGTAGCTACTCCTCTGGTCCAGTTGGCATTCGGTACCCGCTGGACAGGCGCGATTGTCCCGCTCCGCCTGCTCGCAGTGGGCGTGATTGTCTATGCGTGGGGGGGGACAGCGACTACTGTGCTCAGGGGCTTAGGACACGCTCGGCTTGTACTGGGGCTACTCACACTCAACACGGTCCTCTTCCTTCCTGCTGTATGGATCGGCACCTTGACTCTCGGAATTCCCGGAGCTGCCGGAGCGGTCCTGGTGATCAAGGTTGTGGGGCGGTTCGTGCAACAGCACTATATGCGCAAGAAGGTCGATGTATCGGAGAAGTCTATCTTGAAGGCGTTGTTTCCCCCACTTGTCGGTTCTGCACTGGCTTCGGGTGTGGTTGGTGTGATACTTCACCTGTGGAGAGTTGACAAGCTCCTCCATCTGGCTGCTCTGCTGGCGGTCGGTGGTCTAGTGTACGTGTGTACGGTTCTTCCATTGGTGTGGTCCGATCTGGCAAAGCTCGTCATCACAATGAGAAAGGAGAGGCGGGCAGGAGGTGAGTGCCCGGATGGTGAGCACGCGAGGTAGAATGGCGGAGCTAGGCTTGCGCGGTACACCGCTCGTCGCCGCAAAGGAGCCTGGTTCTGCGACATCCTCGACTGAGAGCCTAGTACCATGGAGGTAGGGATGAAGACCATTGAAGGCACCGTCGGCCGCATGCTGTGTCACTCATGTGGAGCTTGTGAAGCAATCTGCCCTACGGAGGCCATCTCGTTCGAAGAAACGACGGGGGGCTTTCTGTTCCCTCGAATCGACAGTACGCGATGCACTACCTGCGGCCGATGCTGGGATGTCTGTCCCGGCAAGGGCCTATCTGTGGAAGCGTCTGAAAGCCTCTCCCCTGATCCGTTCACTGGAGTTGCACTCGAGTGCTTTGTCGGAAGGGCAACGGACAGTGTCCTTTACGAGAACTCACAGAGTGGCGGAGTGGTAACGGCTCTCCTATGTCATGGGCTAAGGACAGGAGATCTTGGAGGTGCTTTGGTGACTGCGATGCAACACGGCGTACCGCCACGACCACAAGCCTATCTTGCCACAACGGAGTCTGAAGTGATCGCCGCACAAAGGTCGAAGTACTCGCCGGTTGCAGTGCTGGCCGCACTGAAGCAAGCACGTTCTGTAACCGGTCCGCTAGCCGTTGTGGGGCTGCCGTGCCACGTTCATGGGCTGAGGCATCTCATGCAGGCCGATGCGAAGCTGCAGGAGAGACTCGCTTTGGTGATTGGCCTGGTGTGTGAGCGTACACTAACATCCGCCGCCATTGATCTCCTTGCAGAGAGGGCGGCGCTCCCTCAAGCTTCGATGGTCGTGTTCAAAGACAAGAGAGCTGGCGGGTATCCTGGCGACGTCCGAGTCACTGACGAGGAGGGGAATACCGTGATTCTTCCGCGACAAGATAGACATCGGATCAAGGACTGTCTGACCCCTCCGAGGTGTCGCATCTGTTTCGACAAACTCAACGTGTTGGCTGACGTCACCGTAGGTGACCCGTGGGGTGTCCCGGAGGCTGACCATCGGCACGGGGATTCCGTTGTTCTGGCGCGCACGCCTGCTGGGGTCAAGGCGTTGGAGGATGCTCGTGCGGGTGGGAGCGTCTCACTCCGATGCCTACCATATGACCGAGTGATCCGTGGACAGAAGATCGACCTGAAGCGTCAGGAGTGGAAGGCATACATGGCTGCATGGGCTGCGTTCGGTCTGAATGCTCCAGCCTATGGGCACCCAGGCCTCAGTGTGCCGTCGGGGCAGAGATCCCAATGGACGTTTCGAACGAAACTCCGATGGTCTCTGCACCTTGATAGTTACCCAGACAGGCAGACTCTGATACGAGAGACGGCGAGACGTGTGAGGCGCCAGAGGCTCATGAGAGTTCCGTTAGCTGCTGTGCATCGAGGGAGAGGGGTCCTGTCATCTCTATTTGGCTACAATGATCGCGGCTCCTCGCGACACGAACGGACAGGACGCTGATGCGACGTGATCATTGAGATCAAAGGCGTGCAGTTTGTCAACAAAGGAGCCGAGCTCATGCTGCATGCAATCTTGCAGCGGCTGGCGCGGCGAACGCAGTGTAGGGAGGAGTTCACGCTTGTGATTGCTCCGAACCCGTCGACGTGCCGCTACGAGGACCTCGCGCGCCTAGGGATCTACCCAAAGCTCGTTGTCCCCCTGTTTCGGCGGTATGGGCTGCATCTAGATCCGCTCGGCAGGTTCATCTCTGCTGGGTACCGGAGGCGCTACGGCGTTGTCTCGGATGATGAGGTCAACGTAGTGCTTGACGCGTCAGGTTTCGCCTACGGTGATCAGCTTG
>PXEP01000111.1 GCA_003566155.1 Candidatus Acetothermia bacterium | reverse complement strand
GAGGAATTCGATCTTTCTTATGTGTTGATTACGCACGACCTGGCCGTCGTTCGACAGCTGTGTGATCGGCTGCTGGTGATGTATCTGGGGATGCCTGCCGAGATGGGGCCTACCGAGGCTGTATTGGACAGACCCAAGCATCCCTACTCCCGAGCGCTGATCGGCTCCGTGCTCGTTCCCGACCCATCTCTCCGGGACCCGGTGCCGCCGTTGAAGGGAGAGATCCCCAGTCCGACCAATCCCCCGGCCGGTTGTCGTTTCCACCCACGCTGCAGCCGGAAGCTGGCGATCTGTCAAGAGCGTGCTCCCACGCCTCAACGAGTCGGGAACACCGAAGTGTGGTGTCACCTATTCGACGAGGTGGGGGAGGGTGGACCCGAGGAGGAGGTAAGCATTGAGTGACATGATGAAGGCTGTTGTGTGGGATGGAGGGCGTTGGCCGGAGGGCGTAGCGCTGCAGGAGTTCCCCAAGCCGAAGCTACGCCCCGGATGGGTGCTCATCCGGAACCGCGCTGCGGGTATATGCGGTTCGGATCTTCACTACCTGGGAGGCCAGACGCGCCATCTTGTTCCGGACGAAAACCTGCCGGCTGTCCTTGGGCACGAGTCGGCGGGCGTGGTCGTGGAGGCTTCCGACGAGGCGGCGGGGTTGTCTCCGGGTGATCGCGTGGCCGTGGAACCACTGCACGGATGTCTGGAACTGGGACGCGTGCCCCCCTGTCCGCCGTGCCTGACCGGACAATACCATGTATGCCAGCACGGACTTACCCACGTGGGGATACCACTGGTGGAGATGCTGCCCGGCGGCTACGGGGAGTACTCCATCGTCCATGCCAGTCGGCTGTTCAAGCTTCCCGACCACGTGACGTTTGAGGCGGCCGCGCTCATCGATGTGCTGGCGGTCGGCGTACACGCGCTTGCCGTCGGACCGAGCGGGCCGGGGGACACGGTGGCCGTGCTCGGTTCAGGCGTGATCGGCATCGACCTCATCCAGTGCCTGAAGGCCTGGGGTGTGACCACCGTGTACGCCACGGCGAAGTACGAGTTCCAGGCCGCTGCGGCTGCGCAGGCCGGGGCGGACGAAGTCATCCGGCTGGACAAGGATACGGACTCGGTCGAGGCGATTCGCGAACTGACCGGCGGCTGCGGGGTGGATGCCGTCTACGAGGCAGTCGGGGGTCGGACCGACGTGATCGACGAAGGAATCCGCATGTGCAGGAACGGGGGCAAAGTCATCATGACGGGGATCTTCGAGGGACAACGCCCTGTGGACCTTCTGCAGATGCTGTTCAAGGAAGTCCACCTGTTGTCCTCAAACAGCTATTCCACCACCGGGATGCGGCGCGACTACCGCATTGCGGTGGATCTTCTGGCAACGGGACGCGTGTCGCATGAGTTCGCGGTGACACATAGGTTCCCGCTCAGCGACTGGCGTGAGGCGATCGACACTGCGTTTGACAAGAAGGGCTCGCAGTGCCTGCGCGCCGTGATGATGCACGAGGCGTAGGCAGCTAGGAACTGAAAGGAGAATCAGCTATGGAGGAGCGCTATCCGGCCAGTCAACTGGCCACCGGCTATCGATGGGAGGCGACGCTCTATTTGACGTTGTGGGAGGCGATCGAGGAGCGCTACGGGCGCGATGTCGCTGTAGAGATGTGTGGGAAGGCGATGTACGAAACAGGGGTGCGGTTCGGCAGGGCGATGGCAGAGCGTGCCGGAAGGAACGATCTTGCGGCATTGAAGGAGACGTGGGAGGAACTCTACCCGACCGGACCGGACACGGAGTGGAACGGCAAGAGGTTCGTCGTCAAGAACAAGGCATGCATCATCGAGGATACGCTGTCTCTGTACGATATACCTCCCCAGCGGTGGTCGGACATCGCTCAGGTCTTCTGTGAGGGAGATCGGGGCTTCGTCAACGGGTTCAACCCCAACATCCGGTTCACCTGGGGCGGACGCATCCTGCGCAACGAGCCCGAGTGTGTGTGGATCATGGAGGAGCCGGCTGAGTAGGCTGGCCAAAGAAAGGGAGATGTGGTGAACAGGCTGCGGGTGGATCCATCGTGCTGCACGGGATGCTCCAGCTGTGAGCTGGCATGCTCATTCGCCAAGGAAGGGGTGTTTTCGCTCTTGTTGTCCCGCGTTCTTGTGCGCCGGGACGGCGAGAACGCAAGCTTCCGGCCCCGCGTGTGCATCCAGTGCGCGGAGCACCCCTGTATTGAGGCGTGTCCAGTGGGTGCCCTATCGAAGCAAGCGGCTACAGGGGCCATCCAACTTGCCGAGGAACGCTGTATCGGGTGTCGGCGGTGTGTGGACGCTTGCCCGTACGACGGGGTCCGCTTTCATGAGGAGCGCGGACTGCCGTTGATCTGCGATCTGTGCGGGGGAGATCCGTCGTGCGTGGCCACCTGTCAAAAGCCCCAGGCGCTGACGTACATACCTGTGGACGCCGAAGGGGGACGAAGCGATGAACCAAGGTAGACAACGCTACTCCCAGACGATTCTGGAGGTCAACCTGGACAAGGGGACGGTCGAGCGCTGCAGCGTGCCCGCAGAGGACGTTCGGAAGTTCCTCGGGGGCCGTGGCGTGGCTGCGGCCCTATTGGCACGGGAGGTTGCGGGGCCGACAGATCCGTTTGAACCCGCGGCTCCGCTTATCTTCTCCATGGGGACGCTATCGGGAACGCACGCGCCCATGAGCGGAAGATCGAACATCACGTTCGTCAGTCCCGCCACTGGACTGTACTGCAAGGCCAATGTCGGGGGGCACTTCGGTATCCAATGCGCGCTGAACGGGATCGATCAGATTGTGCTCCGCGGCAGAAGCGACAAGCCAGTCTACCTGTGGATCGACGGAGAACATGTCCAGTTGCGGGACGCAGGTGCGTTGTGGGGCTGCACAGTGCGTACGACGACCGAGACGCTCGAGGCTACCCACGGACCGGGCGTCAACGTCGCTTGCATAGGACCTGCCGGAGAGAATCTCGTTAGGTTCGCGGCGGTGATGTCGTCTCATTACAACGCTGCGGCGCGCGGGGGAGGCGGTGCGGTCATGGGAGGAAAAGGGGTCAAGGCCATCGTCGTGGCCGAGCCCCGTGGGTCCATCGCCCCAGTGGTTGCGGAAGGCTTCCATCAGGCCCGCCTTGAGGTCCGTGACGCGCTCTACGCTGACACCATGGCCGACAGCTACTACAACTATGGCACAGCCGCGTCCGTGGAGATGATGAACGAGCTGGGAACGCTGCCTTCCTACAATTTCCAAAAAGGGGGCATCGAGGAGATCGAAGAGCTCACCAGCCAATACTGGAACAAGGCGGGCCTGTTGAAGGGCCGGATCGGGTGCGCTTCGTGCATCTACTCTTGCCACCGCTTCATACGAATCGACGAGGGGCCCTATGCCGGGGCGTTCTCGGCCGGCCCGGAGTACGAGACCGTGACTGCTCTGGGAACCGGGACAGGGATCGCGTCCATCGGTGCGCTCCAGCGGGCCAACGAACTGTGCAATGACCTGGGGATGGACACGATTTCGGCAGGCGGGGTCATCCAGTGGGCGATGGAGACGTTCGAGCGCGGCGCACTCCCCGACGAGTACTCCGAGGGAGTTGATCTTAGCTTCGGCAGTGAACAAGCGGTGACCGAGCTCCCGCAGAGGATAGCTCTGCGCGAAGGCAAGCTTGGCGACCTCCTGGCCGATGGGGTTCGGATGGCGGCCGACAGTATTGGGGGCGAATCGTGGAAGTGGGCTGTCCACACCCGGGGTATGGAGCAAAGCAGGGTCGAAACTCGGGGAGCGCTCGGCTACGCGCTCGCGTTCGCCATGAACCCTCGTGGGCCTGATCACCTGCACACGGAGTGCCTGGCTGAGTTCGGCATGACGCCGGAGATGCGGAAACTGATCAAGGAAATTGCCGGGGACGAACGGTATGCACGGTCCGACATCCCCGACAAGCGAGCGGAGATTGTGCGCTGGCACGAGGATATCTACGCGGTCTCGGATGCCCTCGGTTTGTGCGCATTTGTGACCACCGCCGCTTACGGGGCCACCCCGGGGCGGTGTGCGCGCTTGTTCTCGTCCATGACGGGCATCGACATGGATGCCGAGACGATCATGGCGGCCGGCCGGCGCATCGTCACCTTGGAGCGGCTGATCAACCTCCGGTTGGGGTGGCGCGAGGATCCCTCGTCGTATGCTCCCTGGAGGCTGATGAACGAGCGCCAAGAGTCTCTGCCGATTGAGAACCCAATCCTGGACCTCAAGCGCATGCAACGGATGGTACGCGAGTATTACGCGCTTCACGGCTGGGCGCAGGACACGGGGGTACCGCTTCCGGAGACGCTCAAACGTCTTGAACTCGCGGAGTTCGGAGAAAATGGAGGGGGTGCGCAATGCTCGACGGATATCACCTGATGATCCCCGGGCCTGTCGAGCTCCACCCGGAGGTGCTCGCTGAGATGTCCCGGCCGGTCGTGCCTCACTACGGTGAAGACTGGACCGCGTACTACAACGAGACGCTGGATCTTCTGCGGGTCATCTTTGGGACCGATGGAGATGTCTATCCCATCCCTGGGAGCGGCAGTGCCGCCTTGGAGGCGGCGATGGGAAGCTGTTTGGGGGAGGGGAGAAGATTATTGGTCCTGTCCAACGGGTTTTTCGGGGAGCGGCTGGCATCCATTGGCCTGAGCATAGATCCGTATACGGTGGTGCGGCGGATTCCCATCTCCGAGCCGATCGGTACGGACGAGCTTACAGAGGCTCTAGAGCAGGAGCCGGGAATCACCGCGGTGGCCGTGGTGCACAGCGAATCATCGAGTGGGTTGCTCAACCCGGTATCGGAGTTGGCGGAGATCTGCCGAAAGCGCGGGGTGTTGTTCCTTGTGGATGCGATCTCCTCGCTGGGAGGAGTAGAAATCCCCATGGACGCATGGGGGATCGACATCTGTGTATGCGCTTCCCAGAAGTGTTTGGAGGGGCCACCGGGTTTGGGACTGGTTGCGGTGGCGAGAGAAGCCTGGCCAAGGATCGAGGGCACGAAGGCCAGGGGGTGGTATCTGAATCTCCATGTGTGGCGCGAGTATGCCGAGATTTGGGCAGACTGGCACCCATTTCCCGTGACGTTGGCTGTTCCGGTCTTTCGCGGACTGCGCCGAGGGATCGAAAGGGTGCTGGAGGAGGGATTGTCCCAGCGCATCGAACGGCACCACCAAAGCGCTCACGCTCTAAGGGAACACCTGTCAGAGCTTGGATTCGCCCCGGTGTTCCCTGAGTCGATGGCTTCTCCCACAGTGGTAGCGGCGCATGGACGGGCCGATGTGAGTGCCGATGAAGTGGTCGACCGGTTGAAGGCCGAGCACCGGATCCTGGTGGCGCGCGGGATGGGGGAGTTCAAGGGGGCGGCGTTCCGTATCGGGAACATGGGGCTGCAGGCGATGCCCGAGACGACCGATTCGCTCGTGCGGGCGATTCGCTGCGTTGTGGGTATGGACAGCTGTTAGGCAAGGGGGAGGGGACGGGCGATGGAAGATCGGGCGGACCTGTTGTTGAGGATGCGTGCCACACGGGCGGTTGCGGTTGTCCGTGCTAACGAGGTGAATGGGCTGTGTAGTCTGGCCGGGGCGTTGGCCGAGGTCGGGCTGGACATCCTTGAGGTTACAATGACCACACCCGGGGCACTCAAGTGCTTGGAAGAAGTCCGTGCTGCACATCCTGACGTTCTGATCGGCGCTGGAACCGTCCTTGACTCCGAGGACGCGCACGCTGCCGTACTCGCGGGAGCACAATTTCTGGTCTCTCCTATCCTGCACGCAGGGATGATCGACGTGGCTCACCGGCACGGCGCCCTTGCTATCCCTGGGACCTTCACCCCTACCGAGGCGCTCGCAGCGTGGCAGGAAGGGGCTGACCTTGTGAAGATCTTTCCGGCGTCGGTGGGCGGCCCGGACTACGTGAAAGCGCTGCGGGGTCCGCTGCCGCAGCTTCGTTTCGTGCCGACCGGGGGCGTTACGGTGGACACCGCCGAAGG
>PXEP01000136.1 GCA_003566155.1 Candidatus Acetothermia bacterium | reverse complement strand
CGTCGCTGGGTCAGGCTTTCGCCCATTGCCCAAGATTCCCCACTGCTGCCTCCCGTAGGAGTCAGGGCCGTGTCTCAGTCCCCATGTGGGGGGCCACCCTCTCAGGCCCCCTACCCGTCATCGCCACGGTGGGCCGTTACCCCACCGTCTAGCTGATGGGCCGCGGTCCCATCCACGCGTGACGCCGTAGCGCCTTTACCCACAGGGACATCCGCCTCCGTGGGACTATCGGGCATTAGCCAGAATTTCTCCTGGTTATTCCCGTCGCGTGGGCAGGTTAACCACGTGTTACGCACCCGTTCGCCGCTCCGTAACCTCGTTCCATCCCCGAAGGGACTTCACAAGGACCGATCGCACGACTTGCATGTGTTAAGCGCGCCGCTAGCGTTCACCCTGAGCCGGGATCATACCCTCTCGATTTAGTTTTTTCTTCCTTACTACAAGGGAACGATAGGATTCCTCATCGCACTACCTGTCCACTTGTCAATGACCAGCCTTCCCTCTCACGACGCCCCGGGCGGGGCGTCAGCTTGTGAGTATACATCGCCCCTCGTCGGAGGTCAAGCGCCCTTGCCTCCGGCGGGAGCGCTGGGCACGATGATCCATCATGGACCATAAGGTTGTCAAGGTAGCGGTAGTCCGCGGGGGAGACAGCCCAGAGAGGGACGTCTCGCTCAGGTCAGGAGAAGGGATTCTGGAGGCGCTTACCCGGCGCGGGTGGCAGGCCGACGACATCGCTGTCCAATCATACGACGGCCTGCCCCAGCGGCTCCGCGGCTATAGGGCGGCGTTCAATATCCTCCACGGAGGATCAGGGGAGGACGGAACCGTACAGCTCCTACTAGAGCTTATGGGCATTGCCTACGTGGGGTCCGATCCGGCGGCCTCGGCCAAAGCGATGGATAAGGCGGAAGCACTTCGCCTCCTGGCCGGAGCTGGTTTGGCCAGTCCCCGGTGGGAACTGCTCCCAGCGGAGTCGGCCTGCAAGGGCAAGGTCCCCGATTCCGTATGGACATTCACCCCACCCCTCATTGTGAAACCCCGGCGCGAGGGCTCCAGTCTTGGCCTCCACTTTCTCGACAACCCCGAGGACCTGTCGTCCCTCATCCCACAAGTGGCAGGCACCTATGGGGATGTGCTCGTGGAGGAGTTCATCCCCGGCCGGGAACTCACCGTAGCCGTCTTGGAGGATGACTCCGGGCTGCGTGCCCTGCCCGTGGTCGAGCTCGTGCCTGTTGGGGTCACGTTCGACTTCAGGGCCAAGTACGCCCCCGGCCACTGCCAGTTCCATTGCCCGGCCAAACTGTCGCCTCTCCAGGAGGAGACGGTTCATGAGGTGGCCCGGGCGGCCCATACGGCCCTCGGCTGCCGGGATCTTTCCCGAGTGGACATTCGACTCGACCCCCACGGGACGCCATACGTGCTCGAGGTAAACACGCTGCCGGGCATGACCGCAATGTCCACCTTTCCCCGTGCGGCGGCCGCTGCCGGCATTTCCTACGACGAACTGGTGGAACACCTGTTGTTGCGCGCTATATCCCGGTTGCCCCACCCCTCAGCGCTCGGGTAGAGTAACCAGTAACCGGAGGTGATAGGCGTGAAGGTTCGTTGGCTAGGTCATGCCTGTTTTTCCATTGAGACAGCGCAAGGAACCACGATTATCACTGATCCATACGATGAAAGCGTACCGTACCCCGCACCCGAGGGCCCTGCACAGATCGTGCTGGTCACGCACGACCATTTCGATCACAACGCGGTGGACCGAGTCCAAGGGTCGCCCCAGGTGATTCGCGGCACAGGACAACAGGAGGCGCATGGGATAACCGTCCGCGGGATCCCTGCCTTCCACGACACCGAAGGGGGTCGAAAACGCGGTCGTGACGTTATTTTCCGCTTTCCACTCGAGGACATAGTACTGGCTCACTTCGGCGACCTGGGGCACACCCTGACCGATGAGCAGCGCAGACCCCTGCAGGACGTAGAGGTGGCGTTCCTCCCGGTCGGGGGGCACTTCACCATAGGAGCCCAAGAGGCGGTGAGTGTAGCCAAGATGCTACCGAGTCTGAAGGTGCTGATACCGATGCACTACCGCACAGATGCCATCCCGGATTGGCCGATCCGTCCGGTTGAGGAGTTCCTGGAAGCCAGCCCGTTCCCTGTCCGGAAGCACGACAGCGCCGAAGTCGCGTTGACCAGGGAGAACCTGCCCGCGAGACCCGAGGTGTGGGTGCTGAACCATGCCTGAGATTTCCGCGCGCAGCCGATCCGCCCCTTCGTCTCCCATCCGCAGGCTATATCCCCTAGCCAGGGAGGCAAAGCGAAAGGGAAAGCACGTCTATCATCTGAATATCGGGCAGCCCGACATTCCGACCCCCCAGAGTTATCTAAGCGGCGTCCGCCAGGCGGATATCGATGTCCTATCATACGCTCCATCACCGGGGCTCGAGGTGGCCCTGGAAGCCCTGGCCGGCTATTACGGCCGCTGGAATATACCGCTGCACGAGGAAGAGCTGTTGGTGACCACCGGAGGTTCAGAGGCGATCACGTTCGCTCTCAACATAGCTTGCGACCCAGGAGATCGGGTGCTGATCCCCGAACCTTTCTATCCAAACTACCGTGGATACGCTCAACTTACCAACGTAGAGGTGACCCCGATAACTACTGAACGCGAAGACGGGTTTCACCTGCCTTCCTCACAGGACATCGAACGGCTGATCGATAGGCGATCCCGGGCCCTATTGTTCTCCCACCCCGGCAATCCCACGGGGGTAGTGTACAGCGAGGCCGAGCTGGAGCGCCTCGTGGAACTGGCCTTGCGGCACGATCTGTTCATCATTGCCGATGAAGTGTATCGTGAGTTCGTATACGAGGGCACCCACCGGAGTCTGATGTCTTTCCCCGAAGCAGCCGACCGTGTAATCCTTGTGGACTCTATCTCCAAGCGCTTCTCCGCCTGCGGAGCACGGATAGGGGTGTTTGCCTCCAAGAACAAGCAGGTGATGCAGGAGGCCAACAAGTGTGCCACCATAAGACTATCGGCGCCCACGTTCGGGCAACTCGGCCTGGCCTCATTCCTCGCCGATCCTCACTACGCCGAGGTCATCGAGGGCATGATCGGGGAATACCGGCACCGACGGGCCGTGTTGTGTGACGCTCTGGAAAGCGTTCCCGGGATCACCTTCCGTCGACCGGAAGGAGCGTTCTATATCATGATCGGCCTCCCGGTGACAGATGCGGAGGACTTTGTAGGTTGGATGCTGACGGACTTCCCAGGCGAGGAAACGGTAATGCTCGCTCCGGGTGAGGGTTTTTATGCGACCCCGGGAAAAGGCTGCGACGAAGCCCGCATGGCATATGTGCTCCAGGAGCAGAACTTACTAAGCGCTGTGGCGGCACTTGAGCATGGGTTGGAGCTATACAACGCTACCCAGAAAACCGCTGCCAATACCTAACCGGCCGATGCGCCGTCCGTCAAGCAAGCGCCGCCTCGACGCTCACCTAGTGGAAGAAGGACTCGCGGTGAACCGCACGCGGGCTCAAGCGCTCATCCGGGCAGGGAGAGTCAGGGTGGACGGTCAGCTGATCGACAAGCCGGGGTCGCTGGTGAAACCTGGATCCGCGATCGACGTTCATAGGCCGCCGCCGTATGTCTCCCGCGGGGGGGAGAAACTGGAAGGAGCGCTTGAAGCATTCCGGGTCGACGCCCGCGACCGGGTATGCCTGGACATCGGAGCGTCCACCGGCGGATTCACCGACTGTCTGCTGCAGCACGGCGCGGCGCGCGTGTACGCTGTGGATGTAGGGAAGGGCATCTTAGACTGGAAGCTACGTAACGACCCACGGGTGATTGTCCGGGAGGGCATAAACGCCCGTCACTTGAGTTCCGAGCATGTCCCGGAACGGGTCACGCTGTTTGTGGTCGACGTGGCGTTCATCTCACTGCGGCTGGTCCTTCCCGCTGCGGCTCCTTTCGTGGACCCAGCCGGCGAAGTGGTCGCATTGGTCAAACCGCAATTCGAGGCAGGGCGAGAGGACGTAGGGCGCCGGGGTGTAGTGCGCGATCCTTCGGTGCGCTTGCGGGTGCTCAATGACCTGCGCGATTTCGCTGCCGACGAGCTAGGTTGGGGTCTTCAGTGGGCGATCCCTTCTCCCCTTGCCGGACCAGCGGGGAATGTGGAGTTCTTCTTCCATTTGCTGCCCGGCCTTCAACCCCGGTGGGAGGTGGACCTATCGGCGCTGGCAGACTCCGACGGCGCCAATACGGACCCTTGTTAGCTGTAGCGCAACGATTCATCCATGTACGGAGATCAGCAGTGCGCACTACATCAGGATCTACGGCAGCGGTGGCACAGGGTGATCGCTGGTATAGCGCGGACACGTTCGCCCTACTACCATGAGCCTGTGCAAACGGTGTTTGTCACGGGGAGGTGACAGCAATGCAAACCCAATTAGCCCTGAGCAACCCAATCCGGCTTGCAACAGTGGTTGTGCTGTTCATGCTCTTTTTGGGAATCGGGCTAGGGACGGGTGCTTCGGAAGCGGACATCCTCCTACCAGATCCCGACGTGACCGGGACGTTGCCCGTGGAGGAAGCGTTGGCCCAACGGCGATCGGTGCGCTCGTACACCGATGCTCCACTCTCTGCTGAGGATATCGGCCAGCTCCTATGGGCTGCACAGGGGATCACTGAACCCGCACATGGATTCAGAACAGCTCCGTCGGCCGGGGCTACCTTTCCGCTGGAGCTCTACCTATGCGTCGGCAACGCCGAAGGCCTGAACAAGGGACTCTATCGATACCATCCGCGGGACCATGGCCTAACGCTATTGAAGGAAGACGATCTCCGAGAGGAACTGTCCGAGGTCGCGCTCGGGCAAGCCTGGATTGCCGAAGCCCCGGTGGTACTGGTGATGGCGGCCGACTACGCACGTACCACGGCGGTGTACGGAGACCGGGGGCGGCGCTATGTTCATATTGAGGTGGGCCATGTGGCGCAAAACGTGTACCTTCAAGCGCAAGCGCTCGATTTGGCTACGGTGATCGTTGGAGCGTTCGACGACCAGTCGGCCCAGGACCTGCTGGGCATCGAGCACTCCGTGTTGGCAATACTCCCGGTGGGCGCGCCGGACGGGTGAACACAGATGCTGGTCGTCGGAGTAGCCGGGCCGGCCGGTGCGGGGAAGACCACCGTCTGCCATATGCTCTCCCACCGTCCGGGGGTGGTCCACGTCAGCTGTGACGAGCTGGCCTGGGCCACGTATCGCCGTGGCGGCCCTAGTTATGCTCCCCTGATAGCTCGGTTCGGAGAATCCATACTCACCGAGGACGGGGCCGTAGATAGGGAGCAGCTCGGTCACATCACACTGACCGACCCGCAGGCAAAGGAGGATCTGGAGGCAATCGTCCACCCGGCCGTGCTACAGGAGCTCCGCGGGGCCCTGGCTTACCACCGCCAGCAGGACACGCGGGTGGCCCTGGTGGAGGGGGCACTCTTGCTGACCTCCCCCCACGTTGATTGGGCGGCGTTCGATGCCTTCGTCTGGCTATACGCACCCGAGGAGCTCCGGCTCAAGCGGCTGCTGTCTTCCGGCTTGGAGGGAAGCAAGGTGCGGCGCAGACTTTCCGCCCAGCGCGACCTGCAACCACCGCGGGATGCGTCGGTGTACCCGGTGGATAGCTCCGGACCGCCGGCCGAAGTTGCGGACCGAGTCTGGAACCTAATCCAATCCCTCAGCCAGAGTGCCTCCCAGCGAACACAGGACATCTAGATCCGAGTAAGGTTCCGGGCCATCGGCCGTCCACTGCGTGCGCTCATGTCCCTTCCCAGCCACGAGGATGATGTCCCCCTGGGCGGCCAGTTCCCACGCCCGGCGTACGGCAGCCCGCCTGTCCACGTGGATCTCACATCGCTCAGCCCCGTCCGGGATCCCTGCCGCGATCTGGCGAGCGATCTCCTCGGGCGCCTCCGACTTGGGGTTGTCCGCGGTGAGGAGCACCAGATCGGCCCAGCGCGCCGCCACCCGCCCCATTAACGGCCGCT
>PXEP01000029.1 GCA_003566155.1 Candidatus Acetothermia bacterium | reverse complement strand
CGATGCCCCGACAGCAAACTCCGTGCTCCAGCCGCCGCCTTCCTCGCCGATCCCCAGGCCGAGGCCCAGATCACGAAGAGCTAGGCCGACATCCAGATTTCCAAACGGCACCGGAAGCCGCGCCTGGGCCGCGATGTCCAACGCAATGCCCACCGCCGAGTGATCGGCGGCCCGCGTGGAACACAGCTTGAGGCTGCCGCCCACGGCCCCGGGGAACGGCGCGGGGATAGGCAGACGAGCCAATGCAATTCCGCCACCGGCGACCAGGGCGAACTGGCGGTAGGCAAGCGGGTCCCCTTGTGGGTCGACGATGTCCCCCACCGAGAGATACGCCACTCCGGCGCCCAGCGAGGGCATCGCCCCCGCCAGCCAACCCACGCCGAACTCGCCCATCGCGGCGGTGTAGCTGGTGTCGGCCCGGATTCCGTTCTGGTGGGCGAGGCCGGCCGGGTTATAAAGGAGCGACTCCGTACCTCGGGCCAGCGCCGTGTAGGCACCGCCCAGTCCCATAGCCCGCACGCCCAGTCCCATGTCTAAGGGGTTGAGCATCCCCGCCTGTGTCGAGGCCCCCGCCCCGACCACGATGACCGCTAGAACTGTGAATAGTTTTCGCATGACTACCCCCTCACCGGACTACCATGATCCGGCCCGTCTCCGAGCGGATGGCAGTTTCTTCGAACACACCGGTGATCAAATACAGATAGACTCCGCTGGACACCCACCTGTCCCTGGTGTCGGTGAGATCCCACACGGCCTCGTCGCCGTCTACGGCTGCTTCGTGGACTTGCCTTCCCATGAGGTCGAAGATGTACAGGCGCAGCTCGGTGGCCCCTTCTGGGGCGAACACCTGGATGGTGGCTTGTGTGTCCACAGGGTTCTCCGTAAGGCGCGTGTTTATGAGGGCGGCTCCCGGCTCCCGAACATAGATGTCCTTCGTCCGCGTCTGGCTCCAGCCCGCCTCGTTCCGTGCTCGGACCTCCACCGTGTACTGGCCCGCTGCTTGGTACGTGTGCGACGCGGTGTTTTCGTTGGTTGTGGCTTCGTTTCCGTCACCGAACTTCCACTCCCACTCGGTTGCCGGTTCAGCCCCCTCGGGTACCTCTGTTGGTACCGTGAACGTCACGTCCTCTGTGACTTCGGGGACCGCTGGGTCGACGGAGATCGCACCCAGCTCCGGCACCTGTGCCTCGCCTACGGTGACGGTCTGGGTCACAGTTCCCGTAAGGCCCTCGTCGTCGGTTACCTCAAGCGTCACCTGGTATTCGCCCGGCTGGTTGTACGTGTAGGGAATGGTTGGTTCTTGAGTTTCCTGCACTTCGGTTTCATCGCCGAAGTCCCACGCGTAGGTGATCGGCTCGGTCGGGTCGTTGTTCACCTCGGCGGTGAACGTGATCTCCTCCCCTGCGACCGGTTGCTCGGGGGTCCAGGAGAAGTCCACGGTGAGGTCCATGGCTATTACTGTGACATCATGGCTGCGCTGTGCGGAGATCCCGATGTCGCCGGTTACGGTGAGCGTGACCTCGTAGGTGTCGGCAGCGGTGTACGTGTGCTGGACCTCCTGCGGTCCGGTGGTTGTCGTCTCCTCCCCGTCGCCGAAGTCCCAGTGGAACTGTGCTTCGTCAATGTCTCCCTCGGGATCGGTGATGTCTTCGTCCGGAGTGAAGGTGACCGGCTGGCCTACCTCGGGCTCCTCCGGCGACCAGGTGAAGTCAACGTTTTCAGGTGGATCGCCCAGATCAGTGGTGAACGTAGCCGGGCCCTCGAGGGAATCGGTGCGGAAGCTCTGCTGGCCTTCCCTGTGCCATACGACTGTTTCCAACTCGACCTTGCGCCCTGTGGGGATGGCCTGGCGCAGGGTCAGCCAGATCTCTAGCTCCACGCTTGTGTCGTCGGGCACCCGGTTGTTCTCCCCAGTGCCTATCCGGACACCTTCCGTGCGCAGGCCCCGCGTATCGGACGTGCCGCCGAGGACCGCCCCGTCCGTCCGACGGCGGATCTCGATGTGGGTCACGTTGTGATCCGACAGGGGACTGGCATCGGCTGTGTTTCGGATGATCAGGGATGTGATGTAGACGTCGTAGGGGTTGGCATCGTTGTCGGTGAGCTTGATCCTCTGGGCGAGAAACTCCTGCCCTTGGTACACGGTGCGGTCGGCGAGCTCCACCGTCTCGGCTACTTCGAATCCACCCTCGTCTTCCTCGGGCCCGGTGGTGAATGTGGCGTTGCCATCGACAGGTGCCGAAGCGAAGGTGTTTCCGCCTTCCGTGTGCCACACCGTGCTTTGCAATCTGATCTTGCGGTTGTGGGGAACGTGGTCCTTAAGCGTGATCCAGATCTCCAAGTACTCGGTGGTGGCGTCAGCCACTGTATTGTTCTGGTCAGTGATGATGCGGACGCCGCCGACGTTGAATCCGGAGATGTCGTCGTCCTCGGTGATCTCCCCCATCAGCGCGTTGTCCCGCGCCCTGCGGACCTCAATTCTGTCTATCTTGTGCTCGGCGAGACGATCGGCGGCGATGTTCTTCACGTACACCGAGTCGATGGCGACGTCGTACGGCCCGACCGTCTCGTCCGTCACCCTGATCCGCTGGGCGAGGAACCGCTCGGTGGAGAACACGTTGAGGGCGTCGAAATCGAGCGGGTCGTTGTTCACTTCCAGACCGGCCGGGTCGCCTACGGTGAACTCGGGAATGTTCTCGTCGACCGTGAACCCGGCGCTCTCTGTCCACACGGTGACCTCTGGTGCCAGCTTGTGGCCCTTGGGCGCGTTGCCGGCCAGCGTGACCCACACTTCGAACACCAGCTCCTCATACGCGGGAATGCTGTTGTGCGAGGTTAGGTTGACCGGGGTACCCGCATTGGTCAGTTTGGCGAGTTCAGTGCTGCTTGTTTGCCTTCCCATGACCGCCCCGTCTTTCGCCCGCCGGATTTCTATCTCCTCTATGTACGCTCCGGTGAGAGGGGAGGCGGCGGCATCATTCCTGATTAGGAGCTCGTCCAATGCAAAGCCGAACGGCACGTCAGTTCCGTCTACGGTGATCCGCTGGGCGATGAACGTCTGCCCCCGGTAGACGGTCATGTTTTCTACCTTCGGGTCCCCGCTGCGCACCGTCGGCCCCTCTTGGACGGTCAGCACCGTGGCCTCGTCGCCGTCGTAGTTTACTGGGTCTTCGGGGTTGGTATGTACCTTGGTTCCGCCCAGCGCAAACTTGTCGCCCAACGGCGCATCGTTGCTCAGCAACAGGTAGATGAACAATGCATGGCTTTCATCCTCAGCGAACTCGGAGTGGGGTGGTTCAGCCGGGATCTCGACGAAGCCATTGCTTGGAACCGGATCGCTTATGCTTCCAACCACAGGCCCGTACTTCGAGTCCCTGACGACTATGATCTGCTCGACATCACTGAGCTCCAGCTTGGGTTCCGGTGCGGTGTTTGTGACACTCACCGTTTGAATTGTGATATCCGAGTCGGGTTCGAATTCAATCACCTGGGCCAGCACCCACGCGCCCGGAGCGGCGTAGTCGTCGTCGAGCGCGACGTTTAGGAATTCCACATCTGCCATTGCGAGCGGGGCTGCCAGGCCCACCGCGAGCGCGATCAGCATTACCTTGCGTTTCATCGCTTGACCTCCTCCACGCGTCCGGGCGGTGCGCCGCTCCCAGCGGCGGCCCACGGCGCACGCGTCTGGCGCGTCCGCCGCATTTGCTTGGTGCTTCCCCGGGTCGCATAAGTTTCTTGTGAACACGGTACGAGTGTAGTTAGGCGCTGTAGGGGTGTCGTACGGTCTTGGTCACCGGTACAACAGTTATTTGTCGGCGGCACCCCGGACATCTGTCCTGAGAGCCGAGAACCTGAATGTGGGCGACAATGTTGCCCCGTATGTCTCGAGTGCAGCAAACACGCCACCCGTGTCGCCCGACATCCTAATCCGGGATAGTCGACCGTGCGCGCCACGTCCTGCAGCCGACCGAAGTTCCGCGCCCCGGGGCGATGGTTACCTCGACAAGGGCATCCGTCTCGTAGGCCACCCGACCGCCAAACGTGGCCACGTGCTCAGAATGGGACCCTTCGGTCGTTTCGGCAACCGCGGCGGCCCGTCCTAGTGCAAGTTTCAGGCCCTGTTCGTCGGCCAAGGGCGTAAGCGCATAAGGCCTTGGCCTTAGCCAAAAGCTGCGGCCCCTTATCCAATGTCGGAACGAGTCTGTTAGGCGTGGATGTGCTTTTTCTTCCCCCACTGCCCCGGACTGGGTGCCAGGCACAGGACCAGGACTACGCACCGGCGTCGGCCAGCGCCGCATCATCTTGTATCCTGTCCCACTGCGCCCCTCAGACTTAGTGCCGCGCCACTTCCCACGTGTTGAAGGTGACCTCCCTGTAGGATCAGGTTCCCGACAGTGCATCCCGGTGGGGATTGTAGTCGCCGGTCAGCACGATGTTGAATGGGTCGCCCGGGAGCCGGAAGGTCAATCTGAGGCGATTTCCGACAAACGTCCCGCTGCCGTCTACCCATATCCCTAGGAAGCGCACATCTCCGGTCACCGTCTCCCCGGAGTGCGACAAGCGCAGCGTGAGCTCCAGGTTTACGCCTCCATCCCGCAGATGTCCGTCCCAGGTGCCGCTGACCCCCACGGCGACGTTGACCGTCTTCGTGGCCGTGCCCACCTTGCCACAGCCGTCCGTCACCGTGAGGCGTACCTGATAGGTTCCGCTGTTCATGTAAATGTGCTTTGGGTTTCGGCTGCTCGAGGAGCTCCCGTCGCCGAAGTCCCAGCTCCAGGCGTTGATGTCGCCTCCGGTCGACCGATCCGAGAAGGTAATCTCCGCGCGGGAAATGGCATCCGCGGGGGACCACGAGAAATCAGCGTTGGGCGCCGAGCTGAAAAGGCAACAACCTGTCAGCAAGATGACCGCGCCCGCCATCCCTACCAAAGAAAACTTGCGTGCCCCGCCCATATACCCCTCCTCCACATGCTTCGTTTGAACACGCTGAGCGTCGGGCGTGAACACGCTCCCGCCGCCGCCCTCGCACCCCACCCATTATAGTGTGCGGGCTCAGCACATACATACTGCCATCCTACTAACCTCTAAGATCGGACCCAAGATGCACATGAACCTCTACCAAACAGCGCCGCGCATTCACCGAAAACGCTACAGGCGGCACTTTAGAGCAACTTGCCGGAGCAAGGCATGACCCTCCCCATACAGGTTAGAGCAACTTGCCGGAGCAAGGCATGACCCTCCCCATACAGGACTCGCGGGCTCGGTGTCCGTTGCTCCTTTGACGGGCATTGTGGGTTGCTGCGTTTGAGGCAGACTCGGGGAGGGTCAGTCGGATGTCAGCTTCTGACCCCTTGGTCTTGGTCACATGTCCCCTGGCTGGCGGTCGTTGGCCATTGTTCGGCGCGCTGTTACCCGTGACAGTGGATTGAAAGTCTGTGCGCAGATGGGGGGGCGTTGTGCGAGAGCAAGCGGACAAGACGCGGTTTCGGAAAGATGATTTCGAAGAAGGCCCGCAGAACCGGCTCAGTTTCGAAGACAGTCCCGAGCCGATTCCGACGGAGGGCGAGCCCGACGAAGCTTGCGATGATGAGGCTTCGGCTTGGGAGGAGGAAGAGGCGCTTGCCGACAACAGGGGGGACCCGGTACGCACATATCTCCGCGATATCGGGCACGTGCCGCTCCTTTCCCCAGAGCGGGAAGTTGAACTGGCGCAGGTCTTCGAGGCAGGAGAGCATGCCCAAGCGATGCTCAAACGCGGTGGGCAAGATTCGGATGAAGCGCAGCACCTCAAGCTCCTTGTGCGCGAGGGGGAGAAGGCACGGGAACGGCTGACCTTGGCCAACCTGCGGTTGGTTGTGTCTATCGCCAAGCGGTATACGTACCGCGGTGTTCCCCTCCTCGATCTAATCCAGGAAGGAAACATGGGCCTCATGCGGGCCGTGGAGAAGTTCGATTGGCGCAAGGGGTATCGGTTCTCCACCTACGCCACCTGGTGGATCAGGCAGGCGATCACGCGGGCCATAGGGGATCAAGCTCGCACCATCCGGGTTCCCTTGCATGCCGTGGAAACGG
>PXEP01000167.1 GCA_003566155.1 Candidatus Acetothermia bacterium | reverse complement strand
CGCATTGAAAATGGAGGCGACGGATACGGATGGCGAAGAGAGAAGACCAGCAACAGCCGCTAGATCTGGACAGGTCCACCAAGCCACAGGGCCCGGTGGAGTGTCTCGGTATGACCTTCGAGTCGGAAGACACGCGCCGCGCGTACTTGCTCGAGCGCCTAAAGGAGGAGTTTCCCGAACTGCGAAAGAGGCATGACTTCCCGCTCGGCCCGAACGGTGAGCCGGCCACCTTGGCGGAGATCAAGAAGCGGTTCGAGGTGTACCTTGACGAGAAGACAAAGGGCAAGGACCCCAGCAAGATCCGCACTGTCGTGGAGTGAGCCATGGCAGTACGTTTCTCAGACCGGGAGATCGCCGAGCTCATGAAGGAGCGCAAGCCTCTTCCGGATGATTGGAGGAAACGACTCGCACTGCGTTCGAAGAGGGGGCACCGTGAAGCAAACCTTGACGTGATCGGCGATGCAGGGAACGAGTTCAAGTTGATCCTGCGTCAGAGCGAGCTGAACGTGCTTGACTTCTCTGTGGGCCTTTCAGTACGCGTTCCCGGAACCAGCCGCCTGTTTCGCCTGCGCCGCCACAACGGCAAGAGCCATGAGCACAAGAACCAGATCGAGGGCCAGTCCTTCTACGACTTTCACATCCACATGGCCACCGAACGCTATCAGGAACTCGGGATGGACGAGGACGCTTACGCTCTTCCCACTGACCGGTACTCGGACTATGATGGCGCAGTCCGAACCTTGATAACTGACGCACATCTTGTCGATCCCTCAGCAATGTATCACACTCTGTTTGATGAGGTGTAGGAGATGACCATCGCCAGTGTTGAGCAGCAGTTCCGGGAGAAGGTCTCCAAGGAGATCCGCTTGGCCCAAGAGGGGGTCGAGCGTTTCCGCGTGTTCACTCCGTTTCTTTTCGATGACGGTGATCGCCTGGCCATTGTCCTCAAGAAAGAAGGAGACCGCTGGGTGCTGTCGGATGAGGCCCACACCTACATGCACCTGACGTATGCCGTTGACGAGAAGGATCTGCAGCGCGGCACACGACAGAAGATCATCTCCAACGTGCTCTCGGCCTTCCAAGTCCAGGATCGCGACGGAGAGCTGGTGCTCGCCGTGCCTGAGGAGCAGTACGGCGACGCCCTGTACTCTTTCGTGCAGGCGCTTCTCAAGATCACCGACGTCACCTACCTAACGAGAGAGAGGGTCCGGTCTACGTTCATGGAGGATCTCGAGAGACTGCTGAGCGAAACCGTCCCTGAGGAACGGCGGACCTTCAACTGGTACCACCCCCAATACGATCCCCGAGGGATGTACCTCGTCGACTGCCGCATCAACGGCTCTGCGCGGCCCACGTTCGTCTATGGCCTCCCCAACGATGGGAAGACACGTGACGCGACGATCGCCTTGCTGCAGTTCGAGAAGTGGGGACTCCCCTTCCACTCGGTGGCCATCTTCGAGGATCAGGAGGCGATCAACCGTAAGGTCCTGGCCAGGTTCACCGATGTCTGCGAGAAGCAGTTCTCAAGTCTGGGTGCAAACCGCGATCGGATCACGAGATTCCTGGAGGAGAGCCTTCGCTCATGAGCGGGGCGCGCAGAAGGCGCCCAAGAGTCGATGGCCCCTCGCTGTATATGGACGGAGGCATGGACCGGCTTGTCGACGAATCGGAAGAGCAGAAAATTCTCGAAGAACAGCGCGTCGAATGCCTTGGTATGTCCTTTGAGTCGGAAGACGCGCGCCGCGCGTACTTCCTGGAGCGCCTGAAGGAGAAGCTTCCTGAGCTTCGGAAACGGCACGACTTCCCGCTTGGCCCGGACGGCGGCTCTGCTGCGGACGAGGACATCCTGCGGCTCTCCGACCCTCCGTACTACACAGCTTGCCCCAATCCCTTCCTCGACGAGTTCGTCAAGCTCTACGGCCGAGCGGCGAGGGGTAGAACCGGTGTCAGGGGATTCCCCAAGGTCGTAAGAGTTGGTGTCCCTTGACAATATCTGCATGCGTTTGCGATGGTGCGAGAGGCGATGGACTTTTTGGACCGCACACTGCCTCTATCGGCGCGGTTCGCTGAAGGCCGCATTGAGCGTGAGGACAGGCTTCCCGTGCCGCCCAGCGCGCTGCGGGAAGTGTTGCTGAACGCAGTTATGCATCGTGACTATTCCCAGCCTGGCAGCCATGTGGCGGTCGCTGTATTCGATGATCGGATCGAGATCAGAAGTACCGGCACCCTTCCCTCAGGGATCACCACGGACATGCTCTCCGGACCCCACACGTCGATCCTTCGCAACCTCTTGATCGCTGATACCTTCCACCGCACGGGGGCTGTTGAGGCTTGGGGACGGGGCACCAACCGGGTGATTGAGGAATGTGAGGGATGGGGCGTCGAACCGCCGAGCTTTGCCGAGGAAGCGGGTTCGGTAATCGTGACCTTTACTGTTCCAATCGGACTTGGTCCCGCTCGGGGACCAAGTTGAGCCCAAGTTGGGCCCAAGTTGGGACTAAGCCCGGAGCAAGCTGCGATCCTTCAGGCTGCTCGAGTTCAGCAAAGCCCTAGGGAGCTGATGGAACTCTGCCGAAGAACGAACCGCACCAAGTTCCGAGACGATCTTCTGCGACCACTATTGGATGCCAGTCTGTTGGAGATGACAGTTCCGGAGAAACCTCGGAGCCCAAGGCAGAAGTATCGAACGACCGATGCAGGACGCCGAACTCTCGAGCAAGCAGAATAGAGGGAGGCTCTCGCCTGGCGGGGCAAGGTCTCAGACGAATCGAGCGATCCCATAAGCCACTTGCAACAGGCCACAAGCTACGTTCCGTTACATCTCCGTATACTTCCGATTGCTCCCCCGCGCCTTGTCCACCGGGTACTTGCGTGCACTCACCTCCATCTTCTGGGCCAGGCAGTCCGAGAGATCAAACCCCGCCCGCTGCGCCATGCCCACCTTCCCTTTCCTCGCAGAAGTCCTGCACCCACCGTTTCATCTCGGCCACCGTGGTCTTCTTGTCCATCGCTCCCCTCCCAGAGCGTGATCATCCGCAAGGAGCGTCACGCTATCTAGTTCCCGCGGAATACCTTTTTGGCATACCCGTGGTCGAACAAGATATGGAGGTCTGATCGGAGCAGGAGTCCATTTCGCACCTGGTACGGCCGCTCTCGGCCAAGGGCTTGATGTGGGCAGCCTGAAGGACAGGTAATGCGCTTGCCCGTTCCTCATACTTCCCGCTAGCATATGCGGGTGAAAGGGTTCCTGGGATAGCCCATAGTGAAACGCCGAACAGTACGGCGTTGACGTAAGCTCTATGCCGAGCGGGAGGACGGATGCCCAAGCGAAGTACCAACGACGCCAACCCTGGCAACAACTCGGCAACCGTAGGTTACGAGGCCAAGCTTTGGGAAATGGCCGATGCCCTGCGGGGCAGTATGGACGCTGCCGAGTACAAGCACGTCGTGCTTGGACTGATCTTCCTCAAGTACATTTCCGACGCCTTCGAGGAACACCGCGCGAAGCTGGAAGCCGAACGATCCCAAGGCGCAGACCCAGAGGATCCAGACGAGTACCGGGCCGTGAACGTGTTCTGGGTCCCCCAGGAAGCGCGCTGGTCTCACCTCAAGGCCAACGCCCGCCAGTCCAACGTCGGCCAACTCGTCGACGATGCCATGGCCAGCATCGAGCGGGACAACCCGGCCCTCAAGGGTGTGCTCCCCAAGGACTATGCGCGTCCTGCGCTGGACAAGCAGCGGCTCGGTCAGCTGATCGACCTCATCACAAACATTCAGCTGGGAGACGAAGACTCCCGCTCCAGGGACGTCCTGGGCCGCGTCTACGAGTACTTCCTTTCGCAGTTCGCCAGCGCCGAGGGCAAGAAGGGCGGCGAGTTCTACACCCCCCGCTGTGTGGTCAAGCTCCTGGTGGAGATGATCGAGCCCTATGGCGGCCGGGTCCGCGAACCCTGCCGCAGTGCTTTCAGAAATCTTGTCCGATCGGTTCGAGTGGTCGAGTTAGGAACTCTCGTATTCTGGCCACGTGGTCAGACGTGATGTTGCCCATGCCGATGCACCCGAGTTTGGAGCGGGGTTCTCAGACGGAAGATACAGGCAGGGATAGTTGCGAGCCCAGGATTGGGCTTGCCCTTTCGGGAGGAGGATTTAGGGCTGCGTTCTTCCATCTAGGTGTGCTCAAGCGCCTTGAGGAGTTGGGGCTCCTGGACAAGGTGGATGTCATCTCTGCAGTCTCAGGTGGGGCTATTGTGGGGGCTTACTACGGGCTGAATGCGAAGAGAGATCTAGAAGGACTCATTGAAGAGTTCCGGCAAGGCACCCAGTCGAACATAAGGACACTATACTTGCTCAAGTCGCTTACACTTCCTGTGCTGCCCCGGAGGAGAGGAAGGACCTTCTACCTCGAGAGGTTGTTGGATAGCAGGTTCTTCCGAGGAAAGCGGATAGCAGACCTCTGTGCAAGACCTCATCTCATCATAAACGCCACCAATCTTGCGACCGGCCGAAACTGGAAGTTCTCTCGCCGTTGGATGGGCGACTATCGGTTTGGCTTCACTGATGGAGACGAAGTCCGAGTTGCCACAGCGGTCAGTGCTTCTGCAGCGGTACCTGTTGTGTTCTCTCCAGTTGTCCTTGATCTGAAGAACAGAGTGTTCTCGAAGCGCCCCGAAGACTACTCCGCGTATAGAGAATTCATCCGCGATCATGCAAGAGCTGTATTGGTTGACGGGGGAATCTACGACAACCTCGGCATCCGCGGACTCACTGGAGCGCGCTGTACTCACTTGATCATCAGCGATGCGTCCTCGGCGTTCGAGTCTGAATGGGCGCCCGGACCTCTTAGATTCGACCCCTTCAACGCCCGACGGGTGTACCAGACAGCAGCGGCTAGGTTGCTGGGGCTATCTCGCAAGGCTGTGCTTCAGGCAAGGGGCGTTCAGCTTCTGTTGTCAGTCATTGACGATGCGGGGTTGGAGGAAACAGCTCGGTGCTATTTAGAAGAACACGGCTTTTCCCTTGAGAAGAGCAAGGATCCTGCGGCTGTTCAGTTGGAGAGCATCAACGAAGTAGCATATTTCAAGATGGACACTACATTCCCCGACTCCAGGGCTGCCGTACCCAAACACATCGCCCAGCTCGCCATGCGCATACGCACTGATCTGGACACTTTTTCTGACGCTGAAATTGACCTGCTAATGTATCTTGGCTATTGCCAGGTGGGCAACGCGATTCAGTGCTTCACCCCCGAGATGGCTGGGGCATGTATGAAGTGCCCAGAGCAGCAGGAGTGGGAGCGCCATTTCGATCTCCGTGCCGAGAATGAGCTGTCGCAAGCACTTGCTGGGTCGAGCAAGAGATGTCTGTGGCGCACGATAGGATGAAGAGCAATCCCGCGCAGTTCGAATGCAGGAGGGGATGATGGGGACAATGAAGCTGGTTGTGTGGGATGTTCAGCACGGAAACGCGCTGTACTTGAGAACACCGGGAGGCTTGCACTGTGTGTTTGATCTGGGGATGTGGGAGGGAGCCGGACGAGGTTTGACCAGTCCCCTAGAGCGCCTCAAGGCTGAGTGGGACGTTGAGAAGCTGGACTACCTCCTTATCTCACATCCGCACGACGATCACATCGGCGATATTGGCCGGCTGATTACCAGGGATGGAGAGTTGCTGGACTTGAGTCCCAGGGTGCTGGCCCGACCGAAGGCAACAGCAGAAGGGTTTGAACTGAAGGGTGACAAGTACAGACTGTTCCAGCTCTTATCAGCTACATACACCACGCCGGTAGCAGAGGAGCACAATCCGTGCCTCCCGAATAACAGCGGCGGTAGTCGCATCATGTACTTTGGAGGTGCGCCCAAACAAGAGAAAGATAATGTCAACAACTACAGCCTGGTAGCTGTGATAACCTATGGGACAGAAAGAATCGTCATCCCTGGGGACCTAGAGGCACCAGGCTGGGAAAGCCTTTTTGCAAACTCTGAATTCGTGGACGCTGTTCGAGACACTCATCTGCTGGTCGCCTCCCACCACGGTCGACAGGCGGGATATCACGAAAGGCTCTTCGATTATCTGGGTACTCCTCAGCTGGTT